>NZ_RQWN01000001.1:988994-1288994 GCF_003977755.1 Haloterrigena salifodinae
TTGATCGACGACGTGGCGGCCGATTACCCGGATCTCCAGATTCTTATCGCACATCCCGCCTACCCGTGGGAGAAAGAACAGCTCGCGATCTGCCAGCAGAAGGGCAACGTCTACATGGATCTCTCGGGGTGGATGCCGAGGTACATCGACGAGCAGGTGCTGCAGTACGCCAAGTCCCTCCTCGCGGACAAGGTCATGTTCGGGACCGACTACCCGATGCTCGAGCCGGAACCATGGCTCGAGCAGTTCGCCGCCCTCGACTTCGACGAGGAAATCCAGCGGAAAATCCTCTGGGAGAACGCCGAGGAGTTCCTCGATCTGTAGTCCGTCGGCCGTCTGCGGGCCGTCAGTCCGCGCCATCCGATCGCCTTGCCACGGAGTGCTACCTATCGACTCGTGTCTACCGAGCGAGTTGCTCGGGTCTCGGGGAACCGACTTCTCCACTCTCGTTCGAATTACGGAAACAACCGCCGTCGCGAACGCGCCCAATTGAATTACAATGGTACTTCTGTAATCCGACATCTCTCACAGCAATATATTACACCGATACTGCTGTAAGTCCAGGTTGATTGGATCGTGGGATTGACGGCGGAATCTCGGAACTAGCACTCGAGACGCCGAATACGAGAAGTATCTGACATCGAAGATCGATGTATGCGGAATGCCGTTCGAAAGATTCGAACGCGATAGCGATGAGTCGGCGTCGAACCGGCGGGAGAGAGCGCGAGTTCGACGGAGACGAGTCGGTGAGTTCAGTGACGAGAGATTGGACCGAGTTCGGTGACGAGACGAGTGGGTAAGGGTGAGCGCTGGGACGAGCGAGCGACGATGGGCCGCTACGAGTGGGCGAGGTTGATCTCCACTTCGTTGGTCGCACCGAGCAGGAGGGATGGAAGTTCCTCGGTCATCAGGTCGTCGCGGAGTCGGTTCGCGGGGCCGGCGACGCTGATCGCGCCGATGGCCGTCCCCGACTCGTTTCTGATCGGGGCGCCGACGGCGTGGACGCCGATGACCGATTCCTCGCGGTTGAACGCGTATCCTCTGTCGCGGATCGTCGCGAGCTGGTCGTAGAGCGTGTCGCGCTCGGTGATCGTCTGGTCGGTCTGTGCGGCGAGGCCGTAGTCCTCGAGGATCGACTCGATGCGGTCGTCGGGCAGGTGCGCGAGGATGGCTTTGCCGGCGGCGAACTGGTGGAGATACGTCCGCTGTCCGATCCGCGCGTGGGTCTTGACGGAGTGTCGTCCTTCGGCGCCGTAGATGTGGACGCCCATTCCGCGCTCTTCGATCACACACCAGACTTTCTCGTTGGTTTCCGCGGCGAGTTCGTCGACTTTGGGTCTGGCGACGTCGTACAACCGGTGGCGGTTGCGCACGTGAATGCCGTAGTCGAGGAACCACGTACTGATGCGGTAGACATCGCCCTCCCGGACGAGCAGCCCCCGCGACTCGAGTGTTTTCACGTGCCGGTGAACCGTACTCTTCGCGAGGCCGAGTTCGTCGGCGATGTCGGTGATCCCGGCGCCGTCGTCGCGTTTGAGCACGTCGACGATGTCGAAGGCCGTCTCGACGGTTTCGACCGGCCTGTGTTGGGATTCGCTTACCATGCGTTGGCAATCGTGATGAATCGGCAAAAAGCTGTTCCCGCTGTTCGAACGCCTCCCGGTTCGATTCGGCGAACCCGCGCCGGGGCGGTCGAACGACTACGAGGTCTGGGAGTACTTCTCGACCCACTCCTGGAGCGTGATCCCCATCGTCGCCTGCGTGATGGCGTTCGACGACGCGGAATTCGCGCTCTTGACGAGTTCGGCCTCGAGCGTGCGCGTGGGGACCTCGCCGAGGAAGTGCGGGATCGCGCGTTGCACGGCGAGCGGACAGCCGACCTCGTGGGCGAGGGCGTACCCCGAGATGGAGTGGGGGATCTCCTCACTGACGTATCGCGGATTGGGGTCGGCGAGCAGTTCGTCGTCCACGAAGTCGGGGTACTCATAGCACTTGCCGACGTCGTGGAGGAGACACGCGGCGACGATCACGTCGACGTCGGGGTCGGCGCCGTGGAACGCCCGCTGTTCGCGGGCGGTCTCGAGCGCGATACGCGCGACGCCGCGAACGTGTTCGACGTTCGTGACCTCGTGGATGTTCCAGGCGTAGGGGATGTCCTCGACGTCTCGCCAACCGCCGCGCTCTAACCCGAGCACCCACGCTTCGACGACCCGTTCGCGCAGGTCGTCGTCGTCGATCCGCTCGAGTTCGGGAAGCGCGTCGCGGACCTGACTCTCGAAGTCGCGGTCGGTGTTAGACATGCGATCACTCCTCGGCCTTAACGAGGCGCTCGCGGCCGATGAACCGAGGCCGCTCGTCGATCGCGAGGAAGTTGTCGACGTCCTTGCGGGCTTCCTTCGCCTTCCCGTTCTCGGGGTCGTAGTCGCGCGAGCCCTCGCTGCCCAGCGCGTCGTACAGTTTCTCGAGGTCCTCGAAGTAGAGTTCGGCGACGCCGTCGAACTCGGCGTTCTCGGGATCGGTCGGAATCACCGTGTTGTACTTCACGACGCCCTCGATCTCGCGGGCGATCGGGGTGTGGTTCTCCTGCCAGTAATCGACGAACTCCTCGTGGCTCATTCCCTCCTGTCGGACGAGAAACGCGGAGTGCTTGTAGAACCCGTCGGTATCGGCGTCGACCTCGTCCTTCTGGACGATCTCCTCGCCGATGAACCGCGGTCGCTCCTCGACCGCGAGGAAGTTGTCGACGTCCTCGCGGGCCTCCTTCGCTTTCCCCTTCTCGGGATCGTAATCGCGCGAGCCCTCGCTTCCCAGCGCGTCGTGGAGCGCCTCGAGGTCCTCGAAGTAGAGTTCGGCCAGGCCGTCGAACTCGGCGTGGTCCGGTTCGGTCGGCAACACCTGCTGGTAGCGAACCACTCCCTCGATCTCGCGGGCGATCGGGGTGTGGTTCTCCCGCCAGTAGTCGACGAACTCGTCGTGGGATAGGCCGTCCTGGCGAACCAGTAGCGCGACGTGTTTGTACATCACCGGCGTGTTTTCCGTACAGCGGCATAAATTGTGTGGGCTGTGTGCAGTACGCACGATAGCGGCAGTCGAATACGACCACTCGAGCGCGGACTCACTGCTTCCTCAGAGCGACTCGCCGCCGACGAACAACCGGTGGCCTGCCTCCCGGTGCTCCGCGTAGCCATCGTGGTACTCCATGAACTGGAGCAACGCACTGGTCGGATTCGACGGCGGGACGAACGCCTCGCTCCAGTGATCGAACGCAGCGTGATCGACGACCGAGACATCGTACGTTTCCAGAACGTCGACCGTCTGCTCGAGGTCGCCGACCTCGAGTGTGACGTGGTGGAGGCCGGAACCGCGTCGCTCGAGGAAGTCGGTCAGGAACGACTCCGAGCCGTCCTCGGGGGCGATGAGTTCGAGCCGGGAAGCGTCGCCGAGGACGTACGTCGCCCAGGTGAACGCACCGTACTCGCTGGACTCCTCGTGGATCTTCTCGCAGCCGAGGACGAACAGCAGTGCTTCGGCGTCGTCGATCGATTCGACGGCGATCCCGACGTGATCGACGCGCATCGCTGGCATCTCGGACATGCGGTGGAAACGACGGCCGACGCACATAGTTATTTGGTGCGTGTGGACGGTCACCGTGATCAACGGGATTATACCGCACCGGTAGAACAAAGTCGGCGGACGGCAACAGTATTGATGCATGATAACATTGGTCGAGTTTCTTGTCCGTAACGACGAGTACAGCCACGACGAATTCGTCGAACGGTGGCGGGGCGACCACACTGAGATGGCCAGCGAACTCCCCGGGCTGAAACGGTACAGCACGTCCGTTCCGACGGACCCCGACGACGCGGAGTACGACGGCGTCCTCGAGCTCGCGTTCGAGGACGGACGGGCCATGAACGAGGCGTTCGAGTCGGACGTCGGCCAGGAGGTCATGGACGACGCCGCGGAGTTCACCGCACCCGGCGCGGGGCCGCGAATGGTCGTCGAAGAGACCGTGCACGTGGACGCCGACGAATGACGACGACCGCGTCCGCACTCGTCGAGACGCTCGAAGACCTCGGCGTCGAGTACGTCTTTGGCTATCCGGGCGGCCGAGTCATCGAACTGCTCGATCACCTTCCCGAATCCGACGTGGACCTCGTCAGACCGCGCGACGAGCGCGAGGCGAGCGTCATGGCGGAGACCTACGGCCGGTTCACGGGACAGCCGGGCGTTCTCGCCGGACAGGGGCCGTGGATCGGCAGCCTCGGGATGATCGGTCAGATGGAGGCGCGACTGTCCTCGTCGCCGATGGTCGTGCTCACCGAAGCTTCCGAGCGCGGCGAGTACTCGACGCTAGCACCGTACCAGCAAGCCCGCGGGGATTACGGCGGGTTCAGCCTCCCCTCGATCCTCGACGGGGTATCCAAGGAGTGGTGGTTTCCGCGCACGCCGGTCGAAACCCTGCGCTCGACGCAGCTTGCGTTCAAACACGCCGTCGCCGGCCGTCCCGGTCCGACCGCGATCATCCTGGACGGCGACGCGATCACCGACGACGTTCCCGATGATCCCACGCCGACCGCGTGGGACGCCGCTTCCCAAACCCGGACGTGGGACGCCGCGCCGTCCGCGTCGGACGTTGCCGACGCCGTCGACGCGCTCGAGGGAGCGGAGCGGCCGGTGATCGTCGCGGGCAACGGCGTCCACGCCGCACAGGCCTACGACGAACTCGCGGCGGTCGCCGAGGCGTACGACTGCGTCGTCGTCACCTCGTATCTCGGCAAATCGACCTATCCCGAGACCGACGACCGCGCCGCCGGCGTCATAGGGTCGTTCGGGCACGAAGGTGCGAATCAGGTCGTCAGCGAGGCCGATACGTTGCTTGTCTCCGGCTGTCGGCTGAACCCGATGGACACGAACTGGCAGGCACCGGAGTTCATCCGGCCGGACGAGCAGACGATCGTCCACGCGGACGTCGACGCGCGCAACGCGGGCTGGGTCTACCCCGCCGACGTCGGCCTCATCGGCGACGCGAAAGAGAGTCTCGCCGCGCTCGCCGACGCCGGCGACGCGTCGAACGACTGGGCGATGGAACGCGCGGCGACGGCCGAAGAGTGGTTTACCGCCCCCGAGTGCGAGGACGACTCGACGCCGATCAAACCCCAGCGCGCCGTCACGGAGATCGAAGCGGTCGTCGACGAGGAGACGATCGTCACCGCCGACTCCGGCAACAACCGGTTCTGGCTGTTGTACTACCTGCAGACCCCGGCCGTCCGCACCTACTTCGGGAGCGGCGGCGTCGGGGGGATGGGATGGGCGAATCCGGCCGCGGTGTCGGCGGCGCTGACGACGGACAAGGACGTCGTCGCGGTCGCCGGTGACGGCGGCTTCTCGATGACGATGAACAGCGTCGAGACCGCCGTCGAATACGGCGTCGCGCCCACGTTCGTCGTCCTCAACGACACCAGCCTCGGGATGGTCCGACAGATGCAGAGCGAGGACGGCGACATCGCCGGCGTCGAATTCCACGACACGGACTTCGTGAAAGCCGCCGAGGCCTTCGGCGCCGTCGGGACGCGCACGACCGACCCCGAGGCGTTCGCCGCGGCGCTCGAGGACGGCAAGGCGGCCGACGTCCCTCACGTCATCGACGTGCGAATCGACCGCGAGGAGGACATGGCCGACACGCTGGCTTCTTCGTTTTACGAGTCGGTCGGGGGGCTCCACGAGTGATGACGCCTAACGGCTGCCCACGCGGCCGACCCGAACGATCACCAACCTATACGTGAACCATCGACATATTACAGACACATGAACGACACCGACGCTACCGTACTGGTAACCGGCGGAACCGGCTTCATCGGTTCCTACGTAGTACAGGACCTGCTCGAACACGGCCACGACGTCGTCGCGTACGACCTCTCGACGGACACGGAAATCCTCGAGAAACTCGGCGTCGCCGACGACGTCGAGGTTCGACGCGGCGACGTCTCCGAGTCGACCGACGTGATCCGTGCGGTCAAGGAGACGGGAACGACCCACATCATCCACCTCGCGGCGCTGCTGACGACGACGGCGCGCGAGAATCCGCGCGCGGCCGCCAACGTGAACGTCATGGGGACGAACAACGTCTTCGAGGCCGCACGCACGCTGGACGATCAGATCGAGCGCGTCGCGTGGGCGTCCTCGGCGGCGGTCTACGCCCCGCCGCACAACTACGACGCGGAGTGGATCGACGAAGACGAACTCGTCTATCCGGACACGCTCTACGGCGCGACCAAGGAGTACAACGAACACCAGGCCCGGGTCTACTACGAGGACTACGGCCTCGACCACGTCGCGCTCCGGCCGACGGTCGCCTACGGCCCCTACCGCGAGACCGGCGGCTCGGCGTTTCTCGCAAACATCATCGAGAAACCCGCCCTCGGAGAGTCCTACAGCGTCGAGTACGGTGATCAGGCGATCGACTGGCAGCACGTCGAGGACATCGCCCAGGCGTTCCGGAAGGCGGCGTTCACGCCCGAAGACGACTTGACGCAGCGAGTCTACAACGTCCGCGGCGTGCTCGCGACGGTCCGCGAAGCCGCAGAGACCGTCGAATCGATCGTGCCAGACGCCGACGTCGACGTCTCCGACGACGGCGAACTCCCCTGGACGCAGAACCTCGATATGACGAAAGCTCAAGAGGATCTCGAGTACGAGGTCCAGTACGATCTCGAGTCGGGCTTCCGGAAGTACATCAACGTCTTGCGCGACGAAGCGAGTCTCGACCCAGTCTAGTCCACCGTATTCGTCGATTTTGACTCAGTTTGACCCGTCCCCGCGCTCGAGGACCCGCTCGATCTCCGCCTCGTCGAGGAAGTCGATCAGGTTTGCGTCGCCGCCGCGATACGCTTCGAGTTCCGAGTCGCTCAGTTTGCGCTCGATCTCGCCGTCGTCGAGACGCGCCTCGAGCTGTTCGTCGATGTCTTCGGGATCGTAGCCGGGGATTGGCATGCTCGTTCGTAGCACGCGATTGATCTTATAGCCCGGTGGCCGTCGCCGATCGCCGCCAGCGGTACGATTTAGTGAGTCGCAGTGATACGTCACCGCATGACGTTCTACGAGCGCGACTTCATGGAGGGAACGCGCGGCACGCAGGCCGTCGACTGGGAGCAACGGATCGACACGCAGCGACTTCGAGAAACTCGAAAAGAACGAGCCCTCGAGCGCCTCCGGGAGACGGATCTCGGCGCGATGCTGCTCGTTTCGGACCCCAACATCCGGTACGTCACCGGACTGGCGATGACCGGCGGCAGCGGCGCAGACCACTACACGCTCCTGACCGAGAACGGCGACATCGTCCACTGGGACACTGCCGACCACGCGAGCAATCAGCGGTTCAACTGCCCCTGGCTGCACGACGTCCGCTACGCCTGTCCGGGACTCGGGAACGTTCCGCGGGCCTCGGGTAGCCCGTCGGCTCGGCAGTTCCTGCTCTCGACGATGGCCGAGACGGTCTACGAGGCCATGGAGGAGTACGGCGTCGCCGACGAGAAACTTGGCGTCGACGTCGGCAACCGAGGACTGCTCGAGGCCCTCGAGGATCGCGGTCTCGAGACCGACGTCGAGGCCTGCAACGCGATCATGGAGGACGCCCGAAAGGTCAAGACCGAAGACGAGATCGAGTGTCTGCGGATGGTCGCGTCGATCTGCGAAGCGGGATTCCAGACGATCAAAGACGCCGCGAAGCCGGGAATGCGCGAGACAGAAGTGTGGGGCGAGGCCGTCCGCGAACTGTGGCGCCACGGCGCGTTCGTCGGCGGCGGCTACCTCACCTCCGGGCCGAACACGTGGCCGAAACACCAGGCGAACACGACCGACCGGGCGATCCGGCCGGGGGATCTCGTCTACGCCGATTTCTATAATATCGGCTACCTCGGCTACCGGTCGTGTTACTACCGGACCTTCTCGATAGGCGAGCCGACCGACGAGCAGCGGAAGGCGTACGAGACGGCTCGAGACAACCTCTACGACGTGCTCGAGCGAATCGAACCCGGCGCGACGACCGACGAGATCGCCGAGGGGTTCCCGGACATGGAGGGCGAGCACGCCGACTATTACGACGCCGACGAGCACTGGCAGCTGACGACGAACCACTGGGCCCACGGGCTCGGACTCCAGCTGTACGAGGTGCCGCTGGTCTGGCGCGGCCTCTCGCCCGACTACCCCATCGAGATCGAGGAGGGGATGACGATGGCCGTCGAAACCCAGGAGCCGGCCGGTCGGCAGGGCGTTCGCGTCGAGGAGATGGTCGTCGTCCGCGAGAACGGCGTCGAAATCCTGAGCCAGTGGCCGGTCGAGGAGATCACCGTCATCGATCACTAGTCGCACCGGAACGGGTGTTTTCGTCGTGTGATCTATGAACAGAAGCGTGAGTCGTTCGTTTCGAGAACGAATGGCTCGAGAACACCACAATCCCATCCGCGGTGGCCTGCCCGACCAGTCGATACGGGTGGGAAGGAAAGGGGCTGGCGCGGTCGATCCCTCCCGGGCGCAGTAAGGACCACAGCGAAGCGAGGACCGCAGCAAGCCCCGGAGGGTCGAGCGTGCCAGGGGCTTTCGCGGTGGTCACATCGGCGACGCAACGAACGAATCCAAACCGGTACACAACCAGTTGCTGGCTCACCAACAATTAAGCCGATTCCACGTGATATCGGGCATATGAAACTCGGGACGGGCCTGTTCACCGCCCAGCAGCGGCCGGACGACGACCGCGAGGCGAGCGACCTGTACGACGAGGTACTCGCGTTGACCCGCGAAATCGAGGCCGCGGGACTCGACAGCGCGTGGGTCTCGGAACACCACTTCGCCGAGGACGGCTACCTCTCGGGAACGATGCCCGCGCTCGGGGCGATGGCCGCCGAGACGGACGACCTCGAGATCGGGAGCTGCGTCGCGCTCGGGCCGCTGTACGATCCGATCAGGCTCGCGGAGGACGCCGCGACCGTCGACCTCCTCTCCGAGGGCCGACTGACGCTGGGACTCGCGATCGGATCGAACCCGCACGAGTTCGACGTTTTCGACGTCCCGCGGGACGAACGGGCCGAGCGCCTCGCCGATCTCGTGCCGTTCCTCCGGGGCGCCTGGAGCGAGGGCGATCTCGGCTACGACTCCACGTTTCACGACGTGCCGACGGACATCTCGGTCACACCGAAGCCCGTCGACGGAACGGTCCCGATCATGCTCGGCGGCGGCGCGAAGCCGGCCGTCCGTCGGGCGGCTCGGATCGGCGACGCGTGGTGTGCCCCCTCAGCGCTCTCGGTCGAGGGCGTCCGCAAGCGCGTCGAGGACATCCGCCGCGTCCGGGAGGAGGAGGAGGGCCTCGAGGACGACTTCACGATCTACGTCCTCCAGCACGGCTGGGTCGGCGACTCCCGCGAAGACGCCTGGGAGGCGATGCGGGACGGCTACTTCTATCTCCAGCGGCGGTACGCGGAGATCTTCTCCGGCGAGTCCGTCGACGAACTCGAGGTCGAGCGCAAGCGGGAACTGAAAGAGCAGGCCATCTTCGGCACGCCGGAACAGGTCGTCGAGGAACTCGAGCGGTATCGCGAGGGGCTCGGCGACGACGTTCACTTCATCCTCCGGACGTACTACCCGGGCGTCGACACCGACGAGATGATCGACTGTGTCCATCGGCTCGGCGAGGACGTCGCTCCGGAACTCGAGTAGAACGGCCGGCCGGCTGGATCGACAGCCGGACGTGACGAAACGAAGTGCGGAGGGAACGCCCGGCGATCAGCCGGTCTTGTAGACCCCGCGCGCGTTGGCGATGTGCGTCCCGACGGCGTCGCCGTCTTCGGAAGACTCCCCGTCGTCTTCGGCGTAGACGTCAACGTCGACGACGCCGACGTCGCTCCCGCAGCGCACGACGTCGGCCTCCGCATAGAGGTCGCCGGTGCCGGCGTTGAGGTAGTCGATCCGCATATCGATCGTCGGGACGGGTTGCTCGACCAGCGAGACCAGTGCCGCGCCGCCGACGGTGTCTGCGAGCGTGAACGTGACGCCGCCGTGTGCCATCAACCGATCCTCGTTCCACGAGAGGTCCTCGCTCATCTCGAGGCGGCCCTCGGCGTGGCCGTCCTCGCAATCGGTAACGTCGATCCCGAGCAGGGAGGCGAACGGCATGCCCTCGAAGAAGGCTTCGATATCCATGCACGGTACTGTCTCACGAACCGTATTAAAAGTGGAGTCGGTGACGTCCATCGGGACGCGCTCGGCGCCGGCGGCGGACGCGGTCCGCTTCAGCGGTGGTCGTAGACGCGTTTCACCTTCCCGACCTCCGTTCGCTCGAGGGTTCCGGACTCGACCAACTCGAGTTCATCGGGAGTGAACGACAGCGCGTTCTGGAGTCGCTCGAGGATCTCGCTTCTGAGCCGGTCGCGGTCGCCGTCGAATCCGTCTTCCAGTTCGATCGTGAGCTCGAGGGTGTCGAGGTTCTCTTCGCGATCGAGATCGATGCGGTAGTAGGGCGCGACCGCCTCAAACTCGAGGACGACGGCTTCGATCTGACTCGGGTAGAGGTTGACGCCGCGCACGATGATGAGGTCATCTGCGCGGCCGGTGACGCCGTCCATTCGAACCATCGTGCGTCCACACGCACACTCCTCGGTGGTGAGCGTGGTGAGGTCGCCGGTGCGGTAGCGGAGCACGGGTAGGGCCTCCTTCGTGAGCGACGTGAGCACGAGTTCGCCCTCCTCGCCCTCCGGGAGGACCTCGCCGGTGCGGGGATCGACGACCTCAGGATAGAAGTGATCCTCCCAGATGTGCATCCCGTCCTGGGCCTCGTGGCACTCGACGGCGACGCCCGGACCGATCAGTTCGGAGAGCCCGTAGTTCTCGATACCGGTCGCATCGAGGCGCTCTTCGATCTCCTCGCGCATCGGTTCCGTACAGGGTTCGGCGCCGTAGAGCACCGTCGAGAGCGGCAGTTCGCGCGGATCGACGCCCATCTCCGCGGCGGTCTCAGCGAAGTAGAGCGCGTACGACGGCGTACAGCCGATCGCATCGCTCTCGAGGTCGCGCGCGAGTTCGACCTGGCGCTGGGTGTTCCCGCCGCTTGCGGGGATCACCGTCGCCCCGAACGTTTCGGCGCCGCCGTGAAAGCCGAGCCCGCCGGTAAAGAGCCCGTAGCCGTAGGCGTTCTGAAACGTCTCGCCCGGATCGAGGCCTGCGGCGTCCATCGACCGCGCCATCACCTCGTCCCATAGCTCGAGGTCGTTCTCAGTGTAGGCGACGATCTTGGGTTTGCCCGTCGTGCCCGAGGAGGCGTGAATGCGTCGGATGTCGGCGTCGTCGACGGCGAAGAGGCTGTCGGGATACTCGTCGCGGAAGTCCTCTTTCGTCGTGAACGGGAGCGTCCGGACGTCGTCGATCTGCTCGAGATCCGACGGCGCGACGCCGGCCTGGTCCAGGGCCTTTCGGTAAAAGGGGACGTTATCGTAGACGTACGCGACGATGTCGCGGAGTCGTTCGGATTGCAGTTCCCGCAGCTCCTCCCGACGAGTGTGCTGGATAGTCTCTGACATGGATCTTGCAGTTGATCACGGTATCGAATACCAAAATCCTTCGCTCGCCAACGCTTTCGAGGACCGATTACTCGAACTTCTCGAACGGTTGCTCGCAACTGTTGCAGTAGTGCATCGACCGGCAGAGCGACGGTCCTTTCGGGTGTTCGCGGATGGTATCCGTCGACTCGCAGTAGGGACACTCGGCGCCCTCCGCCGCTCCGCTGGTCGTGACGCTCGGATCGAGATCCCGTCTCATATGCTGAGTCCGAACTCCCTGAGGTCGTTTTTGCCTTGGTCGGTCACCATCTCGACGGTCCACTCCGGACTCCAGACGAGTCGCAACTCGACGTCCTCGACGCCGTCGACGGCGGCGACCGCGGCTTTGACCTCCTCTGTGAGCATGTCTCGAGCGGGACAACCCGAGTACGTCAGCGTCATGTCGACGGTCGCGATCCCGTCGGCGACGTCGACGCCGTAGAGCAGTCCGAGATCGACGATGCTGATCGGCATCTCGGGGTCTTCGATCCCGTAGAGGACGTCCCACACGTCGGCCGCGAGGCCGGTCGCGTCGTCGCCGGTCGCGGGGAGGTCGGCCGTCGACTCCCCCTCGCGGTAGTCGGTGTAGGCACAGGGCGTGGCGTCGGTGTCGTCCGGAATATTGCTACTCATTACTCTGGTTTGTCCATGATTCTGGTCGTCTCGGTGCGCCCGAGTTCGCGGTAGGTGTGGGTGAATTCATCGTAGAGGTCGAACCACGCGTCGGTGTGGGTCCCGTCGCGACCGCGCTCCTCGGGGAGCATGTCCTCGGTCACTTCGAACGCGAACTCGTCGGTATCGCCGCCCGCGCGCCCGTCCACCGGTAGCTCGAGGTCGAGCGACTCGAGGTACGGGACGACGATCGACAGCCACTCTTCGCCGAGTTCCTCGAGGGTCGCGTCGCGAAGCCCGAGGTCGACGATATCGTCTTCGACGTCGGGATCGACGGGTTCGAAGAGCGTAAACGCGTACGGGAACAGCCGATCAAGCGCGTCCTGCAGGCGTTCGCGACCCTCGCCGCCGTCGGCGAGCCGCTCCAGCCAGTTCTGGGCGTGCTCGAGGTGGTACTCCTCCTCGCTTCGGATCTTGCCGACGCGGTCGGCGATCTTCGGGTGCGCGGAGTCGACGAGCGCCTCGAGCCGGAGGTCCTCGGCGACGTCGTAGAGGTACGATCGGAGGACGGCGTCGGCCCAGTCGCCCTCCTCGTAGGGGAGTTCGACCAGCGTACTGTGCCGGAAGTCGCCGGGATCGCGCTCGTAGACGAGGTCTCGCTCCTCGAGGCCGATGTCGCCGAGGACGTCGTACCACAGGCGGGCGTGGCCGAGTTCGTCCTGGGCGTTGTTCGCCAGCGCGAGGTCCGACTCGAGGCTGGGCGCGCGAACCTGCCACTCGGTGTAGCGCTCGGCCAGCACGAACTCGTCGTCGGCCAGCCGCTTCAGCAGCGTCTCGAGAGCCGTCCGCTCGCGCTCGTCGAGTTCGTCGGGGTTCTCGAGGTTCGCCGCCATCAGTCGTCACCCCGCTGTCGTTCGGCGGTCGCCTGTTCGTCTTCGGACTCGACGACCTCGCTCGCGTCTTTCCCGGTCGTGTTGTACGCGGTCGCCCACCGGTAGCTCTTGTCGGTCGTCCCGCCGAACGCGACGTCTTCGGAGTCGATCTCGCCGATCTCTTCCCGTGGGACGACCCAGAGGCTGTTGGTCGGCTTGCGCCGACCGTGTTGGATGGCCGCGAACTGCTTGGCCATCTCGCGGTCCGACGCGTGGACGTTGCCGCAGTGCGTGTGATACCGGCCGGTTTTCTCCTGGCGGAATACTTCCCAAATCATGGTCAGTCGGCCGCCTGCGGCGCGTGGCCGCCGGCGGCGGAAGCGTCTCCTTCGATCGCGTCACGGACCCACTGAACGGCCTCCTGTGCGGCCTTGCGGCCGTTGATCTGATCCAGACCGGGTTCGTAGTCGTTCTTTGCGATCGTGAAGAACTCATCCCAGTCGAGATCGTCCTCCGCGACCTCGTAGGTGACGTCGTCCCGCTCGCGAATCCGGGGCTCGTCGGGGATCTCGAGGCCGTACTTTCGGGCCTTGGGGATGTACTGATCGAGGAACGCGTTGCGCAGTTGGTCGTTGGACTGCTGTTTGAGCCCCACCGAGGCCGCGAAGTCGTGGTGGGTGCTCTTGTCGTCGGTCGGACCGAAGAACTGGATGATGCGGGGCCACCACTCCTCGAAGGCCTCTTGAGTCATCCGCTGTTCCTTCTTCGACCCCGACATGAGTTCCGCGAGGATGTCCTCGCCGTGTTTGACGTGGAACCCCTCCTCGAAACATACCTTGTCCATCGCGTGGGCGTACGGCTCCCAGCTGGTCCGTCGGAGCGTCGCCTGACGACGCATCGCCGCGCCGTCGACGAAGAAGGCGATCATCGGCGTCTCGACCCAGTTCTCCATCGGATAGTGGAAGCAGTTCAAGAACTTCCCGTCGCCGTTCGCGAGGTCGTCTAACATCTCCTCGCGCGTCTTGACGCCCAGCGACTCGGCGGCGCGGTAGAGCAGCTGTCCGTGGCCGATCTCGTCTTGCACCTTCGCGGAGAACGCCAGCTTGCGATCGATGCTCGGCGCCTGGCGGATGAACGGGCGCTCGAGGTACGCGCCCATGATCTCGCTGTTCGCGTGGAACTCGATCATCCGCGTGGCCGCTTTCCGGTACTCCTCGGGGAGGCCGTCGGCGGGGCTGAACTCCCGCGGCCCCGCGCGTTCTTTCGCTGTTTCCAGGTCCATCGTTTCATCCGAATGAACGCTGGATAGACCCTTAGGGGTTAACCGCCGTATAACGCGGTTTTAAATACTGGTGGGTGGTAACGGGGAACATATCTCGGTATGATCGACGAATGTCTCGCGGTCGAATTCCGCGTTCAGAACGACGATTGTCCGCTTGCGGAGGCGACGCGGGAAGTCGACGTCGAGATCGGTGCGCAGCCGCCACAGCACCGCAGCGACGGCTACGATCTCCTCCAGTTCAGTTCGCCCAAGAGCGACCGGCTCACTCAATTACTCGACGACGACGACCGAATCTCGTACCTGCACGTCTCGCGGACAGACGGGCGCTATCGGTACCGCTGCCTGTCGAAAGAGCCCTGTGTCGTCCACCGACTGATCGACGGCGGACTCATCGTCGAGACGCTGCGATACCGCGACGGCGCAGCGATGATTTTCGGCGCGGTCGTCGGTCGCGACGTCCTCAAGGGCGTCATGGAGGCCGCCGGCGAGACCGTCGGGGTCACGCTCGAGCGCGTCTATCCTCTGCAGGCCGAAGCGAAGGAATCCCCCGGTCACCGATGGGACCTCACGCCGGCCCAAGAGGAGTGTCTTCGGACGGCCCTCGAGATGGGGTACTTCACCATCCCCCGGAACGCCTCGTCGGAGGCGGTCGCCGACGAGCTCGGGATCAGCAAATCGGCGTTTCTCGAGCGGCTCCGACGCGGCGAGGCGGCGCTGTTTCGCCAGATCTTCAGCTGAGAGTCCGCCGCTAGATACTTTTACCTCCGTATCGGTGTGATACCGTATGGCAGACATCGAAACGGTTCGCCGGCGCATCGAGAGCGACGCCTACTGCGAGACCCTCGGAATCGAACTCGTCGACCTCGAGCCGGGAGCCGCGAGCACCCGCCTCGAAGTGAGCGAGGAGTTGACGAACTTCCACGGCACGCCCCACGGCGGGGCGATCTACTCGCTGGCCGACGCGGCCTTCGCCGCGGCGTCGAACTCCTACGGGGAGACCGCGGTCGCACTGGAGACGAACGTCTCGTACCTCGAAGCCGTCGAGGTCGGCACTGTCCTCACCGCGACCGCGGCGGAGACCCATGGCGGCGGTCGGACGGCCGAGTACGAGGTCGTCGTCACGGACGGGGCCGACGATCGAATCGCGACGTTTCGAGGACGCGTCTACAAACCGTGACTGGCCGTCGACTCGAGGCCGACGAGACGAAATCGCTGTGGACGTATCTCCGTAGAAAGCGCGTCCGCACGTCGATTACGCGGTGACGCCTAGATACCGATCGAGGATCTCGTCGTTCGCCTCGAGATCCTCGGCGGTCCCCTCGTAGACGATCTCGCCCTGGTTGATGACGTAGTTCCGGTCCGCGAGCTCGAGGCAGACGTGGACGTTCTGCTCGACGAGCAAGACGGTGATACCCCGGTCGTTGAGTTCGCGAACGATGTCCATCACGTCCTGAACGATGTACGGCGCGAGCCCCTCAGTCGGCTCGTCGAGCAGGATGAGATCGGCGCCGCCGACGAGCGCGCGGGCGATTGCCAACATCTGCTGTTCGCCGCCGGACAGGGACGAGCCGGCGTTCTCCGTCCGCGCGTTCAGGTTCTCGAACATCTCGAGGGCTTCCTCGATCGACAGCGAATCGACGTCCGAGGCGCCGCCGTAGTCGGCGATCTGCAGGTTCTCCTGAACGGTCAGTTCGGGGAAGATCTGGCGCTCCTCGGGGACGAGCGCGAGCCCGCGCGTGACCGTCTCCGTCGCGTCGAGCGTCGAAATATCCTCGCCTCGATAGCGGACGGCGCCGCTCGTCGGAGTGAGAATGCCCATGATCGTCCGCAGCGTCGTCGTCTTGCCGGCGCCGTTGCGGCCCACCAGCGAGACGATCTCGCCTTCGTCAATCGAGAGCGATAGCTCGCGAAGCACCTGCGTGTCCCCGTATCCCGCATCGATCGCGTCGACCGAGAGCAGCGGTTCGGCGCTCATTCCATCATCCCCCCGAGATAGGCGTCCTGGACGTCCTGATTCGCGGCGATTTCGTCGGGCGTCCCCTCCGCGAGGATCTGCCCGCGATTCAACACGGTGATGCGGTTAGAGAGTTCCATGACGAGTTCGATGTCGTGTTCGATGAGCAGCAACGTCTGGTCGACCAGCACGTCTTCGATCAGTTTGATCGTCTCCTGGGTCTCCTCGACGCTCATGCCGGCGGTCGGCTCGTCGAACAGCACCAGGTCGGGTTCGGTCGCGAGGACGACGCCGATCTCGAGGCGTCGCTTGTCGCCGTACGCGAGCGCGTTCGCCTCCTCGTCGGCGACGTCGCTCAGTCCGATGCGCTCGAGGATCCGGTCGGTCCGGTCGTTCATCCCCTTGTACCGGTCAGTCGGTTTGAACAGCGATTCGACGAACCCGTACCGATCGCGGTCGGTCGACTGGGCCGCCAACCTGACGTTCTCGCGGACGCTGAGTCCGCCGAAGATATTCGAGATCTGGAACGAGCGGCCGATGCCGCGGCGGACGCGTTCCGCTGGCGAGAGCATCGTGATATCCTCGCCGTCGAAGTAGATCCGCCCGTCGGTGACTGGCAGTGCGCCGGTGACGAGGTTGAACAGCGTGGTCTTTCCCGCGCCGTTCGGGCCGATGATACTGCGGAACTCGCCGCGTTCGACCGTCAGATCGACGCGATCGGTCGCGGTGAACTGCCCGAATTTCTTGACCAACTCGTCCGTTCGGAGGATCGTCTCGTCCGCGACTCGCTCGTCCGTTTCGACCGGTTCCGTAGCCATCAGTCGTCACCTCTCATGTGCGAGTCGTCCGGCGCCGGTTCTGCACCCGGACCGGAGTCCCTCGTCACGAGGGGTTTGAGCCGCGCCGGAAGCGAGACCAGTCCGCGCGGGAGGAAGATCACGAACAGGAGGAAAATCGTCCCGAGCACCAGTCGCCACCGCGGCGTGAAGCCGGTGAGGATCTCCTCGAGGCCGAAGAACACGGTCGATCCGACGATCGGTCCGTAGAGCGTCCCCATCCCGCCGAGGATGACCATCACGATCACCTCGCCGGAGTGGAGCCAGTAGGCGAACGACGGCGCCGCGTACCCCGAGTTGAGCGTGAAGAGTCCGCCGGCCAGACCGGCCAGCGCCCCGCTGACAACGAACGCGCGGCGTTTGTACCGCGTCGTCTCGTAGCCGAGGAACGTCGCTCGCTGTTCGTTCTCGCGGATCGACTTGAGGACCGACCCGAACGGCGAGTTGAGCATTCGTCGGGTGAGGAGGAACGACCCGATCAGGGCTGCCAGCGCGATGTAGTAGAACAGCGACTGCCCGGTCAGGGCGACCGGACCGAGGAAGAGTCCGATCTCGTCGAGCGCGATTCCCACCCCGGCGATCCCGTAGTACGTCGAGATGCCGAACAGCCCCTCGGAGCCGCCGGTGATCTCGAGTCGGTACAACATGTTGTAGAACAGTTCGGCGAAAGCGAGGGTGATCATCGCGAAGTAGACGCCGGAGACGCGGATCGAGAGGTAGCCGACGACCCACGCGATGGCTGCGGAAATGACGATCGCGAGGCCGATCGCGACGAACGCCGACTGACTCACGTGTAGTAACGCGATCGCGACGGCGTACGCGCCGAGCCCGTAGAACAGCGCGTGACCGAGCGAGACCAGTCCGGTGTACCCCATCACGAAGTCCAGACTGAGCGCGAACAGCGCCCAGACGAGGATCTCGATCGCGAGCGTGACCGTATACGTCGAATAGAACGTCCCCGCCCCGAGCGGGAGCAGGGCGAGTAGCCCGACCGCCGCGAGTCCGACCCACTTGCGGGTCCGATCGTCGAGGACGCCGCCGGACCCGGTCAGCAGTTCGCCGCCCTCTTCTTCCATCTCGACGCCGAACAGTCCGCGGGGCCGGACGAGGAGAATACCGATCATCAGCAGGAAGATCACCGTTCCCTCGAGGATCGGCGCGTACGTCCGCAGGAGCGTCTGAATGATGCCGACGAGGAGTCCGCCGGCGACGGCCCCCTTGAAGCTGCCCAGGCCGCCGAGGACGACGATGACGAACGCCGGAATGATGACCGACATCCCCATCTCGGGGCTGACCGTTTGGTAGCCGCCGAGGATGATCCCGGCGACGGCGGCGAGCGCCGCCCCCATTCCGAAGACCAGCGAGTAGTAGCGGTCGATATCGATGCCGAGGTTCCGGACCATCTGCCGGTCCTGGGAACCCGCGCGAATGATCAGACCGTACTTCGTGTGCTCGAGCATCGCCCAGACGGAGAGCGCCATCGCGGCGCCGAAGACGATGACGAATACGTTGTACACGCTGGCGTTGAGTCCGACGACATCGATCGTTCCTGAGAGGATCGCCGGGGTCGGGAGATTGACGTTGCCGGGCTCCCAGATCAGGTAAATCAGGTCGTTGATGACCAGCACCAGCCCGAACGTCAACAGAATGTGGTACAGCGGGTTCCGTCCGTACAACGGTCGCACCGTAAACCGTTCGATCGCAACGCCGAGGATACCGACGAGCAGCGGTGCGACGAACAACGCGGCGAAAAACGCCGTTCCACCGAACGGCGCGATCAGCGCCAGGGCGAAGTACGCTCCCAGCGCGAACAGTTCGCCGTGAGCGAAGTTGATGACGTGCATGACGCCGAAGATGACCGACAGGCCGGCGGCTAAGAGGACGTATACCACGCCGATCGTCAACCCGTCCACCAGTTGTTGTAAGATTCCAGCGACCATTGGTTATCGAGCGGTGTTCGTCATGAGCGCGTTACAGTTCACAGCCGGTTTCCCCGCAGTCGGGTGCGGCCTCTTCGCCGGAGAGTTGGGTTAGGAGTTCGACGTCGGCGAGCTCCCCCGAGTCCGGTTCGACGCACTCGCCCATCCAGACCGGATTCATCGCCTGCTGGTCGCACTCCCGGAACCGGTTGGGGCCGAAGATCGTGTCGTGTTCCATGCCCGAGAGCGACTCCCTGACCGTCGTGGGATCGCGCGACCCCGCCTCACGGATGCCGTTGGCGACCATGCGGATCGATTCGTAGCCGACGCGCGAGAAGTTGTCCGGCGGGGCGTCGTACTCGCTTTCGTAGGCCTCGACGAACGCCTGATTGTCTCCGGTTTCGATCTCTGGAACGTATCGAACACCACTGTAGGTGTTGTACACGCCCTCTCCACCGCCCGCTCGCACGGCCCGGAACGATCCGGTCGTCGTCACGATGGGGATCTCGTCCGGAAGGCCGCGCGAACTGGCCTGCGAGAGAAAAATCGCGAGGTCGGATCCGGTCATCCCCACGACGAGCGCATCGGCTTCGTCGCTGACATTCGAGATCTGACTGATGAACGCCTCGAAGTTCGTCGAGCCCTGATCCGACCGGGTGACGCCGACCCGCTCGTAGGAGTCGCTGATCGACTCCATTCGCGTCTCGACTTCGTTCAGTACCGACTCGCCGTAGGCGTAATCCGCGATGTGATAGACGATCCGATCGCCGAGTTCGTCGGCGGTCCACTGAGACATCACCGCCGCGATCTGTGCGGTGTTCGTCTCGAACCGAAACACGTACTCGTTGCAGTTCTCGCCGGTGATCGAAATATCCGCCGCGCCGGGCGTGTAGACGACTTCGTTATCGGCGGCGAAACTGTTGATCGCGAGCGCGGCCGAACTCGAGATACAGCCGCTGATGAACTGTGCGCCGTCGGATTGGACCGCCTGCTGGGCCTGCTGGGTCGCCGTCGCCGGGTCGAGTTGCGTGTCGTACTCCTCGTGTTCGATCGTGAAGTCGTACTCGTCGCTGTCGTTGATCTGCTGGATCGCCAGTTCGGTTCCCTGGTAGTGTTCCTTCGCGAGAGCGCTAAACTCGCCCGTCCTCGGCTCGAGAACGCCGAACTGGACCGTGTCGAAGTTCTCGTCGTCTCCGCCACCCAACTCGTCCGGATCGCCGACGCAGCCGGCCAATCCGGATATCCCGATTGCACCGCCAACGGTAATTGTTTTTAGAATATCACGCCTCCGGCCACGTGGCCTGTTATCTCGAGCCATACCTTCAGTAGATTACATCATCCTATAAAAATCGACCCCGTTTTATGGCGGTTTTATACATGCCGTCCCCGTCGTCCGGAGCCGATCCTCGACGCTCGGCGGTTCCGTTCTCGATCGCAACCGAAAAACGGCCGACCGAGGTGTCCGCTCGGACGACTCGATGCGCGGGACCGAACCGGAGTATTATGTGTATTGGTGTCTATCCGCGAGATATGTTTCGGATACTGGTGGGACTCGATACCGACGAAAACCGCGCGCGAGAGCAGGCATCGATGATCGAATCGCTCCCCGGTTCGACCGACGAGATCACGGCCGTTCTCGCGCACGTGTTCCAGGAGAACCCTGAGGGGCGATCGGTCCAGCAACTCGCCGGCGTCCGCCAGGTCGCTACGGCCCTCGACGAGAGCGGCGTCGACTACGAGTACTACGAGACGAGCGGCGACCCGGCGTCGGAGCTCATCGCGGCGGCCGACGAGATGGACGTCGACATGATCTGTCTCGCCGGCCGGAAACGGACGCCGACGGGGAAAGTGCTCTTCGGGAGCGTGACCCAGTCGGTCATCCTCGGAACCGACAGGCCCGTCGTCACCGTCAGCCCCGAGGAGTGACCCGCCGACCGTCGTCCGACCGCCGTAGCGGCGCGGTTCGGTTCGGCAGCGAGTGCGATGGGGCCGACGGGCGTCGCGACGGGACTCGAGCGGCTGAATCGTCCGCCGCTCGAGGTGAGTCTCAGTCGACTCCGTCCTGTCAATTCCGTTGTCTCTCAGTGGCATGTGCACTCACCACATGATTTTTATCGGGGGACTCCGGATTGTTGAGTGAGGATGAGTTATAAGCAGATAGAGACAGCGCCTCGGTCGGAGATCCGAGCGTTGCAAAACGAACGGCTCCGCGAAACGGTTCGCCACGCCTCTGAGAACGTCGACTACTACCGCCGGGAACTCGACGCCGCGGGCATCGCGCCGGAGGACGTACAGACGGTCGACGATATCCGGAAGCTTCCGTTCACGACGAAAGAAGACTTCCGCGACGAGTATCCCGACAGCCTCTTCGCCGTCGACGACGCCGACATCCGACGCATTCACGCCTCCTCGGGCACGACGGGCAAACCCAAGATCGTCTCCTACACCGAGGACGATCTGGACGTGTGGAGCGAAGTCGTCGCCCGGTGTCTCGCCGCCTCCGGCGTCGAACCGGGGGAGACGGTCCAGAACGGCTACGGCTACGGCCTGTTCACGGGAGGGCTCGGCCTCCACTACGGGATCGAAGAACTCGGTGCGACGGTCATCCCGATCGGCGGCGGGCAGACCCAGCGGCAGGTGGAGCTGTTACAGGACTTAGAGAGCGACGTCCTCACCTGCACCCCGTCGTACTCGCTGTACCTCGCGGAGACGGCCGAGGAGATGGGCGTCGACGTCAGCGAGCTGCCGGTGTCGACGGTCATCTTCGGGGCGGAACCCTGTACGGATCCGATGCGCGAGGAGATCGAAGAGCGCCTCGACGTCACGGGGATCGACATCTACGGACTGTCCGAAATTATCGGTCCCGGCGTCTCCAACGAGTGTCACGAAGCCCAGGAGGGACTGCACGTCTGGGAGGACCACTTCTATCCCGAAGTGGTCGACCCGGACACGGGAGAACCCCTGCCGGAGGGCGAGGAGGGCGAACTCGTCTTGACGACGCTCACGAAGGAGGCCTTGCCCGTGCTCCGCTACCGCACCGGCGACCTCACCACGCTCACGACCGACGAGTGCGACTGCGGCCGCACGATGGTCCGAATGGATAACGTCACCGGCCGCGCGGACGACCTCATCATCGTGCGCGGCGTCAACCTCTATCCCAGCGAGATCGAGGCCATCGTCCTCGAGTTTGAGGCGGTCGCGCCCTACTACCGCATCGACCTCGATCGCGAGGACAACCTCGACACCCTCGAGCTCACGATCGAACTGGTGGAGGGGTTCGACGGTGACGTCGCGGAACTTCGAGACCGAATCCTCACTCGGCTGTCAAACGTCCTCTCGTTTACGCCGGACGAACTGAACGTCGTCGAACCGGGTAGTATCGAGCGCACGAAGGTCGGCAAAGTGAAACGCGTGTACGACCACCGATAGCCCCTTCGGGACGTCGCGTCGAGTCGAGTCGCACCGTCGATCGGATACAGGTGAAAGTCGACCGGCCCGTGTCGGACCCGACGCCGACAGCGTCGACCGACTGTAGTGATATCTCCGCGGCGTACAGGTGCTCCGGCAGCGGAGTTGTCGATTCGAGCAGCGGCGACCGCGAGCTCGCATCGATTCTCGGTCGCGTCTCCGGTTCCCGTCACTGAGGTAAATTATTTGTGTCATGAGAGGGATGGTCACGTATGGCATATAGCTACGAGCCGCATCACTTCGAGGACTTCGAACCCGGCCAGGAGTTCGAGAGCGTCGGCCGGACCGTCACGGAATCCGATTTCGTCATGCACTCGGCGCTGGCCGGTGACTGGACCGAACTGCACACGAACAAAGAGTACGCGGAGGACGGTCCCTTCGACGGCCGGATTGCCCACGGGCCGATGACGTTCGTCCAGGCAACGGGCTTCGTCTACCGCACCGGGATCGTCGAGCGCACAGCGTACGCTTTCCTCGGGATGAACTACATGGATCTCCCGAACCCGGTCTACATCGGAGACACGCTCTCGCTCGAGATGGAGGTCAGCGAGAAGAAGGACGTCGAACACGACGACGCCGGTATCGTCGTCCTCGACACCGAGATGACGAACCAGGACGGCATCGTCGTGTTTCAGGGCGACATGAAGTTCCTCATCAAACGGAAGGAATAGCGCGCAGAACGCGGCGTCGCCGACGGAGGCCGTCGGCGCGGACCCGTTCGTCGGAGTCACATCCGTATCGATCCGGTCATCGGAACTGCCCGCTCACAGTCGGCGTCGCCTCGGTCCGATACTCGGCGGCGACCAGGCGATGCGAGAGCGACAGCTATCCGACCGCAGCGCGCGAGGGCTGGTCCCGAACCGTCCGACGCTCGCTTTCCAGTGATTCGTCGCCGACGTTTCGCCGTTACCGGCGTCCGATCGCGTCTCCAAAACCGCACGTGACCACTGTCCCGACTCCGACGCGAGCGCGGTCACCTGGCGGCATCTATATAATATACCACACATAGTTGTCTATCTGGTATTTAGTTCGGGATGAACTCGAGAGAACTGACCATACTTCGCCGTACACACCGAGCAGCGATCGCGATGAGGGACTTCGATCGCGAGCTCGTGTATCGGCGGTAAACGGAGTACAGATACCGGTATCGTAGTAGTCTCGCCTTCGAGACCATAACCATATTGCAGTCGATGATCTGTCTCTCTATCTGCGCCTATTTTGCCTTATCTGCCGCGTAGTGCGCCTGAAATCCCGAGATATCGATCCTAGCCCTTACGAGTGGAGAGCTGCTGTCGAATAGCGTTCCGTCGAGTTCAATTCGACTACTACTTGACTCCAGATGTAATATGACATTGCTACGATGGTTCTTCTATCCTACCGGATAGGATATTGTTCTTGTGGCCACGATGCACAGTAATTCCCATACGTTCGCCGGTCGGCGGTCCGAAGCTGAGGCCCCAAACTAACTTTACAATGGAAACCAAATCGGGTGTATGGCACGATCGGAGGCACGAACGATCTCGGACGGCCAGCCCGCGACGACGCTCGCAACTGCGGGCGGAGGTGGCTAAATGGTCGACCACGAGACCTGGGGCGACGAACAGGCGACGACCACCGTCACCGTCGACGGCCACGACCTCGAGGTCGCCTACCACGAGGATGGCCCGGACACGGGCGCGGACGATGGAGACGACGAACCGCCGGTCGTCTTCGTCCACGGAATCCCGACCTGGTCGTTTCTCTGGCGGGATATCGTTCCGGCGGTCGCCGAGAAGCGCCGGACGATCGCGCCGGATCTGGTCGGCTACGGCAACTCCGCGATGCGAGACGGCTTCGACCGCTCGATCCGCGCCCAGGAGGTAATGCTCGAGGGACTGCTCGAGGATCTCGACGTCGACCAGGTCGTCCTCGTCGCCCACGATATCGGCGGCGGGGTCGCGCTGCGCTTTGCCGCGCACAACCCGGACACCGTCGAGCGGCTAGTACTCTCGAACGCCGTCTGTTACGACTCCTGGCCCGTCGAGTTCGTCTCGAATCTCGGACTGCCGTCGACGGCCGACCTCGAGCGCGAAGAACTGGAGGCCCGCCTCGAGTCGGCGTTCGTCGACGGCACCTACGGCGAGGCCGATCCCGAGTTCGTCGCGGGGATGAAGGCGCCGTGGCTGACCGACGAGGGCCGCGTATCGCTGGTTCGCGACGCCGTCGCGACGAACACGAATCACACGACCGAGATCGACTACGGTGCGATCGAGGCCGAGACGCTGTTGCTGTGGGGCGAAGACGATGTCATGCAGCCCTACGACTACGCCGAACGGTTGGCCGAAGATCTCGACGACGCCGCGCTCGCGCCGCTGTCGGACGCCTATCACTGGGTTCCCGAGGACCGACCCGACGCCTACGCTGATCATTTGATCGACTTCCTGAAATGAATGGACACATAACGGTAGCGGATAAAACGGACCGACTATATGACTGACGACGAGCAACCGAACTGGGATTTCAAGGATCGCGACATCGCCATCCTCTGTGAGCTCTCGAAGGACCCGCAGCTCTCCTCGCGGGAACTGACGAGCGTGCTCAAGGCCGAGTACGACATCGACGTCTCGCACGTCACCGTCAGCGAGTCGATCCGACGGATGCGCGACGAGGGCGTGTTCAGGGAGGCGATCATCCCCAACGAGGAGTACTACACCTTCGCGCTGTTCGAGTTCAAATTCAACACCGAACACTTCGAGGACGGCTGGCGCGACGCGATGGAGTACATTCAGGGCAGCAAACACACGCTGTTTTACTTTCTCTCCGACGGGGAGTACCAGTGGAAGACCGTCATGATGTTCCGAAGCTCAGAGCAGATCTCGAAGTGGATCCACAACTGCTACAAGGAATACGGCGACGTCATCGCGAACATCCGGAACTCCTCGGTCCACAACGTGCTCAAGTTCCGGACTGATCCGCAGATCTACGAGGATCTGCGCGGCGACCAGACCGAATAGAACGCGGTTTCGATCCCGACTTCGTCAATTCCACGCCGGTCAGTAGGGAGTGGCCGGTCCCACGCCGACCGACGGCCGCTGCGGATTAGCGATCGCCCGCGCTCTCGCCGCCGCCGCTCCGGAACAGCCGGTAGGTCGTCCGGCCGACGGCCGCCTCGCCGTCGGCGCCGGTGACCGAGACCTGCGTGACGCCGGACGTCTTGCCCGCGCGAACGACCTCCGCCTCGGCCCGGAGATCGCCCGTCGCCGGCCGGAGGTAGGAGACGTTGAGGTCGGTCGTCGTCAGCCCGGCCCCGCTCGGGTCGTCGAACGTCGACCGGAGCGCGAACGCGCTGGCGGTGTCGATCAGTGTGGCGACGATACCGCCGTGGATCGGGTCGTAGCCGTCCGAACCGACCGGGTTCTCGAACTCCTCGTCGTGGTCGATGGCGAGTATCGCACGACCCTCCTCGAGGGATTCGACGCGGACGTCGAGCCACGAGAGGTAGCCGTGGCTGTCGACGAACGACGCCCATTCGGGCCAGCCGGTGGCGTCGTCCGCATCGGGGACGTCGGCGGCGTCGGCCGTCGCTTCCGTCTCGGGCGCATCGGTGGCGTCGTCCGCGTCCGTCAGGTCCTCGGGGTCCTGCATCTCGTTACTCGCCCTCGAATTCGGGATCGCGGTCCTCGGCGAAGGCCGTCGTGCCCTCTAGCACGTCGTCGGTGCTTGACAGCAGGCCGAAGCCCTGGCTCTCCATCGTGAGGGCGGCCGCCATGCTCGCGTCCTGGCCTTCGTTCATGACCTTCTTGGCGACCTCGAGGCCAATCGGCGGCCCGTTTCGGAGGTCGGAGACGAACTCCTCGATGGTGTCGTCGAAGTCGTCGCGCTCGACCGAGCGGTTGATCAGTCCCCACTCTTCGGCGCGGTCGGCGTCGATGTGGTTGCCGCGGAAGACTAGTTCCTTCGCACGGGTCTCGCCGAGCACGCGAAGGAGCCGTTGGGTGCCGCCGCCGCCGGGGATCAGCCCGAGGGTGATTTCGGGGGCGCCGAACGCGGATCGCTCGGTCGCGACGCGCAGATCGCAGGCGAGCGCGAGCTCGAGGCCGGCGCCGAGACAGAAGCCGTCGATCTTCGCGAGGACGGGACGGGGGAACTCGTTGACCGTCTCGAACGCGGGCGTGACGTCCATCAGGTCCGTCGGCTCGGCGTCGCTGAATTCGGAGATGTCGGCGCCGGCGCTGAACGCGCGGTCGCCCGTGCCCTCGATGGTCGCACACCGGACCTCGTCGGCGTCAATCGACGAGAACAGGTCGTCGATCTCTGCGAGCAGGTCACCCGAGAGGGCGTTCATCCGCGAGGGACGGTCGAGTTCGACCTGCAGGACGCCGTCCTCGATCTCGTAGTTCAGGTCGTGGTAGGGACCGAGTTCGTCGTCGCCGTAATCGTAGAAGCCCGCGCCGGCGTCCTCGCCGGTCTTGCCCTCCGCGACGAGTTCCTCGAGGTACGGGTGGGGCTCGAAGCGGTCGGAACCCGTCTCTTCGTACAGCTCCTCGAGTTTCTCGAGGACCGTATCGAGGCCGAGCTTGTCGGCACGCCGGCAGATGCCCTCGGGGAAGCCCAGCCCGAGCTGGACGCCGGTGTCGACCTCCTCGGGCGTGGCGACGTCCTCGCCAACGAGGAAGGCGGCGCGGTTGATCATCCGGGCCTCGGCGCGGAGCCAGTCGAAGTCGCCCGCGTCTTCGGGTTCGTAGTCGGCGCCGTCGCCGTCCTCGTAGTCGTAGAAGCCCTTGCCGGTCTTCTGGCCGAGGTCTCCGGCCTCGACCTTCTCCTCCGTGATCGGCGGAATCGGGCTGCCACCCTCCTTGCGGACGTGGTAGCCGACGTCGATGCCGGTCAGATCGGCGAGTTCGAACGGCCCCATGGGATAGCCCCGCTCGTGGACCATCGTGGCGTCGGCCTCCCGGATCGTGGTCTCGCCGTTGGAGACCATGAACGCGGGCTCGCCGCCGAAGGGGCCGACGATGGTGTTAACGACGAAGCCGCGGACGTCCTTGCGGACGTAGATCGGCGTCTTGCCGATCGACTCGACCCACTCGTAGCCCGCTTCGGCCGTCTCGTCGCTGGTGTCTTGCCCGTAGATGACCTCCACGAGGTCCATCTTCACCGGCGGGTTGAAGAAGTGCAGGCCGAGCACGCGCTCGGGCGTGTCGACGGCCTCCGCGATGTCCGTGATCGGCAGGCTCGAGGTGTTCGTCGCCAGCAGGGTGTCCTCGCTGGTGTACTCCTCTAAGTCGCTGAAGATGTCGTGTTTCAGGTCCAGCTCCTCGGGCGCGGCCTCGATCACGAGGTCGACGTCGGCGACGGCGTCTTCGAGATCCGTCGTCGTGTCGATCCGCTCGAGGACCTCGTCGGCGGATTCATCGATCAGCTCCTTCTCCTCGAGTTTCTGCAGGCTCCACTCGATGGACTCGTAGCCGTCCTCGACGAACTCGTCTTTGATGTCCCGCATCGTGACGTCGTAGCCGGCCATCGCGGTCACTTCGGTGATCCCGTGTCCCATGTTCCCCGCGCCCAGCACAGCGACGCGGTCGATGCTGTCGAGTGACATGGTCGTGGTGTCGCTCGGAATCGTCTTAATACCACCGACACCTACTTAGCAATGTTAAGTGAGTTGTCCCCGGTTGTACAGCACGTTCGTCGATTCCGGTTTTCGATGAACTTCGGTAACGTTGACTCGAGTTTATCCCTACGGGCTGCGACTGACTGCCGGTTCTCTCGCGGCAGTCACTCCGCCCGGCGACCGATCTTCCGCTCAACGATCGGTCAGTTCCCGAATCCGAGCCCGGACGGCGTCGGCGGAATCGTACGATTCGTCCTCGACCGGGGCGAACACGTCCTCGAGGGGTTTCGATCCGTCTTGCGTGCCGACTTCCAAGTCGCCGTGAGCGCCGACGAGTTCGCCGGCCGTCGTCGGATACTCGCGGTTCTCGAGTTCATCGTCGAGCGCGGGGTCAACCGGTTCGGGTTCGTCGTTGCGCTCGCGCGCTTCCTGAAGTTCTCGCTCCCGCTGGCGTCGCTCTTCGTCGTCGGCTTGCTTGTTTCGGCCCTTCTTGTCGTCTGCCATCCTCCAAATTAGGACAGCGAGCGGGATAACGCTGTGGCCGTCCGTCGCACGCGCAACCGAGACAAGCACGTTTCTGTGCAGTATCGCCGCCATCATCTCGCTTCGGTCCGACCATCCGACGTGCGGTGGCGCGCGCTGTCGGTGAACCGAGCAGGGCGAGGGTCACCGACGACTTCGTGCGAGTCGGTTGGGGAGGACGTGGCGATTCCCTGTTGCCGCGATAGCAGAGAACACTCGTTTTCGATCACTCCCTCCAAATGTTTCGTTCACTTCGCAGTTCTACTGGTCGGCTGCTTCAACGCAGATCCTCCGGGACAAACGGGGCTAGTTTACCAATTCCGTTCCCTATTCACACCTCCTCCAGACGAACGCCGGACTGATCGCGCTCGAGAAGCGCACCCATCGAAACGCGAAACCGCCGTCAGAGGCCCGGCCCGACTACAGCGGTTCGTTGCCCTCGAGGATCCGCTTTGCGCGCGCGGCCAGCGCTGGCACGCGGTCCTCCATCTTCGGGTACAGCGGGTTGTCCGCGTTACCCTCGAGGTGCCGGCGGAAGAACATCTCGCCGAGGCCGGCCAGTTTGTAGACCGCCAGCGTCCGGTAGAACCGCTCGTGTTCGAACTCGAGGCCGGTCAGTTCCTCCCACCGGTCGACGAGTTCGACGCGGGTGGGATAGCCCTCGCGTTCCATGAACTGCGTGACCAGTTCCGGGATCTCGGGCTCGGGATCCTTCGGATCACGCCAGTAGGAGAGCATCCAGCCCAGGTCGGCCCGCGGATCGCCGAGCGTCGCCATCTCCCAGTCGAAGACGGCGTTGAGTTCCGGCGGCTGCTCGCGGGCAAACATGACGTTGTCTAACTTGTAGTCGCCGTGAACCAGCGAGTGCGGGTGGTCCTCGGGGACGTTGGCCCCGAGCCAGTCGCCGACTTCGTAGAGGACGGGCACCTCACGCTCGTCTTCCGTGACCTCGAACGCCCACGAGAGCTGTTTGCCCCAGCGATCGACCTGCCGTTGAGTGTACCCCGCGGGCCGGCCAAATTCGCCGAGGCCGATTTCCACGTAGTCCAGTCGGTGGATCTTCGCCAGCGTGTCGACGAGTTCCTCGCCGATCCGGCGGCGGTGGTCGGGGTCGGCGAACCGCTCCGGTTCGTCCTCCCGGAGGACGTCGCCCTCGAGACGCTCCATCACGTAGAAGTCACTGCCGATGACGTCGTGGTCGTCGCAGGCTACCCTCGTCTCGGGGACGGGAACGTCGGTATCGGCCAGGGCCGCCGTCACCCGGTGCTCCCGGAGGACGTCGTGGGCGGTGTCGGCGGTCTCGCCCGGCGGCGGCCGCCGGATGACCAGGTCCTCGCCGCCCCAGGTGACGAACAGGGTCTCGTTGGAGTGGCCCTCCTGGTGGCGCTCGATCTCGTAGTCGTCGACCTCGCCGAGGTGCTCCTCGAGGTAGGCAACCAGCGCGTCCTCGTCGACCAGCCGCTCGTAGTACTCGTCGCTCATGGCGTACTGAGGGGAGCCGATACGGCGAATTCCGTCGGATCGCGATGCGCGCTCGACATTTGTGGACAGTACTAACGCTACTCTCCTTTACGAAAATAGTTTCGCTGGAAATTCTTTCTTACAATGTTCATACGATGCGAGTTATCAACCCGCGTGGGTGCGACGGTGGGGAACTATTTGATCGCCGTCGCGGTTCCGGATTCACGGCCGCTGCTGAGCCGGCCCGCGTTCACGTCCCGTCGACGATCTCGAGCACCTCCTCCGGCGATTCGATCCGGTAGGAGACGGCCGGGCCGTCCGCGGCGCCGAACGCGACGCCGTGTATACCCATCTCGTCGGCGCCCTTCACGTCGTGGTCGTACCGATCGCCGATCATCAGCGATCGCTCGGGAGCGACGCTGGCCTTCGCGAGGGCCGTCTCGAAGATTTCGGGATCGGGCTTCGTCCGGCCGACCTCCTCCGAGGTCGTGATCGAGTCGAAGTGGTCGCGGACGCCGAACGCCTCGAGCATCTCCTTCCCCGCTTCGTCGTCGACGTCGCTGATGACGCCGACGTGAATGTCGCGGTCGGCGAGTGCCGCGATGGTCTCCGGAGCGCCCGAGATCGGTTCGATCGACGACTCGACGTGTGCCTCGAAGTCGGGTTCCCACGTCTCTCGCGGCAGTTCCTCGCCGACGAGGGCCTCGACGCCCCTCGCGTACCCCTCGCGGGCCGAGCGAAACTCTGTGCCGTCGCGCTCGCGGAAGTAGTCGCCGACGGCCGTCCGCCAGACGTCGACGGCCTCCTCGACGCTCAACTCGAGGCCATGCTCCTCGACCAGCCCCTCGACGAACGCCGCGTGGGCGCCCTGCACGGACTCGAGTTCGAGGATGACGCCGCCGATGTCCCAGAAGACGGCCTCCCAGTCGGCGGGTTCGTCGTCGATCGTGCGCTCATCGGCGCTCATCGCTCCGCCCTCCGGAGGTTCGAGCGGTCGACCTCGTCGATACTCGCACAGCCCGAGAGGCCGACCGTCAGGTCGACGTCGGCCAGCAGGTTCTCGAGAACCGCGCGCACGCCGTCTTCGCCGCCAATGCCCAGCCCCAGTGCGTAGGGTCGGCCCAACAGGACCGCGTCGGCGCCGAGCGCGACCGCGCGGAAGACGTCGCTCCCGCGGCGGATCCCGCTGTCGAAGAGGACCGGGAACTCCTCGTCGGCCGCCGTGGCGTCGTCGACGGCGTCGACCACGTCGGGCAGCGCGTCGAGGGCCGGTATCGCGCCGTCGACCTGTCGGCCGCCGTGGTTCGAGACGATCAGACCGTCCACACCACGGTCGACCGCCTCGCGGGCGTCGTCGGGGTGGAGCACGCCCTTGAGAACGATCGGCAGGTCAGTCTGCTCGTCGAGCCAGTCGAGGTCGTCCCACGTGAGCGAGGCGTCGCCGAAACACTCCTTCCAGGAGCGGATCGCCGAGACGGGGTCGTCCTCGGGATCGGCCTCGAGCCGGTCTCGAAACGCGGGATCGGCGAAGTAGTTCTGCAGGCCGTGGCTCTCGAGGAAGGGGAGATAGCCGAGTTCGATGTCGCGCTCGCGCCACCCCATCTTCGGCGTGTCGAGAGTGACGACGACGGCCTCGTAGCCCGCGTCTTCGGCGCGCTCTACGAAGCTCGCGGCGACGTCCCGATCGGCGCTCCAGTAGAGTTGGAACCAGCCCGGACTGTCGCCCAGTTCGTCCGCGACGTCCTCGAATGTGTGCGAGGAGACGGAGCTCAGGACCATCGGAAGCTCGAACTCGCGGGCCGCGCGGGCGACGGCGAGTTCGGCCTCCTCGTGGAGGATTTCCTGGACTCCGATCGGCGCCAGCAGGACGGGCGCGGGGTACTCGGTGCCGAAGAGGTCGACCGAGAGGTCCCGGTCCGAGACGTCGCGCAGCATTCGAGGAACGATCTGCCACGTCTCGAAGGCGCGATCGTTCGCCCGGACCGTCGACTCGGAGCCGGCGCCGCCGACGACGTAGGCGAACGCCTCCTCGCTGAGCTCCGCACGGGCGCGTTCCACGAGATCCTCGTAGGAAACTGGGAACTCGGGCGGTTCGTCCTCGAGCATCCCTTGGCTGTAGACCTCCTGCTGTCGGTTCGGGCCGTACCGCGGTGCGTCGTCGGGGGTCTCGCCCGTTGGCGCGTCGTCCGGAGCCTCGTCCGCCGAATCGTTCCGTGGAGTATCGTCTGTCATAGCTGGGGATTCGCGGGCCGTCGCTGCCGGTCTCCGCGTCCGACCCGCCGCTGTCTGCGTACCCGTGTCACCGATTGCCACTCACTTAACGGTACGGTATCTATACCCACCTTTATTACCAAACTGTGTGTATACCCATGTGAAGCTAACAATGGAAGCAAAACAGCGAGTTACGGGTGGTCGCGAATGAGTACTGAGCAGTTCAGCGTCGACGGCGACGTCGCCATCGTTACGGGCTCCTCGAGCGGCATCGGGCGGGGTATCGCCGAGCGGTTCGCCGCGGACAGCGTCGACGTCGTCGTCTGTTCGCGCGAACAGGAGAACGTCGACCCCGTCGCCGAGGAGATCAACGAGAGCGAGCGTCCCGGCGAGGCGCTGGCCGTCGAGTGCGACGTGACCGACCGCGACGCCGTCGAGGCGCTGGTCGAGGCGACCGTCGAGGAGTTCGGCGGGCTGGACGTGCTGGTCAACAACGCCGGCGCGTCGTTCATGGCCGACTTCGACGACATCTCGCCGAACGGTTGGGAGACGATCATGGACATCAACGTCAACGGCACCTACCACTGCACCCACGCCGCCGCGGAGCACCTGAAGGACGGCGGCGGCTGCGTGATCAACCTGGCCAGCGTCGCCGGCCAGCGGGGCTCGCCGATGATGAGCCCCTACGGCGCCGCCAAGGCCGCGGTCATCAACCTCACGACGACGCTCTCCTACGAGTGGGCCGACGACGACGTCCGCGTCAACTGCATCGCCCCCGGCTTCGTCGCCACGCCGGGCGTCGAGAGCCAGATGGGCGTCTCCGCCGACAACATCGACCGCGAGGAGGTCGCCCGCCGCATCGGCACCGTCGAGGAAATCGCCGACCTCGCCCAGTTCCTCGCCAGTCCGGCCTCGTCGTACATCGTCGGCGAGACTGTCACGGCCCAGGGCGTCCCGCAGATCAGCGAAGAGCACGAGATCTGAGCCGTCCCGCTTTCCCGACTTTTGTCGCTTCGCCACCGGTGAGTATGGGACTCAGACCGCGGTGAGTGCCCCGCTCGTCCGGAGGGCGAAGTACCCGACGAACGCGAGCGCGAGCAGCCACTGGCCGACCGAGACCTCGCGGCGTTCGCCCGCCGCGAGTTTCATGACGGGATAGGCGATGATCCCCGCCGCGATACCGTACGCGATGGAGAGGGTCAGCGGCATCGCAATGATCGTCAGGCCCGCCGGGACGGCGTGGGTTGGATCGTGCCAGTCCACGTCGGCGACGTTGCCGAGCATCAGGACCGCAACGACGACGAGTGCGATGTGTGACGCGTACAGCGGGATCGCCGCGGCCAGCGGGACGATCGCGAGCGACGCGAGGAAGAGCGCGGCGACGACGAGCGCAGTCAGCCCCGTCCGGCCGCCCTCCTCGATCCCGGCCGCGGACTCGACGTAGGCCGTGACCGTCGAGGTCCCGAGCATGCCGCCGACGGTGGTCCCGACCGCGTCGGCCATGAGCGGCTTCTCCATCTCGGGAAGGTTCCCGTCCTCGTCGAGCATTCCGCCGACCTGCGCCACGCCCGTGAGCGTCCCCGCCGTCTCCAGGAAGTCGACGAAGAAGAACGTGAGGACCACCAGCGAGACGGAGAGCGCCTCGACGTTTCGAAGGCCCTCGACGAACGCGCCGGCGAGCGGCGAGATGTCGTACTGCGGCGAGGGTATCGACGGAGCGAGCGGCGTCCCGGGATGCGGGCTCTGCACGCCGGCCGATGCGGCGATCCAGCCGGCGACGGCGGTGAGGAGGACGCCGACGATGATCGACCCGCGGACGCCGCGGGTGTACAGCCCGAAGGAGAGGAAAAGACCGAGGACCGAGAGGAGCGCGACCGGATCGGAGACGATTGAACCGAGTTGCACCAGCGTCGCCTGGTCGGCGACGACGACCTTCATTTCCTGCAGGCCGATGAACGCGAGGAACAGCCCCAGCGCCGCGCCGACGGCGAACTTGACCGGCTCCGGAAAGAGCCGGATGACGTACTCTCGAGCCCCCGCGAGCGTGAGCGCTATGAAGAGGACGCCCTCGATGACGATCGCCGCGAGCGCGGTCTCCCACGGGACCCCCATCGCGCCGATGACGGTGTAGGCGAAGAAGGCGTTGAGTCCCATTCCGGGCGCGAGCGCGAACGGTCGGTCCGCGTAGACGGCCATGACGAGCGTCGCCGCCGCCGCGGAGAGGATCGTCACGACGGCCAGCATCTGCACCGTCTCGGTGTACGTGGCACCCGAGACGTCGATACCGGGCTTTTCGCCCCTCGCGGCGAGAATCGCGGGATTGACGACGACGATGTACGACATCGTGAGGAACGTCGTCAGCCCGGCGAGGAGTTCCGTTCGGAGATCCGTGACGCTATCGTCGAGATCGAAAAGAGCGACGAGCGATTCGCGTATCTTCATTTGCTACCCCTACGGGGAAGCCGAGACGGCCATTTAGTCCCTCTGAATCGAACCGTCCGAGCGGTGCGTTCTCGTCTAGCAGCCGTTCCGAACGGCGACGCGACGCCGACCCTCGCTCGTCGCTACCGGTTCCAACGCTCGGCCCGTCGCCTTCCGGTTACAACGCTCGGCCCGTCGCCTTCCGGTTACAACGCTCGGCCCGTCGGCTCCGGTTTCCATACACCCAAAAGGTCGCGTTCCGTCTGTGAATGACGATGACTAACAGAGACGTTCACCTGCCGGTCGCGGCCCAGCCGACCGTCGACTCGATCGTCGACTACACGCAACGCGCGGAGGAGGGCGGCTACGACTGCGCGTGGCTCCCTGAGACGTGGGGACGAGACGGCGTCACCGTCCTGACGGCGATGGCCGAACGCACCGCGGAGATCGATATCGGCTCGAGCATCCTCAACACCTACTCCCGGTCGCCGGCGCTGCTCGGCCAGACCGCGGCGACGCTCCAGGAGGTCTCCGACGGGCGGTTCCGACTCGGACTCGGCCCCAGCGGCCCCGTGGTCATCGAGAACTGGCACGGGATGGAGTACGGCAATCCGCTCCGGCGCACCCGCGAGACCGTCGAAATCGTCCGACAGGTCCTCTCGGGCGAGACCGTCGACTACGACGGCGACGACTTCCAGCTCTCCGGCTTCCGCCTGCGTTGCGAGGCTCCGGACCCCCAGCCGCCGGTCGAGGTCACTGGAATGGGACCGAAGGCCGTTGAACTCGCCGGCCGGTTCGCCGACGGCTGGCACGGGATCATGCTCACCCCCGAGGGGATGGCAGACCGCATCGAGGACATCAAGCGAGGCGCCGACCTCGGCGACCGCGACCCCGACGAGGTGCAGGTCACCGCCGGGGTCACCTGCTGCGCCCTCGAGGACGCCGAGCGAGCGCGCGAACTCGCCCGCCAGCACGTCGCCTTCTACGTCGGCGGGATGGGCACCTTCTATCGGGACGCCCTCGAGCGACAGGGCTACGACGCGGCCGGGGAGATCCACGACGCCTGGCAAGCGGGCGACCGCGAGCGAGCCCTCGAGCTGGTCGATGAAACCGTCCTCGAGGATCTCTGTGCCTTCGGCGATCCCGAGACCGCACGGGAGCGACTCGAGCGCTACGAGGCGGTCGACGGGATCGACGCCGTCGCGGTCAGCTTCCCGCGGGGCGCCGACGAAGACGAGATTCGGCGGACGATGGACGCGGTGGCGCCCGACGCCTGACCGATTCCTCGACGACACTCCGTTCTTCGACAGCTACAAACCGCGGATCGACGGAGTTCGTGGTATGCCCGGCAAGGTGAGTCCGGACGACCTGCTCGCGCACGTCTTCGAGCGGACGGGAACCGACGACGAGACGGTCCTTCAGGGGCCGGCCAACGGGGAGGACGCCGCCGCCATCGCCCCGTTCGGCGGCGACGAGACGCTCGTGGTCAGCTCTGACCCGATCTCGCTGGCCGCGGCGGGCGTCGGCTCCCTCGCGGTGCCAATCGCCTGCAACGACGTCGCCGCCTCCGGCGCCGACCCGCGGTGGCTAACCGTCGTCATCATGCTCCCCGACGAGGAGACAGACCTCGAGGCGATCACTAGCGACCTCGACGCCGCGGCCCGGAACGTCGGCGCGACGATCGTCGGCGGCCACTCGGAGTACGTCGACCAACTCGAGCGCCCCCTCCTGTCGCTGACCGCGATGGGAACCGCCGAGTCGTTCGTCCCGACCGGCGGTGCCGAGCCCGGCGACAGCGTGCTCATCACGAAGGCCGCGGGGCTCGAAGGAACGGCCATCCTCGCGACCGACTTCGGCGACGCGCTCGACGTCGACGAGGCCGTCCGCGAGCGCGCCGAGGAATTTCTCGACGAGATCAGCGTCGTCCCCGACGCCCGCGCGGTCCGCGAGCACGCGACCGCGATGCACGACCCGACCGAGGGCGGCGTCGCGGCCGGCCTGCTCGAGATCGCCCGCGCCTCCAGCGTTCGACTCGACGTCGACCGCGAGGCGATCCCGATTCGCGAGGAGACGGCGCGGTTGTGCGAGGCCGCCGGCGTCGACCCGCTGCGGATCTTCGGCTCCGGCGCCTTGCTCGCGACCGTTCCCGGCGACGCGGTCGACGACTGCCTCGCGGCGCTCGAGGCGGCCGGCCTCGAGGGGAGCGAGATCGGAACGGTCGAGGCGGGCGATCCGGCGCTCGTCCTCGACGGCGAGGCGATCACCGAGCCGATCGCGGACGATCTCTACCCCCTGTGGGAAGGGGCCGACGCGGACGACTGAGCGCCGGTCCCGTCGGATCCGAGGAGCGCGTCGACGGTCGCGTCGGCCAGCACGGCCGCTGGATCGACGACGGCGTCCGCCCCGGCCCGCTCGAGCGACTCGCCGGCCCCGGCCCCGGCCGCTTCGGTTCTCGACTCCCGGTCCTCGACGACGACGATGCGAGCGTCCGTGCGCGACCGGGCCGCGGCGACGGTCTCGCCCGCGTCGATCCCCGCGACGACAAGCACCGCGTCGCACGCCTCGAGACCCGCCCGCTCGAGCGTCCGGTCGGCGGTCGGATTGCCGACGATCGGGGCCGCACCCTCGGGGAGTCGCGGCGCCGTCTCCTCGTCGGTCACGACCGCGACCGACGCGCGCTCCGCAAGCGCCTCGACGACGGGAGCGAGCGTCGCGTCGAAGCCGAGCGCGACGACCCGCGCCGGTCGCGCGGTTCCGTTCCCGGCCACACCACCGGGATCGTCGACACCGGATTCCGGCTCGAGGTGCGCGGCCGCCCGGCGTCCGGTCCGCTCGAAGTGCGTCTCGAGCAGCGGTGCGAACAGGCTGCCGGCGGTAGCTGCAAGAGTGGCGGGTCCGAGCACGACCAGCGAAACGGCGAACAGCCGCGCCGTCTCCGTGGCCGCGTGCACGTCCCCGTACCCGACGGTGCTGGCGGTCACGGCGGTGAAGTAGACCGCGTCGACGACGGTCTCGACGCCGTCGAACTGGGCCCTGAGCGTGTACGCACCGGCGGTCCCGTAACAGAACACGCCGACGATCGCCAGCGCCGCACCGACCTGCGTCGCGTCGAGCACGACCGACCGCGTGAACCGCTGGCTCGTCGCCGCGAGAACGAGGAGCCCGACGGTCGAGAGGACGACCAGCGGGACGGCCAGCGCCCGGAACTGGACGACGCCGTGGGCCGCAGCGAGGGCTACGAGGCCCGCGGCCGCAGCGTACGCGAGCCGATAGCCGCGGCGCATTCCCCACGCGGCGGCGAGGAGGGCGAAGCCGACGACGGTCCCGCTGAACTCCGCTACCGACTGGAGCTGCCCGAGCAAGCCATCGGCCTCGACGGCCGGCTGGGTGAGAATGGCGACAACGCCGGTGGCGATCGACGCGAGCGCGATCGCGACGACGAGCCGGACCGTGATCCGACGGTCCGCTTGAGACGGGTGCAACGTCTCGAACATACCGGTCCCACACCGCCGATGGCGGTAAATCCCGGGGCGCTCGGGGGCGCCGTCGTGTGCCCGAATTCGCTTGCATGCGGCTTATTGGCACGGCTACGTTTCCACGATCATGGCGACAATCGCGTACGAGGGACCAGACGGAACCGCCGAGGAAACGGTCGACGTCGGCAACATCACCGATTCGGGCAAGGTTCAGGGCCTTCGGCTCAAACTCGAGGACGGCTACATCCACCTACCCTACACCCGCGTGTACTGGGTCCGGATGAGCGAGGACGAGGGGAAGGCCGACTACTCGTCGGCGTAGGAATGGTCGTCGCTGCGGTTCGAACTCGGTTTTGCCGAGGTACTCGATCGGCGACCCGACGGCGGACCGGACGCCGTCTCGCGTTGCGCCGGGCTCCGTCGGGCGCGGGTCGACGACCCGTAACCCCTATTCCAGATGAAACTATGGTAGAAGGTTTTACCCGGGCCTTCACCTTATACTTCCCCAATGGATTCGACGCCCGACGCCGACGCGGAGCTCCGCCGTCGGGTTCGGCAACAGGAAGTCGTCGCGGAACTCGGACAACGGGCCCTCGAAACCGACGACCTCGACCGGTTGCTGCACGAGGCCGTCGTCGCCGTCTCGGACGTCCTCGAGACCAAGTACGCGAATCTGCTCGAACTACTGCCCGAAGGGAACGAACTCTTCCTGCGCGACGGCGTCGGCTGGCGCGAGGGACTGGTGGGGTCGGCGACGGTGCCCGCGGATACGAACTCGCAGGCGGGGATCACGCTCCGCACCGAGGCGCCGATCGTCGTCGACGATCTCCGCACCGAGAAGCGGCTCACCGAGCCCGCGTTACTCGACGACCACGACGTCACGAGCGGCATCAGCGTGACCGTCGGCCCGGCCGACGACCCGTGGGGCGTGCTGGGCGCGTACGCGAGCGAGCGCCGCGAGTTCGCGGAGGGCGACGCTACCTTCCTCCGGAGCGTCGCGAACATCCTCGCGTCGGCCCTCGAGAACGAGCGGACGCGGCGGGAACTCGAGGAGATCTACGGCCGCATCTCGGACGCCTTCTTCGCCCTCGACGAGGAGTGGAACTTCACGTACCTCAACGAGCGCGCCCACGAACTGATCAATCCCGAGGGGCGAACGCTGGTCGGAACGCGAGTGTGGAACGAGTTCCCCGAGGCGATGGGCCAGCAGTTCAAGCTGAAGTACGAGCGCGCGATGTACGATCAGGAGACCGTCTCGTTCGAGGAGTACTACCCTGAGCCGCTCGACAGCTGGTTCGAGGTACGGGCTTACCCCTCGGAGACGGGGCTGTCGGTGTACTTCCGGGACGTCACCGAGCGCAAGGAGCGCGAGCGGGAACTCGAACTGTTCCGGACGCTGCTCGACTACACCACCGACAGCGTGCTGGTAATCGACCCGCAGTCGGGCCGGTTCCTCGACGCCAACGAGACGGCCTGTCGCACCCTCGGCTACGACCGGGAGGAACTGCTCGAGCTAACGGTGCCCGACATGGATCACGTGTTCGACGACATCGCGGACTGGCGCTCCCACGTCGAGGACGTGAAGACCGAGAACTCGATGACGATCACCGGCGAACACGTCCGGAAGGACGGGACGACCTTCCCGGCGGAGGTCAACGTCGCCCACGTCGAACTGGATCGCGAGTACATGATCGCAATCGCCCGCGATATCACCGAACATCGAGAGCGCGAACGCGAACTCGAGGCGTCGAACGAGCGCTTGGAACAGTTCGCCTACGCCGCCAGCCACGACCTGCAGGAACCGCTGCGGATGGTCTCGAGTTACCTCCAGCTGATCGAACGCAGGTACGGCGACGCGTTCGACGAGGACGGCGAGGAGTTCCTCGCGTACGCGATCGACGGCGCCGAGCGCATGCGCGGGATGATCGACGGCCTGCTCGAGTATTCCCGTGTCGAAACGCGAGGCGATCCGTTCGAACCGGTCGACCTCGATCGGCTGCTCGAGGACGTCCTCGATGACCTCTCGCTCCAGCTCGAAGAGACCGACGCCGAGGTCGAGACCGAGCCGCTGCCCCGCGTGCAGGGCGACGCCAGCCAGCTGCGGCAGGTGTTCCAGAACCTGCTGTCGAACGCCCTCGAGTACAGCGGCGACGAGCCGCCGCGGATCCACGTTGAAACGACGCGGCGCGAGAGGGGGCGGTGGGAGATTTCGGTTATCGACGAGGGGATCGGGATCGACCCCGCCGACCAGGACCGCGTCTTCGACGTCTTTCAGCGCCTGCACAGCCGCGAAGAGTACGACGGCACCGGCATCGGCCTCGCGCTCTGTGAACGCATCGTCGAGCGCCACAACGGCGAGATCTGGGTCGAGTCGGAGCCGGGCGAGGGCTCGACGTTCTCCATAACGCTGCCCGCGGCCGACGAGTCGGCGTAAGCGACTCGAGCGACCCGGACGCGAACCCGCTCAGCCGTCGACGAGCAGCGTGTTCAGGGCGTCCGGAATCACGAGGACCTCGCTGCCGGGCTCGAGGGCGTCCGCGACGCCGTCCGCGGCGTGCATGAGACACTCCTCGACGACCTCGGGCGCGTCGCTGTTCGTCACGGAGAGGTCGTGATCGCAGAGGACTCGCGCGACGACGAACGCTCGCTGGGCGCCGGGCTCGTACCCCGTACGCATCTCCTCGTAGAGCGATTCCGGATCGCTCGCGTCGCTCAACCGTCGGTAGAACCGCTGCTCGCCGGTTCCGTCGCCGACCCCCTCCGGGAGCGCGGCGGGGACGACGAGCCGGCCTCCCTCACGGAGCGGATTTCGGTCGCCGAGCGCGACGTAGGTCGCGGCGCGGGTCGTCTGGTAGAGGTTCGCGTCTTTCGGCGCGCCGACGCCGCAGACGACGGCGTCGTACTCGCGGTCGATCGGCACCGAGAGGGCGTCGCGGGCGATCGACGCGAGTTCGCGGACGACGCGCCGCCCCTCGCCGGCGCGGACACCGAGGACGCCCGCCGGCCCGTAGCTCAGGTTGATCGAGAAGTCCAGTCCCGCGAGGTCGCCGGCCGCGTCGATCGTCTCGCGGAAGGGGTTGTCCTCGACGCGACCCAGTCGGACGCCCTCGCGGGCGAGCATCTCGGGGCCGTGCGTGTAGCGGATGAGCGACTCGCTGCCGGCCCCGATGACGACGGTCTTCGCGCCGCCGCTGAAGCCCGCGTACTGGTGGGGTTCGACGACGCCCGTCGAGAGTACCGCGTCGGCCTCGGCGACCGGCTCGCCGATCTCGACCGGCACGTCGTCCGTACTCACCGTGCCGACCTCGACAACCGACTCGGGATCGTGGTTGACCGCCAAGTCGGCGTGCGGTCCCAGCATCGCTTCGATCTCGTCGTCGGTCATCGGTCGATGGAGGCCGAGTCCGACGACCACCGTCACCTGCTCTCGAGCCACGCCGCAGCGCTCGAGGCGCTCGAGCAACACGTCGAGCAACACGTCATCGGGCGCCTTGCGGGTGATGTCGGTGACGACGATCGCGACGTCGTCGTCGGGATCGACGCGGTCCGCGAGCGGCGGGCCGATTGGGTCCTCGAGCGCGCGTTCGGCGGCCGCGCGAACGTCGACGGTGGTGCCGCCGGTCGGTCGCGCGACCGTGACCCCGCAGTCAGGAAGAGAAACGTCGATGGTACCGGTTCCGAGGGGGAGGTCCATGCGTTCGGTTCGCACGCGGATCGTGAAAAGCGTCGCCGATTCTCGCCAGGGACGACCGACGGCGCGAAAAGGAGCGGCTACGCCCGGAACGTCCCGGTCGCACCGATGCCGAGGCGGCCGACCGCGATCGGCGCGAGGAACACCCACGCGACGAGTGCGGCGTAGAGCGCGACGAGCGCCGGCACGAAGGAGACGGCCGCCTCGGCGACCTGGATCGCAGCGGCGCCGCCGCTACCGACGGCGACGAGGGCGCCCGTCTCGAGGCGAGTGCGGAGGTCGGGGAGGCGATCGATCCACCCCGCAGAACAGAGGCCACCGATCGCCCCGCCGAGGCCCAGCAGCGAGTCCTCGCTGGCCCCCGCGATGACGACGGTGACGAGCGCGAGTCCGAACGCGATCGCGAAGCCGCGGCGGGGATCGCCCCCCGTAAGGCGGGCCATGGCGACGAGGAACGCGACGCCGAGGACCGCGCCGACGATCACGTCGCCGAGGTAGTGGACGCCGAGCACGACCCGGGAGAGCGAGACGAGCGCGACGAGCGTGCCGGCGGCCGCCAGCGAGCGGACGTCCCGCGTTCGGTCGTACGCGGCGACGAGCCCGCCGTAGACGACCGTGGCGGCGAAGGCGTGGCCGCTCGGGAAGCCGTACCCCTCGCGTTCCTCCTCGAGGGGGATCAGCAGGGCGTCCTCCGGCGGCCGCGGCAGGCCTAACAGGGCCTTAATCGAGAGCAGGAGGGCGAGCCCGGCGACCGCGTAACTGATCACGAGTGCGCTCTGGCGACGCCACCCCGACCAGAACAGGACGGCGAGGACGACCATCAGAACCGTCGTTCCACCGAGTTCGGTGACGGCGACGACGAGGTCGGCGTACTCGGCTGGAAACAGGTCGCGGACGATCACGCTTTGCTCCTCGAGGCGCATGTCGAGTGCCGTTTCTCATCCCCGAAAGTAAACGTTCGTTTCTTCTCGCTCTCCGGTCCCGGCTGCAAGCATCTTCTTTATCCGACCACGAATGGCACTCGTTGCCACGGAATGGCCACGTTCGTCGAGTTGGAACTGCCGGCGGCCGAAACCGCATTGGGCGAGACGTTCGACCGCGTCCGATCGTGTTACTGCTACCTCGAACAGGCGGTCGTCAGCGAGACGCCGGGACTCTGGTTCGGCGGCGCCGAACGATCGGTGATCGAAGCGGCTCTCGAGGCGGACGCCACCGTCGACGCGCACTCGCGGATACGGGCGGCCTCCGACGAGTGGTTGTACGAGATTCGGTTCGCGGCCGAGATCTACGAGATCGGGGCGCTGCCGTTCGAGGAGGGCGGCACGATACTCGCCGCCTCGGCCGATTGCGGCGTCTGGTCGATCCGAATGCGATTCCCCGATCACGAGAGCGCAACCCGGACCTACCGTCGATTCCTCGAGCGAGACGTCGACGTCGACGTCGCGAGCCTCCGGAAGGGACCGAAGACCGGGCCCGAACGACCCGGGTTGACCGTCGAGCAGTACGAGACGCTCGTAGCGGCCGTCGAGCGCGGCTACTACGAGGTTCCGCGGGAGGTGTCGGTACAGGAACTGGCCGACGAGTTCGATATTTCGGACCAATCGGTCTCCGAACGCCTCCGCCGCGCGTCCTCGGAAATTCTGGCGACGGAACTGAACGTGGCCGACGCGAACTCTCGCGCCGACGACCGGTGACGGACGCCCCTCGCATCGCGAATCCGAGCGCCGACGGCAGGTCGGTTCTCGAGGGGACTTGAACACCCTGACCATCCGCATGATAGCATCACGGACGCGTACCACGAACGGTCCGTAGATGGCCACCGATCGCTGGCCCCCAACCGACGGGGACGGATCGACTGTGATCGAATACGCGCCCGACGACGGAACGCCGATCAGCATCGCGATCGTCCGCACGATCGCCGCGATCGAGAACATCGATCCGACCGCCCTCGAGTTCACGCTATACGACTACGTGAATCCCGAAGCGCTCGATCTACTGATCGAACACGAGGGAAGCGGCGGAGCGGAGATCCGGTTCACCGTCGACGACTACGATATCTACGTTTCCGAAACGGGAGAGATCGTCGTCCGCGAATCGACGTGAGAGCCGCCAAAATCCGACTGTAACGCCGCTCCGTCAGCGGCTCGCCCACTCGAGCATCCGCTCGTAGACGGGGTCCGTCGCCAGCGCGTTCGCATCGCCGACCAGCACCAGCGCACGCTTGGGTCGCGTGAGCGCGACGTTGATTCGCCGGTAATCCTCGAAGATCGGCCCCTCGAGCGCGCCGGTCGCAGTAAAGGAGACGATAATGACCTCCTGGCTCGAGCCCTGGAAGCGGTCGACGGTGTCGACGGCGACCTCGTCGGGGACGTGTTTCGAAATCTCTGAGACCTGTGCACGGAAGGGCGCGATGACGCCGATATCCGTGCGCTCGAGCCCCGCGGCCTCGTAGGTCTCGATCAGATCGGCGATTCGCGCGGCCTCCTCGCTGTCGGTGTACTGCCCGCCGTCGCCCTCGATGTCGACGAACGCGACCGGATCACGGAGGGCGGCGGGAAGCCCCTCCCGGGAGACGCCCTCGAGGTCGTCGAGGGTCCGAGCGGCGACCGCGGGCTCGGCGGGGCGCAGCTCCCCGTCGTAGAACTCGGTGGAGGCGAACGCCTGAATGCGCTGGTTCATCCGGTACTGGCGGTCAAGCATGACGCCGGCGTCGGGGTGGCGGTCGACGAGCCGTTCGAACAGCGACTCGGTGAGGTCGTTCTCCGCCCGCACGACGGGCGGCAGCTGCTCGTGGTCGCCGACGAGGACGAACCGCTCGGCCAGGTTCGTCGCTGCGTGCGTTCCGGGCTCGGTCAACTGGGCGGCCTCGTCGACCAGCGCCGCGTCGAACGACTGCTCCTTCATGATTCGAGAGCCGCAGGTCGCCGTCGTCGCGGCCACGACCTGTGCGTTCTCGAGTTCGGCCACGCGGTCCTCGGGGTCGCCGGCGCGCTCGAGGCGATACGGTTCCATGTCCTCGCGGACGCCGCTCTCGGAGCCGACGCGGACGACTTGCTCCTCGTCGATCACATCTCCGAGTTGCTCGAGCAGCGCCTCGAGAGCGTTGTCGACGGCGCGGTTCGTGAAGGCGGAGAGGAGGACGCGTTCGCCGCGTTCGACCATCGCGCGGATGGCCCGGGCGATGGTGTAGGTCTTGCCGGTGCCCGGCGGGCCGTGGATCAAGGCGACATCCTCGGCGCCGACGGCCAGCCGGACGGCCTCGTCCTGCGCGTCGTTGTTGCCGATGAAGGTCTCGTCGATGGCTTCAAACTCGGGTTCAGCACGGCCGAAGAGGACATCCTTGCGTCGATCGCTGCCCTTCAGGAGGAAGTCGTGCATGGCGACGAGCAGCCGATCGGTCGTCAGCTCGGAGGGATAGACGTCGAGCCGGGTCACCTCGACGGGTTCGTCGGCCGTCAGTACGATTTCGTCGTCCAACCGTTCGATGCGGGCGAGTTCCGAGTCGCCCCGCACCGGGTCGCCGTCGCTGGCCAGCACCAGATCGCCCTCCCGGAGTTTCGAGTTCGCGCCGCTGGTTCGTCGGGCGCGCAGTTCCCAGCGACCCTCCGAGAGCTTCCGTCGCTCGAGGAACTCGAGGTCGATCAGCGCGCGGTCGTCGTCGGCCCGCTCCTGGGCCGTCTGCTCCCAGAGCTTGGCGTACTCGCGGTGGACCTCGCGGCGTTCCTCCTCGATGGCGCGGTAGAAGCGGTCGAAGTACTCGCGTTCCTCGTTGGGTAGGGCCTGTCCGATCTGGCCGGCCTTGGATTCCTGATCGAGCCGTCCAGAGACGACCATGCAGGTGTCCTGCTCGAAGCAGTACTCGCACTTGGCCGACCCCTCGTAGCCGGTCGGCACCTCGCCCTTGATCTCCATCGCGGCGAGTTCGTTGCGCAGGCGGACGACGAACTTCAGTAGTCCCTGCCCCATCGAGAACTCCTTGGCCGGCGTGAGGTCGCCGGTCTCCTCGTTGCGCTCCAGCGTGGAGTTCTTGGTGTAGAGCAGCGTGCCGGTGTCGACGTCTCCCCCGTGTTCCTCGAGCAGGAGCGCGTAGCAGGCGGCCTGCACCTTGTCCTTGAACCGGGGCTCCTTCTTCAGGTTCTTCCCGGTCTTGAGTTCGACCGGCGCGCCCCGGCGGATCGCGTCGGCGCGGCCGCGGATGCCGAACGTCTCGCTGATGAGCAGTTGCTCCGAGCGCCAACTGTCTTCTTCAGTTAGGCGACCCTGCTCGAGCCAGCCCTCGATCGCTTTCGCGTTCTCGCGGACGTCCTCCGCCACGGCCTCGGGGGTCTCGCCGAGCAGCCCGATCTGGAGGCCTCGTTCCTCGACGCGGGCCTCGATGGACTCCTCGAGGTCGCGGCCCCGTAGCAGGTCGCCGAAGACCTCGTGGACGAGCGTCCCCTTCACCACGGGGTAGTTCAGCGGGACCCCCGAGAGCTTGTTCAGGTAGTACAGCCGGGGGCACTCGACCCAGTTGCGAAGCGACGTCACGTTCACGAGGAAGGAGGGCTCGACGACGACGTAGGAGTCGCCGGTCGTCGCGTACTGCGTCTCGCCCTGAAACTCCGTCTCCTCGGCGTCCGTGACGAGCAGTTCCATCCCCGGCTCGAGGTGCTCGGCCGACTCGGTCCACTTCCCCCACAGCGTCACCTGCGTCGTCTCGTGATCGCCCTCGAGGGCCGTCGTCGCCGCGCCGCCGTCTCGAGCCAGCGTCTCGCCGTTCGGGGACTCGCCGGCGTCGTCGTCCGCGAGGCGCACCGGCACCTCGGCGAGTTCGCTCCCGCTGACCGACTTCGTCTCGACCTCGCCCGCGACGGTTCCGCGTACGTGCACGGCTATCTGTCACGGCCGAGCCGTCAAAAACGCTATCGGTCGCGGCCGAGTTCCGATGAGGGGGCGTCCCCGCGCCGACCGTTATATATCGAATCGCCGCCATTCGACGGTGTAACGATTTATTACCGGCGAGTAGTCGTTCCAGTCACTGGAACAGTCGTCGCCGTTTTTGCCGAGCCGATCGAATCGACGGCCCATATGAGCAACTCGAACGGCGACGACCGCGATCGAGACCGATCGGACGGCGCCGAGGGGGGAGCCGACCGCGACGAGGGGATGCGGTCGCCGTCCGACGACGTCGACTCCGGCACCGGGGTCGGAGACCGGGACGATCCCGGGCGAGATCGCCGCAACGAGACGACCCAGGTCGCAAACGAGGAGCGCCGGCGAAAGATCTCGGTCAGCAGCGGGATCATCGCCGTTATCGGCGCGTGGGTAGCCCTGTCGGTCGTGATCCTCTACGACGTCTCGTCGGCCGCGTTCTGGAATAACGTGCTCGTCGGGACCGTCGTCTTCGCCGCGGGGGCCTACAACTACTACCGGCTCGCCAACGACATCCCGCTTAGCGTCGGCGTCTCGGGATTAGTCGCGCTGCTCGGGATCTGGCTGATCGTCGCGCCCGCGCTGCTGGAGATGTCGGCCGGACTCGGGCTGACGGAGAGCCCGTTCTGGAGCACGCTCGCCTCTGGGCTACTGATCGCGGCCCTGGCGGGCTACAACGCTTACGACGCGCGCGAGGCGCGGTCGGTCGCGACGGACTCCGCTCGGGCCTGAATCCAGGCGGCACGGGCACGGACCTATGCCCGAGTGGTCGGGTAGAAACGAGAGTACGGGACGGGGATCGACGCTAACTGCTGATTACCGCGTCGACCGGACATCGGACTCGAGGTCGCCCTCGAGTCGCCGGAGCCGGTGTTCGGCAGCGTGGTGGCGCGTCGCGACAACGGCGAAGCCGATCATGACGACGGCGAAGCCGACCGAGACGGCGGGAGAGATGCCGTTCACGTAGCTGTTCCCGATTTGACCGAGCGCTAAGGCGAGCGGGCCGAGCGCGAGGAGGGAACTCTTCGCTGGTGTAGCGAGAAACAGTTCGACGAGCGAGAGTGGTTGCCGGACAGACATATGGAAAGCGTCGGTTACTCATTTTGCCGAGAGGAGGCATCGTATCCCTTTTGGTTCGATTCGTTTCGGCGGCGGTGACGAAAACGGTCCCGATCAGCGCCAGTGGCGACGGTCGGCGCGACCGATACGTTCATTCTGTCCGCGTCACAACCAACACGTATGCGGATTCGCGAGTGGCAGGACATACTCGAGGACGTCACGGAGCGAGACGTCGACCCGGAAGAGTGGCGCGCGGTCGCCGGTGATCGCGCCGCCGGCGTCGGCGAAGACATGTACCTCGCGCATCCCGGCGCCGGGGTCTTCTTCCTGAAGACCTATGCGAAGAACCCCTTCGAGGTCCACGGGGTCGGCACGCGGGTCGCCCGCAACCTCGACGACGAGATCGGCGCCTTCCTCCCCGAGGAAGACACCGGCGGGCGGTTCGCTGTCCAGTCTCCTCCCGAGGACGAGGAGCAGGCCAAAACGGTCTCGAAGCGCCTCGAGACTATCCTCGAGACCCACGCCGACGCACCGACGCGGCCCCAGGATCTGTTCGACGACGTCATGGAAGCCGTAGAGAGCCCCGCGTTCGGACCGATGGAGTACGACCAGTACGACCGTCCCGACGAACTCGAGGACCTCTCGGAGCGGTTCGAGGAGGCCGACGAACTGCTGAACGCGGAACTCGAGGACCTGATCGAGACCGACGAAGTCGATCGGGGTTTTATGTAAACCGAACTTTTTCCGCCTCGGGTTCGCCTTCGGCGAACCGCTCGGCGCAAAAACTTCGATGAAAAAGGCCGCCTCCGCCGGGCGTTGCCCCGCTCCGGCGGGTAATCGCTCACTTCGTTCGCGAACGCTCGCACAGAGCTCTCGTCGCTCAACGAGCGGACGTACTTCTCACTTCGAGTCCACCGAATGCGCCTGCGACTGCGTCCGGTGACTCTATGGGGTCGGCTTCCGACGCCTCGGATATGAGCGACGGAGACGCTGACAGAGCCGAGGCCGTCGTCCGCGACTACTACGACGCGCTCCGGAGCGGCGACCCCCTCGAGCCGTACTTTCTCGAGGACGAGTCGACCGTCAAATTCGGAATCAGCGAGGCCCTGTTCGGGTTCGAGTCGGTCCGCGAGGCGCTGGAGGAACAGACTGCGACGACCGCGGACTGGACCGTCGAGAGCGGGCATCTCGTCGTCTCGGAGCGCGACGCGTTCGCGACGTTCGCCGACGAGGTGACGATGGCGTGGACGGACACCGAGAACGGCGCGAACCGGCGGTTCGAGACGCGATGGAGCGGGACGCTCGTTCGAGACGGGAGCAGCGAGCAGGACACGGATGCGGCCGGGGCCGAAGCGGAGCCATCGTGGCGATTCGCAACGATGCACGTCAGTACGGCCGACGAGCTATGAGTCGCGGCCCCGACCGCGACTCGAGGCGTCGGTCCGCGGGCTCGAGTTCGCTGACGGAGCCGTCGGCCCGATTCAAGGCCCTGTTCGTGCTGCTCGTCGGTCTCTCCGGCGGCACGATGGCGCTCGGGGGCGGCGCGTCGCCGCTCACCGTCGGGCTGTTGACCGTCGGCGGCGTCGTCGCCGGCGCCGCGTTACTCTGGTATCTGCTCTGGATCCTGGGCTAGGGAGCCGCGGCTAGGAACGCCTCGAGCCGAGACAGAAACGGCGTATCGATCGGTCGGTGCTCGGCAATCGACGCTGGCCCGGGCCGACGGCGATCAGTGATCGACGCGCTGGAGCCACATCGTCGGCGCGTCGAGTTCGTCCTGCGTCGGGAGGTTCTCGGGCCCCTCCCAGACGAGCGCCGCGGTCTCGAGGTCGCGGTTCTCGACGACCGTCTCGAAGAAGTGCTTCCCGCGCTCGTACTGCCGTTCCTTGAGTCCGAGGCCGAGCAGGCGACGGAGCAGCTTCTGGAGCGGTCCCCGACCCTGCCGGCGAGCGTCGAGTTTCCGGCGCAGATCCGCGTACTCGTCGTCGAAGGCGTGGTCCATCAGCAGTTCGGCGTACCCCTCGACGACGGTCATCGCGGCGTCGAGTTCCCGGAACGACGCGCGGTCCAGCGAGCCGCCCGAGAGCTTCGCGATGCCCTCCTCCATGCGCTCCTCTAAGTGGTCGGAGAGCCACGGCGCGGCGCCGAACTCCGCGGCGTGAGTCACCTCGTGGAAGGCGATCCAGCGGCGGAACCGGTCGGAATCGACGTCGAGTTTCTCGGCGGCACCGAGGATGTTCGGCCGGACGAAGTACAGCGCATGGGTCTCCTCGGGGTCGTTCGCCAGCAGCAGGGGATCGTACTGTCCGAGGACGTTCCGTCCGAGGAAGGCCAGCAGGACGGTCATCGTCCCCGTGTTGATCGTTCGGGCGACGCCGGGGAAGGCGCCGGCCGGCACCTGCTCCTCGAGGGTGCCCATCACGCGCTCGAAGGTCGCGATGTTCGCGTCCATCCAGTGGTGACGGTTCTGAATCTCGATGGAGTCGGGAACGTCGAAGTCGACGCCCGACACCGTTCGGATGCCGTCGCGAGCATCCCGCACGTCGCGGGCGTAGGCCTCGCGCTCGCCCGGCTCGAGATCGAGGGAACCGGGCTCGGTTACCGCCTTCGCGGCGTCCGCTGCGGACTGCCAGTCGATCATATCGTCACCGGACGCCCCGGCAACGGCCCGGGCGCTACGATAGAGATTCACACCGCGGAGTACGTGCAGGAAGCGCAAAAGCGTTCTGTCGGACGGCGTCCGACAGTGGGTCGATCACCGGGCGTTCGGCGAGTCAGTTGACGATAACGTCCGGCTCCTCCTCGGCCTCGAGGTCGTCCTCGTCGTCTCCGCTGAACTTCTTGGCGGCCGCGGCGATGGCCACGAGGACGACGAGCGCGACGACGGCGCCGATAGCCTTGCTGCCGCCGGACTCCTCGTCCGCCGATTCGTCGATATCGGTTTCGGTCTCGTACTCCGGCGTCTCCTCGGACTCGGTGCTCGAACCGAACGGCAGTGCGCTGCCGATCGATCCGGGTCCGAACTGGGTGTCGCCGTCCAGATGCAACTCGACGAGGGTGAACTTCGTGTCGCCCATATATAGGGTCTCGTGGAGTAGCCACTTATAGTGTTTGCCGGACGTCGCACAGCGGACTCGAGTCAGCGGGCTCTCGAGCTGGAGTCGTTTTCTGATCGATCCCACTAGTGTTTCACGACGGAAAATCCCGACCGCACCTCCGTCGACGGCGGGAATACGGACACAGGACCGGTACGATTAAGTGTCCGTCACCTGCGGTCTTTCGTATGAGTGGACGACCGCTGGACGTCCTCGAGGCGTCGCTCGGCGAACGCGTCACGGTACGACTCAAGAGTGGCGGCGAGTACGTCGGCGATCTAGCCGGCTACGACCAGCACATGAATCTCGTGCTCGAGGACGTGACGATCCCCGAAGCCGGTGTCGACGAAGAGGCGCCGGCCGAAGACACAACGATTATACGCGGCGACAACGTCGTTTCGATCACTCCATGACTGGCGCAGGAACCCCAAGCCAAGGAAAGAAGAACAAGACGACGCACACCAAATGTCGTCGCTGCGGAGAGAAGTCCTACCACACCAGAAAGAAGGAGTGCTCGTCGTGTGGCTTCGGCAAATCCGCCAAACGCCGCGACTACGAGTGGCAGTCGAAGACCGGCGACAACTGACGAGTTTTCTCTTTCCTTCTTCCGACTACACCGTCCGCTAGCAGCGCGGCTCGGGCCAATCATTGCAGTGTGATCTCGAGGCGGGAGTAACGTATGAGACGTGACGGCTCGCACTCGAGGCACGACGAAAGCCGCAAGACACTGTTGGATTCCTGACTGAGCGAGTTATCCGATAATCCTATCCCTCAACTACAGGCCCCGTACATATCTAATTCCATGCTTGACATACGCTTATATAGTTGTCAATCGTATACTAGGACGACCACGCTGGAGACGGCAATCGGTCTAGGATGAGTCATGCTAACTAATGCAGTTACCTACTTGAAGAATAGCGACGACGTCTGGAAGACGACGGTCATCGGCGGGCTGCTCGTACTGGCGAGCGTCCTGGTGCTCCCCGCCGTTCTCGTCTGGGGCTACGTCGTCCGAGTGCTCGAGCGAACGAGCCGCGGCGATGACGAGGCGCCGCGGTTCGACGACTGGCGGGCGCTGACGATCGACGGCGCGAAAGCGGTCGCGATCCTCCTCGCGTACGGCCTGATTCCGTTCGTCGTCGGCGGACTCCTGTTCGGGGGCGTCTGGCTGGCGGTCGGCGGCGACCCGGGAACGATCGGGACCGCGGCGTTCGGCATCGCGAGCCTGCTGACGCTCGCGGCCATGCTCGCGGTCGCCTACACCGTCCCCGCCGCGCTGGCCCGCTTCGCGACGGAGGGCCGACTCGGCGCCGGCTTCGAGTTCGGCGAATTGCGGCCGAGTCTCACGACCGGAACGTACGCGGTCGGCTGGCTGCAGGCTGTCGGGATCGTCTTCGCGGGCGCGTTGCTCTCCGGACTTCTCACCGAGATCCCGATTCTGGGGGCTGTCCTCGGCACGATCGTGTCGTTCTACGCGCTCGTGAGCGCCTACTACGTCATCGGGCAGACCTGGGAGCGACTCCACCCCGTCTCGCTCGAGGAGACTCGAGAACAGCCGTCGGCCGAACGCCCGGCGATCTGAACCGCATTCGTTTTTCCACCGTCGAATACAGTACCCCGTCAAACGACGGTCAGCCGCAGCGAACGACGGTCGCCCGCCGATGGACAGCCATTTGTCCCGGGCAGCGAACACTCCGGTATGGAAACGACGGACGCCTTCGCCGGGCTCGAGTGCGTCGACTGCGGGATGATCCACGACGCCGAGGCGGTCTCCCACCGCTGTCCCGACTGCGACGGCTTTCTCGATCCGGTCTACGAGTACGACGCGATCGATCTCGACCGCGAGGCCCTCGCGGATCGACCGTTCGACTCGCAGTGGCGCTACGAGGAACTGCTCCCGTTCCCCCGCGAGTCGGCGGTGACGACCGACGAGGGAGCGACGCCGCTGGTCGACTGCCCCGACCTGGCCGACGAACTCGGCGTCGAACGCGTGCTGATCAAGGACGACGGCCGGAATCCGACGGGATCGACGACCGACCGTGGGGCATCGGTCGCCGCGACGGCCGCCGCCCAGCACGGGACGACCGACGTCGCGCTCGCGTCCACAGGCAACGGCGGACAGGCGGCCGCGGCCTACGCCGGCCGGGCCGACCTCGAGTCCCACGTCTACGTGCCCTCGCGCTCGAGTTTCACGAACAAGGCGATGATCAACGTCCACGGCGGCGACATGAACGTCGTCGGCGGCCGGTTCGACGACGCCGTCGGCGCCTACGAAGAGGGGATGGGTGAACACGACGACTGGTACTCGCTGCAGCCCTTCGAGACGCCCTACCGCCACGAGGGCGCGAAGACGACCCTCTTCGAGATCGTCGAGTCCCTCGAGTGGGAGGTTCCCGACGCGATCTGTTACCCGACCGGCATCGGCGTCGGACTGGTGGGAGCGTACAAGGGAGCGACGGAGCTTCGCGAACTCGGGCTCATCGACGAGCGTCCGCCGCTGTACGCCGCCCAGGCCGCGGGCTGTGCGCCGATCGTCGACGCCCTCGAGGACGACCGCGACGATCACGAGCCGATCGACCGGCCCGACACGATCTGCGGCGAGATCGAAATCGCCGATCCGCCGGCGAGTTCGCGCGTCCTCGAGGCCGTTCGAGAGACCGACGGTGGCGCGGTCGCAACCGAGGATCGGGACATCCTCGAGTCCGGCGTCCGCGTCGCCACCCATGAGGGTCTCGAGTTGGCGCCGAGCCCGGCCGCGGCGGCGAGCGGGGCGTGGGAGCTGGCCGAGCGCGGCGAGTTCGACGGCGACGAGACGGTCGTCATCGTCAACACGACCGCCGGTAACAAGGAAGGAGACGTGCTTCGCAGCCACCTGATGAGTCAGGGCGTCTAGTCGCCGATCGAACCGCGCTGTGCCGAGATCGTACCGACCGCCGTTCGGCCGTCACATCGACGCGCGTTTGATCGTCGAAACGGCGACGCCACGAATCAGTCGTCGTCAGCCCGTTCGGTGCCGGCGTCCTCGAGCGCGCCGGCGTTCGTCTCGTCGACGACGTCGATCGAGACGCCGGCGTCCATCCCGCGGTTGCGGCTCGCGTCGCCGAATCCGGCGCTGAGAACGCGCGTCAGGGCGTCCTCGACGTCCTCGTCGAGTTCCGTGATCCGGTCGGATTCGACCTCGACGACGAACCCCGTCGTGATGTTCGGCGACGTCGGCAAGAAGAGCACCTCGCGGCCGTCGTCGGTCACCTTTCCCGTTTTGAACGCCGTCATCCGGAGCCCGTTCCAGGTCTCGATCTTGACCGGTTTCTGCAGTGAGTCCTGTTCGCCGAAGGCGGTCTCGGCGGCCATTTTCGAGGCGTTGTAGACGACCCGCATCACGGGGACGCGGTTCGCGACGTTGTCGACAACCCGTTCGACGAGCCCGCCGACGGTCGTCCGCATGAGATAGCCGATGGAGAAGGTGAGGATCGTGAAGACGGTCAGCGCGACGATGACCCGGAGAAACTGCGCGAGTTGCTCGCGGGTCTGGATGGCCTGCGCTCCGTCGCCGGGAATAAACGGCTTGAGCGCCTCGGGCTGGAGAATGAGCCCTGGCGTCAGCCCGGCGACGAGGCCGTAGAGCCAGTAGATGACGTAGAGGGTGACCAGGATCGGGCCGAGGACGATCAGCCCGCTCGCGAAATCCCGCTTCCACGAAGCCATGTGGAGCACCTCTCACTAGGGGCTAATGAGCCCTTCCCTTTAGCGGTCGAGAAGCGCGCGGAGCGCGAACCGAACGTTCCCCGTCCGTTCGGTCAGCCGCCGGTAGAAGTACGATTTCCACCGGTTGCCGTACGGGACGTACTGGTAGACGGGATACTCGGCGGCGAGGTCGTTCTGGGCGTCCTCGCGGACGCCCATCAGCATCTGGATCTCGAAGTCGGTGCCGTACCGCTCGTGACAGTCGATCGCGTGCTCGATCATCGCCGGGTCGTGGCTGCCGACGGCGACGCCGCCGTCGTACCGCTCGAAGGCGTACTCGAGCAGCGACTCGTACTCCCGATCGATCTGGTCGCCGTCGCGGTAGGCGATATCGGCCGGTTCGTCGTAGGCGCCCTTGACGAACCGCACCTTCCCCGGCACGTCCGCGAGCCGTTCGACGTCCTCGCGGGTGCGCTCGAGGTTCGCCTGCACGCAGACGCCGACGCCGCCCTCGTGCTCGCGAGCGAGCTCCTCGAACGCGTCGAGGGTCGCGTCGGTCGTCGTGTGATCCTCCATGTCGATCCAAACGAAGACGTCCTCGGCGGCGGCCGCGTCGACGACGTTCGTCACGGTCTCGCGGAAGAGATCCTCACCGAGGTCGAGTCCCAGTTGCGACGGCTTGACCGAGATGCAGGCCTGGAGGTCCGACGCGGCGATGTCCCGAGCCAGCGCGCGGTACTCGGCGGCGTCGGCCCGGACGGATTCATGGTCGTCGTAGTGCTCTCCCAGGTGGTTGACGATCCCCGCGATATCGCGCTCGTTGAGGCGTCGGACGTGCTCGAGGGCCGTTGCCGGGGACTCCCCGGCGACGAAGCGGTTCGCGATCGGCGGGAGCATGGTCGTCCGTTCGACGGCCGTCCCTAAGGGAGTTTGTCCGGTTCGCAGCGTGAGACGTTCCGTCCCGTCGATCCCGCCGACCGGCGGACCTCCCTACCGACGTCGAGCGTTCGGAATCGAACGCGCAGTTCGGCGGAAATGCCCGACGGATTGGCTGTCGATCTACTCTCTCCTACTGGGGCTACCCCACCGCGACCCGTCGCAGTGCGTCTACGATATTCGACACCCACACATGCAGCAACGGGTTTCGAAGCCGTATCCATACCCAATATCTGTATATGTCCTATATGGATACTGTGGACAAGTTATTTATAATCGTTTCACCTGTGCCTACGTATGACGCGCGGACCGCCGATCGACGAACTCCACTCCGATGACGCACCGAACGTCGACTCCGTCCCGGGACCGAACACCCGAGAACTGCTCGAGAAGCAGCGCGAGATCGACAGCAGCGCGGTCGCGTACCCCAACGACATCCCGATCGCCTTCGAGGAGGGGAAGGGAGCGACGGTCCGCGACGCCGACGGCAACATCTACATCGACCTCTTCGCGGGCATCGGCGTCCTGAACGTCGGGCACGCGAACCCGTACGTGCTCGAGGCTGTTCACGAGCAGGCCGACAAGTTCGTCCACACGGTCGATTTCCCGACGGAGGCCCGCCTCGAGTTGATCGAGAAGTTAGACGAGATCGCCCCGGACGGCCTGCAGGGTGACCAGAAGGTGGTCTTCGGCGGGCCGACCGGCAGCGACGCCATCGAGGCCTCGATCAAACTCTCCAAGTACAACACCGGCGGCGACGGCCTCATCGCGTTCCGTGGCGCCTACCACGGCGCGACGACGGGTGCGATGAGCGTCACGTCGAACAAGAAGTTCAAGGGTCACTACACGCCCCTGCTCTCGGACGTCGTCCACGCGCCCTATCCCCACCCGTTCCGGCAGGGCAAGACGCCCGAGGAAGCGGTCGATCACGCCCTCGAGGAGGTCCAGGCGATCGTCGAGGACCCCTACGGCGGCCTGGCCAATCCGGCCGGCATGATCGTCGAACCGATCCAGGGCGAGGGCGGCATCGTCACGCCGCCGGAGGGCTTCCTCCAGGGGCTGCGAGACATCGCCGACGACAACGACGTCACGCTCGTCTTCGACGAGATCCAGAGCGGGCTGGGCCGCACCGGCGAGTGGTGGGCCAGCGACTGGGAGGGCGTCACCCCCGACGTGATGACCTCCGCGAAGGCGCTGGGCGGCGTCGGTTTCCCCCTCTCGGCGACGATGTACAAGGAGGAACTGGACACGTGGGGGCCGGGCGACCACGCCGGCACCTACCGCGGCCATGTCGTCGGGATGCGCGCCGGCACCCGCGCCATCGAGTACATCCAGGACCACGATCTGCTCGCCCACGCCCGTGACCTCGGCGAGTACATCCAGGGCCGACTACAGGAGGCCGCCGACGGAACCGAACGGCTCGCCGACGTCCGCGGCAGGGGCCTGTTCATCGGCGCCGAGTTCGTCGATGCGGACGGGACGCCCGACGGCGACCTCGTCGACGCGATTCAGCAGTACTGCTTCGAGCACGGCGTCCTCGTCTGGACGGCCGGCCGAGAGGGCAACGTCCTGCGGTTCCTCCCGCCGCTCGTGCTCACCCGCGACCTCGCGGAGACCGCGCTGGACGTCGTCGTCGAGGCGATCGAGCACGCGACCGCGGAAGCGAAGCAGACCGCCTGAAGCCGAATTCGATCCACCCCTACTCGAGATACCATGGCAGACACCGACCCCATCGAGACCGACGGCGCACCGAGCAACGATAACCCCTACTCGCAGGGCGTGGTGGCCGGCGATACGTGCTACGTCTCCGGCTACGGCCCGGTCGATCCAGAGACGGGCGAGACCGTCGACGGCGATATCGAGGTCCAGACCGAGCGCGTCCTGGCGAACATCGAGAGCGTGGTCGACGAGGCCGGCGGAAACGGCCTCGAGGACGTCGTCAAGGTGACCGTTTACCTGACCGACCTCGAGGACTACGAGCGGGTCAACGAGGCCTACGGCGCGCAGTTCGGCGACAAACCGCCGGCCCGCGTCTGCGTGGAGGTCTCGCGGCTCCCCGAGGACGTCCGCGTCGAGATGGATGCGACGGCGTACGTCGGCTGAGGCGGTCGCGTCCGTCGCTCGTCGCTGCCGGCAGCGGTCGGGCTCGAGACCGCTCGCGGAGAGAACTGCCGAGACGATCCGTCGAACCCGGTTTGTTTCGCTATCGTACACCGTCTGCGAGTGGCATATATACGATTATTGATTACGATTAAGTAGTTCGGCCGTCTAGATGCGGCAATAATGGCCTACGACGTGCGAACCAGACTGCGCGATCTCCGCCGGGACTTTCACCGCCACCCCGAACCGGGGTGGCGCGAGTTCAAGACGACTGCCCGCGTCGTCTCCGAACTCGAGCGACTCGGCGTCGACGAAATCGCCGTCGGGCGGGAGGCGCTGGCGACCGACGACCGCATGGCCGTCCCCGACGACGACGAACTCGAGCCCTGGCTCGAGCGGGCTCGCGAGGCGGGCGTTCGCGAGGACGTCCTCGAGCGAACCGCGGGGGGCCACACCGGCGTCGTCGCGGTCGTTGACCGCGGCGAGGGGCCGACCGTGGGGTTGCGAGTCGATCTCGACGCGATCTCGATGGCAGAGTCGTCGGCCGACGACCACCGACCGGTCGCGGAGGGCTTCCGCTCGGAGCACGACGGCTACATGCACGCCTGTGGCCACGACGCCCACATCGCGATGGCTCTCGGGACGATCGAAGCCGTCCAGGACAGCGGCTTTGCGGGGACGCTGAAGGTCTTCTTCCAGCCCGCCGAGGAGATCTCCGGCGGCGGGAAGGCGATGGCCGAGGGCGGCTACGTCGACGACGTCGACTACCTGCTGGCGGTCCACGTCGGCCTCGACCACCCGACCGGCGAGATCGTCGCTGGCGTCGAGAAGCCGCTGGCGATGGCCCACCTGACGGCGACCTTCGAGGGCGCGAGCGCCCACGCGGGGAGGGCGCCCAACGAGGGCGGCAACGCGATGCAGGCGGCCGCGACCGCCATCCAGAACGCGTACGGCATCCCTCGGCACAGCGACGGCATGACTCGCGTGAACGTCGGCCACATCGAAGGCGGCACCGCGAGCAACGTCATCGCCGAGGAGGTCACCATCGAGGCGGAGGTCCGCGGCGAGACGACCGGCCTCATGGAATACATGCGGACGGAACTCGAGCGGGTCTGCTACGCGGCGGCGGAGATGCACGACTGTGACGTGACGCCGCGGGTCATCAGCGAGTCACCGCGGGCGGACAGCCACCCTGCGCTGCGGGACCTCGTCGGCAGCGTCGCCCGCGAGGTCGACGGCGTCGAGCGCATCGTGCCGACGGAGGAGTTCGGTGTCAGCGAGGACGTCACCTACCTCATGGACCGCGTCCAGGACGGCGGCGGCCTCGCGTCGTACGTGCTCGTCGGCACCGACCACCCGACGAACCACCACACGCCGACGTTCGACATCGACGAGGCGAGCCTCGAGATCGGCGTCTCGGTGCTGGCCGACACCGCCATCGAACTCTCGAAGCGACCGGTCTGAGGGCGGCTCGAGTCGCGAACCTGTGTTCGTCCCATCACGTTCTTCGCAACAGAAACGTTAATTCACAGGCCCACTGTGTGTCCTGTATGAGCCAGGACGACGTTCCGGAGTCCCTGCGGACGGCGGCCGACTCGGATCGACCGCGCGGTATCCTCACGCCCTCCGATCGCGACTTCCTGCTCGGTCGGAAGACCGACTACACGGACCACTCGAAGAAACAGAAGCGAAATCGCATCCGGCGGCGGGTGCGCAACGCGATCCTCGATTTCAGTATCCTCTTCGAGTACATGGAGGAGCGCGACCGCGAGACGGTGTTCGATCCCGACGACGAGGACCGCGACGCCTACACGCAGGGGATCACCGACATGCTCGCCTTTCTGCACCTCGGAACGATGGGGTACCACACGCCGTTCAAGGACATGCTCTCCGAGGGCGTCGGCAAGGCCGAACAGCGGCTCGCGGGCTCGAACTACCGGATGGTCAACGTCGAGTTCAACGTCGAACCGGTCGGCCAGATCGACGTCGACGAGGTCGTCGAAAAACTCGACAACGAGGAGTTCGCCCAGCTGACTGACGAGGAACTCCGGGCGTTCGTCCGGCTGCTGACGATGTCCGACGGGTTCTCGCCGGAGGCGACCCGCGATGAGATCAAGGATCGGGTCAACGAGTTCTCCGAGCGCGTCAGCGAGAGCGCCGAGACGCGCGAGCGGAACCTCGAGGAACTGACGAACTAGCGAATACGATCACCGTTGACCGTCGGCCGACCGACGCCGCCCGTCTCCGAATCGGCTCCCGGTCGCTCGGCCGACTCGAGGACGGCCGGGTCGTCGGCCGGTACGCCCTCGCTGGCGGCGGTTGTCGTAACGACGTACCGGATCCTTTGACCGTCAATCGTTCTGTAGGTCGTGGATTCGAAACCACACCACAACTCTGGCAGCGGTTTGTGAACCTCATTTTTGAGCCGTATCACATAATAAATATGCTTCACTCCCGGCTGCAGTGGACGAACATCTAAAATTACGATAGAGAGTCCGATCTTCACGAGTGACCGTCCAATAAACACAATTTGTAGATATATTTGGACAGTGAGAAACACTTATTGTGTACGCGGTAGATTGACCCGGTATGCCATCACGCAGCATGGCGGTTGGCAGGTGGAGGCACGCTCAATCAGCACGCTGTCGGCCGATCGCGGGGGTGACACGATGAGCGACGCTGAGAAGGGGGCGGTCGGTACGTTCCTCGAGGAGATCGATCCGATCGTCTTTGCGTTCGGAGCGTTGTTGACCGTCGGTGTCATCGGGACGTTCTTCATCAACCAGAGTCTCGTCGAGAACACGATTTCGACGCTCAATACCGTGATGCTCGAGTACCTGAACTGGGCACTGCTGGCGATCGTGTTCACGATCGTCGTCTTCCTGTTATTCCTGATCGTCAGCCCGTGGGGGAAGCTTCGCTTCGGCGACGATCCGCCCGAGTACAGCTTCCTCTCGTTCTTCGCGATGTTGTACTCTGCAGGCTTCGCGGCGGGTGTCGTGTTCTGGGGGCCGACCGAGGCACTGTTCTACTACGATAATCCATCGCCGCTGTTCGATGTCGGTAGTCAGTCGGGCGCAGCGATGAGCGTTGCCATACAACAGACGCTCTTCCACTGGGCGCTGCCGCAGCTGGCCGTGTTCACGATCATGGGGATCGCGATCGGGTACTTCGCGTACAACTACGAGAACGTCCCCCTCCGCGTGTCCTCGGCGCTCACGCCGGTCCTCGGGAAGGAGAACTTAGACGGGCCGGCCGCGAAGGTCATCGACATTCTCGCCGTCTTCGCGACCATCGGCGGCGTCGCGACGTCGCTCGGCTTCATCGGGAGCCAGTTCGTCAGCGGCCTCAACTACCAGTGGGGAATCGACCTGGGTAACGCCGGGATCATCCTCGTGGTGACGACCATGACACTCCTGTTTACCCTCTCGATGGTGCTCGGAGTCGACAAGGGGATCCGACGGCTCTCGAACTTCAACATGATCCTCTTCGTCGTCTTGCTGCTTGCGACCTTCATCCTCGGCCCGTCGATCTTCCTGGTCCTGCTCGGAACGCAGGCGATCGGCGGGATGATCACCGACTTCGTGTCGATGAGCCTCTTTACCGGTGCCGGCGTCGAAGGCGGCACCGAGTGGGCGAACACCTGGACCGTCTTCTACTGGGCGTGGGCGCTCTCGTGGTCTCCGTTCGCGGGACTATTCATCGCGCGAATCTCTCGCGGCCGAAGCGTCCGCGAGGTCGCGTTCACCGGGATCGTCGCGACCTCGGCGGCGACGATTCCGTGGTTCATCTCGCTCGGCGGAACGGCCGTCTGGATGCAACACAACGGGGTCGCCAACTTCAGTCAGGTGATGGCGGGCGAACTCGGTGCCGAAACGACCGGCTTCATCATGTTCGATGCGTTCCCGCTCGGGACGGTGTTCATGGTCGCGTTCATGTTCCTCGTCACGACGTTCTTCATCACGTCCGCTGACTCGTCGACACTCGCCGTCTCGATGATGACGACCGGCGGGAAGGCACACCCGTCGAACATCAACCGGATCTTCTGGGGCGTCGTGCTCGGGATGACCGCCGCGATCCTCATGATCCTCGGCGGCGTCGACGCCTTGCAGTCGGCCGCGATTATCACCGGCGCGCCGTTCGCCTTCGTCTGCTTCGCCGCCATGCTCGGACTGATCAAACACTTCAGTTCGACCGAGGGTCGGCTGTTACTGCAGGACGAAACCGTCCTCATCGGCTCGAGCAGGAAGCCGGAAACGGAATCGCCGTCCGGTCCCGGCGGTGCCGTCGAGACGGACGACGACTAGCTGCTTCGGCCCTCCGCCGCGCCGACCGATCCGCGGCGGCCGTCATGCTGTTCGATTTTTCGCGGCCGATTCGCTCGCGGTTCGCGCCGCACTCTCCGCTAACCGATAACAAGATTTAATGTACGAGGTACACATAAACTGTGTATGGATAGGGACACGGCGGAACCCGACACGGACGCGCTTCCGGGTCCGAACGCCCAGCAGTGGGTCGACTTCCACCAGGAGTACTCCGCGCCCAGCGAGTACTCCCACGAGTTCGTCTGGGACGTGACGCGGGAAGCCGATGGGCCGTTCGTCACCGACGTCGACGGGAACGTCTTGCTCGACTTCACCTGTCACATCGGCGCGGCGCCGCTGGGGTACAATAACGAGAAGGTCCTCGAGAACGTCCGCGAGTTCGACCTCGTCGAACCGATGAAGATCGCGGGCCAGGACATGTACTTCGGCTCCGGTCCGAACCCGGAAGAGGCCGAGTTCCCCGGCTCGAGTCACCTCATGGAGAAGCTGATCGAAGTCTCGAGTCAGTACGGGATGGACACGGTCTTCCTCTCGAACTCCGGCGCGGAGGCGATGGAAAACGCGATGAAGATCACGAACGACTATCGGGCGCCATCAAAATACGGCATCTCCTTCGCCGGCAGCTTCCACGGGCGCACGCTCGGCACCCTCTCGCTGACGAAGTCCAAGGAGGTCTACACGCGTCACTACCCCGAGATCAGCGGGATCGAGACGGTCCCGTTCTGCGCCGATCGCGGCTGTGACGCCAACAGCTGTGACTGCGGCTTCTTCGCGGGCGGCGGCTCGCAGCTCCGCTCGATGCTCTCGCCGGAGGGCGGCCACGTCAGCCCCGATGAGATCGCCTTCCTCACGCTCGAGCCCATCCAAGGCGTCGGCGGCTACCGGTTCCCCAGCGAGACGTTCATGCAAGAGGTCGCGGATGTCACCGACGAATACGACATCCCGCTGGTCGTCGACGAGATCCAGTCCGGGGTCGGCCGCACCGGCGAGATCTGGGCCTCGGATCACTACCCGATCGAACCCGACGTCATCGCCAGCGCGAAGGCGCTTCGCGTCGGCGCAACGATTTCGCGCTCCGAGGTCTTCCCCAGCGAGAAGAACCGACTGGGGTCGACCTTCGGCGGCGGCGACCTGCTCGGCTCGATGATGGGCGCGTTCACCCTCGAGGCCATCGACGAGTACGACCTGCTGGGCAACGCCACCAGACGGGGCGAGCAGGCCATGGAACTCCTGCGCGACGACGCGCCCGACTACGTCGAGGACGTCCGCGGCAAGGGCCTGATGCTCGCCGTCGAGTTCGACACCCCCGAGCGTCGGTCCGACGTGGTCAAGGCTGCCCTCGAGCGCGGCCTGCTCACCCTCGGCTGCGGGAAGAAGACGATCCGACTGCTCCCGCCGCTGGACTCGACCGAACGCGAGATCGAACTGGGGATCGGGCTCTTCCTTGAGGCCATCGAGGCCGTCGGCCCGAGCGCGAAAGTCGCCGACTAATTCGTTTGCTTTCGATTTTCGTTTTCGCGGCCGACTCGAGAGCGGTCGCTGATCGTCTCGAGGAGATTCATAAACGAATCCTGTGATGTCGGATGGTTGCCGGTCCCTGTGAGCCGCAGTTGATACGATCCTTAGTCGGAATCGCTCGCTGCCGGCAGCGTGAACGTAAACGTCGAGCCCTCGCCCGGTTCGCTGGTAACCCGGATTTCCCCGCCGTGTCGCTCGATGATCCGCTCGCAGATCGCGAGTCCGATCCCGGTTCCGTTGTACCCCTTCCCCTCGTGATAGCTCTGGAAGACGTCGAAGATCTGGTCGCTGTACTCCGAATCGATACCGATTCCGTCGTCGCTGACCGAGATCTCCCAGGCGTCGTCTCCGGACCGGCACTCGGCCGAGACGTGAATGCGCGGCGGGCCGTCTCCGCTGTACTCGATGGCATTGTCCAATAGATTCTGGAAGATCTGTCGTAACTGCCCGCTGTCGCCCTCGACGGTCGGGAGGGACTCGGTAGTCACCTCGCCGTTACTCTCTTCGAACCGAAGTTGGAGATCGTCGAGAACATCCTCGAGGACCGCGTTCAGATCGACCGGCTCGAAGGGATCGCCTTCGGTCTCGACGCGAGAGTACTTGAGCAGCCCGTCGATCATCTCGCGCATGCGATCAGCGCCGTCGACCGCGAACTGGAGAAACTCTCTCCCCTCGGCATCGAGCTCGTCACCGTACCGCCGCTCGACGAGTTGCAGGTAACTCGAGACCATCCGCAGGGGTTCCTGGAGGTCGTGGCTGGCGGCATACGCGAACTGCTCCAAGCGATCGTTCGAGGTCTCCAGCCGTTCGACGAGCTTCTCCAGCCGCCGTTCGCGCTCCACTCGCTCGGTGACGTCCGTGAAGAGGACCCCCACTTGCGCGTCCGTTTCGCCGCCGACCGGAAACGCATAGCACTCGAGGAACCGTCCCTGCGTCGTCAGTTCGCGCTCGAACCTGACCGGGTCGCCGGTCTCCACGACGGAATCGTAGGTCTCGAACCACTCCTCTCGCTCTTCCGGCACCAGGTCTCGGATCGTCTTTCCGACGACGTTGGTCAATCCCGTGTGCTCCTCGAACGCCGGGTTCACCTCGATATAGCGGAAATCGATCGGCTCCACTGGCGGCGTGTCGACCCGTTCGATGACGCAGTAGCCCTCGGACATCGAGGTGAACAGGTCCCGATACCGCGCCTCTCGCTCCCTGAGTTGCTGCTCGCGGCGCTTTCGCTCCGTGATATCGGTGACGGCGCCGTGCATCCGAACCGGGTCGCCGCTCGCGTCGTACTCCACCTCGCCGCGAGAGACGACCCACATGACGTCGCCGTCGCCGTTTTCGATGCGGTATTCGGCGCTGAACACGCCCGTCTCCAGCGCTCGGTCGAGTCGGTCCCAAATTCCGTCCTCGTCGGTCTCGGGGACCGGTTCGAAGAACGCCTCGATCGGCGCGCCCGTCGTCACGATCTCCGGATCCATTCCGTACGCTTCCGCGAGAAACTCGTCGGCGGTGAAGACGTTTTCCTGTACGTCCCACAGCCAGAGTCCGATCGATGCGGCGTCGGTCGCGACGCTCAGCTGGGCTTCGCGCTCGCGGAGCTGGTCTTCCTTGCTCGAGCGCTCGATCGCCGCCGCCAGGATATTCGCGGCGCTTTGCACGAAATTGGCCTCGTGCGTGGTGAACTCCTCGTGGTCGGTCGTATGCGTTCCGAGCACCCCCCATGGCTCCTCGACCGAACCGATGATGACGCTGACGCCGCTGACCACGTCGTGGTTCGTGAGCAACTCGGGGCCGGAGAAGCGCCCCTCCTCGCGGAGATCGTCGACGATGACCGGTTCCTCGCTGAGGAGCGTGTAGCCGGCCTGCGAGTCGAGATCCCTTGACACCGTCGCCGTTCCGACGAGCCCGTCTCGCCAGCCGACGCCCTGTCGCAGCAAGACTTCGTCGCCGCCCGGTAACCGCTCGAGCACCTCGCAGTACTCGTTGTCGAGCGTCTCGGCGACGGCGACCGAGACGTCGTGCATCAACTGATCGAGGTCGTCCGTCTCCAACGCTCGCTGTCCGAGTTCCGCGATGACCTCTTGCTGTCGGATTCGGGCCTGAACCCCGGGGTCGGTCGAGGAGGGCGATCCCATTCTACTCCCGCCTTTCGGCGCGGGCTACAAAGCCCCTCGGTTACCGCAGATGAACGGTTCGTCGCGACTGATTACCGTCCTCGTTTCCGATTCCGTTTCTTCGATCTCTCGTGATGAGCAACGAACACAGAGACGAGCGGAGGGAGTCGACCGTTCGGCCGAGGTCGTCGAGCCCTCGTCGAATTGCTCAGCCGAACGACCGCTCGAGCACCGAAACGCCCTCGAGCGAATTCAGCCCGTCCAGAACCCCCTCGAGATGCTCCAGGCCGCTACCCTCGAGGCCGACGGTCACGGGCACTCGATTCGGCTCGTCGACCGACGTCCGACGGGCGCGCTCTAAGACGTCCAATTCCGCGCCTTCGGATTCGATCGTTTCGACCACCTCGCTCACCCTCGTCGGCCACCCCGAGACGGCCAGTCTGGCTTCGACGTAGCGCTCGAGTTCGTGGAGTCCGGTCCGGGCGAGTTCCGCGTGCTCGGTGAGGTTCACATTTCCGCCGGAGACGATGACACCGACGTGCTCGCCCTCGAGATTCAGGTCCGTCTCGTCCGACAGCGCGGCCGCCAGCGGCGTCGCGCCAGCGCTCTCCGCGACCGCCTTCGCGCGCTCGGCCAGTAGCGCTACGGCGGCGGCGATCTCCCGGTCGCTCACGCTGACGACGTCGTCGACGACCTCGCGGGCGATCGCGAACGTGGTCTCGAGCATCCGGGTGTCGGCGATCCCCTCGGCGACGGTGTCGACGCCGGAGAGTTCCCGGATCTCGTCGGCCACGAGCGACGGCTTGGCATGGGCCGCGCCCTTGGGCTGGACGCCGATCACCCGAACGTCTCGTTCGGCGGCTTTCAGCACGGTTCCGATCCCCGAGATGAGCCCGCCGCCGCCGATGGCGACGAGAACGGTGTCGAGTTCGGGATACTGCTCGAGCAACTCCAGACCGATCGTTCCCTGGCCGGCGACGATCGCCTCGTCGTCGAAGGGGTGGACGAAGGTTGCGCCGGTCTCGTCGGCGCGCTCGAGGGCGTACTCGTAGGAGCGCTCGTAGATGTCGCCCTCGACGACGACCTCGGCGCCGTAGCCGCGGGTGGCCTCGATCTTCGCCGCGGGCGTGACCTCGGGGACGACGATCGTCGTGTCGATATCGAGCAGTTGCCCCGCCAGCGCCACGCCCTGGGCGTGGTTACCCGCGCTCGAGGAGATGACGCCCGCCTCCCGCTCCGCCGCCGAAAGCTGGGCCATCTTGTTGTACGCGCCGCGGATCTTGAACGACCCCGTCCGCTGGACGTTCTCGAGTTTGAGCCCGACCGAAGCCGCGCCTGCCATCTCGGCGAACGTCCGCGAGGTGTCCAGCGGCGTGCGATGGACGACGTCGTCGATGCGCTCGCGGGCCGTCTCGACATCCGCGCGAGTGACGAGGCGCTCACCCGTTCCGTCGGCCCCGCTCATTCGCCGCCCTCCCCGGCGTCCGCGACCGGCTCAGTCGCCGCCTCGGTCCGCGCGACCGGATGCCGGCGCTCGAGTTCCCGGATCGAATCGACGAGGACGTCGACGCCGTGCTCGAGACTGCGCTCGTCGACGTCGAACGTCGGCGTGTGGTGGCTCGTCGGATGATCGGTGCCGACGATCATGTACGTCGCCAGGCCGCCCTGTTGTTGTACCTGCTCCATCAGGAACGTCGCGTCCTCGCTCGCGCCAAAGTCGGCGGCCGGAATCACGTGATCGATCCCCCTGACCTCGCCAGCCACCTCGCTGACCAGCGACTGCAGTTCGGGGTCGCTGTCGGCGCGGGGCGACTCGCTGACGACGTCGAACTCGGCCCGGCAGCCGTGCATCTCGGCCGCGTTCTTTACTGTTCGCTCGAGTCGGTTCTTCGTGTACTCCATCAACTCGGTCGTCTCGCCGCGGGCTTCGGCCTCCATGTGGGCGCGCTCGGCGATGACGTTGCTCGCGGTCCCCGCCTCGGCCTTGCCGATGTTTACCCGGGTCATCCCGTCGCTGTGGCGGGGGATGCCGTAGGCGTTCTCAATCGTCGTCCCCATCGCGTGCATCGCGTTGTCGCCCTCGTTGGGCGCCTTCCCCGCGTGGGCGGAGGTGCCCTCGATCGTCAGATCGACGTGGCACATCGCCAGCGGCTTTTCGATCCCGGCGACCACTTCGCCCGTCGGGTGGTCGAGGCCGACGTGGACGGCGAGCAGGTAGTCCAGTCCGTCCGCGAACTCGCTCTTCGCCATCGGACACCCCCCGCCACCGGTCTCCTCGGCGGGCTGGAAGAAGACCACGAAGCGGCCCGAAAAGTCGCTCTCGGCGATCGCCTCGAGGACGGCCAGCCCCCAGGTCATGTGGGCGTCGTGGCCGCAGGCGTGCATCGTGCCCTCGATTTCGGAGCGGAAGCCTTCGTCGGCGGGGTCGTGATCGACGTCGGTCGATTCCTCGATGAACAGCCCATCGATGTCGACGCGCAGCCCGATCGCGGGCCCCTCGCCGCGCTCAAGCACCGCAACGGCGCCGGTGTTGCCGCCGGTCATCCGCTCCAAGAGGGCCGGGTCCGCGCCGCGCTCGCGGGCGCGTTCGATCCACGGCTCGAGGTCGTCGTCGGTGACGGCCATGCGGTCGGCGGGGTCGTAGGCGTCCGGTCCGACGGCGAGTTCGTCGACGCCGACGGCCCGAATTTCCTCGACGAGGCGGGCCGTAGTGTAGAACTCGCGCCACGCGGGTTCGGGGTGGCGGTGCAGGCTCCGGCGGAGGCTGACGAGACGGTCCCGTATCGGCTCGGACATGCGAGTCGATGACGCGCCCCAGTGACTTAATTATACACAATCAGTGTTGACGTCGACTACACAAAAAGGATAAGAGAATCCGTGACAACCGTACGGTAACGCGTCACTGTGACGCACCACACCCATGAGAACGAATCCAGACGTCGTCGTTCTGAGAGAGGGAACAGAAGGGCTGTCGATGGAATCGTACGCCGAGACCCTCCGCGAGCGGTTGCCCGAGTACACCGTCGCGCTCGCGCGGACGCCGAAGGAAGAGCGCGAGCTCGTCCCGCAGGCGCGGGTCGTGATCGGCATCACGATCGACGAGGACCTGCTCGCCGAGGCCGATCGCCTCGAGCTGTTCGCCTGCACGTTCGCCGGCACCGACCACGTACCGATGGACGCGCTGGCGGATCACGGCGTCGCCGTCACGAACGCGGGCGGGATCCACGCGCCCGGCATCGCCGAGCAGACGATCGCCAACATGCTCGTCTTCGCGCGGAACCTCCACGAGGGCTGGCGCCGCAAGGAAAACGGCGAGTGGCGCCATTTCCAGTCCCACGAATTCACCGACAGCACGGTCACGGTCGTCGGTCTCGGCTCGATCGGCCAGGCGGTCGTCCAGCGCCTCGAGGGCTTCGAGGTCGAGACGATCGGGATTCGGTACACCCCCGAGAAGGGCGGCCCGACCGACGAGGTACTCGGCTTCGACGAGGACGACGTCCACGAGGCCTTCTCGCGCAGCGACTACGTCGTGCTCGCCTGCCCGCTGAACGATCTGACTCGCGGGCTCGTCGACGAGGACGCGCTGGCGACGCTTCCGCCCGAGGCCGTGCTCGTCAACGCGGCCCGCGGGGGCATCGTCGACACCGACGCGCTCGTCTCGGCGCTGCAGTACGAGGGGATCCGCGGGGCCGCGCTGGACGTGACCGACCCCGAACCGCTCCCGAACGACCACGAGCTCTGGGACCTCGAGAACTGCCTGCTCACGCCCCACACCGGCGGCCACACGCCGAAACACTGGGACCGGCTGGCCGACATCGTCGCGACCAACCTCCAAGAACTCGAGGCGGGCGAGGGAGACGACCTCGAGAACGCCGTCTATCAGCCCGACGGGGGCTAACAGCACGATGGCCACAGAAGAGACGCGTTCCACGACCGACCATAGCGACCAGACGTCGACTCCGGACGAGAGCCAACTCGGGCCGCCGGCGGATCCGCGCGATAGCGATCCGGCGGCTGATTCGCGCGCCGATTACGACTACGTCGGCGGCGACGTCGACCGCCCCGCGCTCGTGGCGGCGCTGCGCGAGCGCATCGACGGCGAGGTGCGCTTCGACGACTACTCCCGACAGCTGTACGCGACCGACGCGAGCGCCTACGAGATGACGCCCGTCGGCGTCGTCCTCCCGCGCTCGACCGACGACGTCGCGAGCGTCGTCGGCTACTGCGCCGAGCACGGGATCCCGGTGCTCCCGCGCGGCGGCGGAACGAGCCTCGCCGGACAGGCGGTCAACGAGGCCGTCGTCCTCGATTTCACGGCGCACATGGGCGAGGTCTTGGAGATCGACCCCGACAGGCAGCGGGCGACCGTGCAGGGCGGAACCGTCCTCGCCGATCTGAACGGCGCCCTCGAGTCCCACGGACTGAAGTTCGCACCGGATCCCGCGGCGGGCAACCGCAGCACCGTCGGCGGCGCCATCGGGAACAACTCGACGGGCGCTCACTCCCTGCAATACGGGAAGACCGACGCCTACGTCGAAGAGTGTGAGGTCGTCCTCGCCGACGGCTCAGTCGAGCGCTTCGGCGAGGTGACGGTCGGTGAACTTCGCGAACGGGCCAATCCGGACGGCGACCTGCTCGAGCGAATCTACGAGGCGCTGCGCCGCGTGATCGACGAGGAGGCCAACGCGATCGGCGAGGTCTTCCCGCGACTGAAGCGCAACGTCTCGGGCTACAACCTCGATCGGCTGGTCGCGGAGGCCTACGGGAAACCCGAGGCCTTCGACGAGACTACCGCGGACTCAATCTCGATCGACGCCGACTCCGACCCAGACCCCGACGCGACGGTCAACCTCGCCCGCGTCTTCGCCGGCAGCGAGGGGACCCTCGGTGTCGTCACGTCGGCGACGGTCTCACTCGAGCCCGTTCCCGAGACCACGTCGGTGGTGCTGTTGACCTACCGCGACCTGCTCGAGGCGATGGCCGACGTCGACACCATCGTCCGGAACCACGATCCGGCGGCCGTCGAAGCGATCGACGACGTGCTGATCGACCTCGCGGAGAACACCGAAGAGTTCGCCGCCGTCGCCGAGCGACTCCCCGCGGGCACCGAGACCGCGCTGCTCGTGGAATTCTACGCCGAGGACGACGACCACGGCCGCGAGCAGGTCGCCGACCTGTTGGCCGATCGGCTGCCGGACGAAGAGGTACCGGATCCGAGCGACTCCGAAACCGGTAGCGCCGCGCCGGTTCGTGCCTTCGACGCCCTCGAGGCCCACGACCCCGAGGGGATCGCCGAACTCTGGAAGCTCCGCAAGAGCGCGGCGCCCATTCTGCTCTCTCGCACCTCCGACGAGAAGCACATCTCCTTCATCGAGGACACCGCCGTCCCCACCGAGAACCTCGCGGACTACGTGGCGGACTTTCAGGAAGTCCTTGAGGAGTACGACACGTTCGCGAGCTTCTACGCCCACGCCGGCCCCGGCTGCATGCACATGCGACCTCTGGTCAGCACCAAGAGCACGGCCGGCCTCGAGGCATTCGAGTCCCTCGCCGACGACGTGACCGACCTCGTCGTCGAGTACGGCGGGAGCGTGTCGGGCGAGCACGGCGACGGCCGCGCCCGCACCCAGTGGAACCACAAGCTCTACGGCGACGACGTCTGGGAGCTGTTCCGCGAGTTGAAGACGGCGTTCGATCCCGACTGGCTCCTGAATCCGGGCAACGTCTGCGGAGACCACCGCATGATCGAACAACTCCGATTCGACCCCGACTACGAATTCGAGGCCGGCTTCGAGCCCGCCCTCGAGTGGAACAACGACAACGGCTTCCAGGGAATGGTCGAGCTCTGTCACGGCTGCGGCGGCTGTCGGAGCGAGCAGGAGACCACCGGCGGCGTGATGTGTCCGACCTACCGCGCGGCCGAGGAGGAGAGCCTGAGCACTCGCGGGCGGGCGAATATGCTGCGACAGGCGATGAGCGGCGACCTCGAGACCGACGCCGTCGACGAGGAGTTCTTAGCGGAGATCATGGACCTCTGTGTCGGCTGCAAGGGCTGTGCGCGGGACTGCCCGAGCGAGGTCGATATGGCGAAGCTCAAGGCCGAAGTAGAGCACGCCGCCCACCAGGAGAACGGCGCCAGCGTGCGCGATCGGCTCTTCGCGAACGTCGACAGGTTAAACGCCGTCGGGAGCGCGCTCGCGCCGCTGTCGAACTGGGCGGCGTCGCTTCCCGGATCGGACGCCATCGCCGAGAAGACCCTCGGGATCGCCCGCGAGCGAGAGCTGCCGGCGTTCGCGAGCGAGAGCCTCGAGGAGTGGTTCGAGCAGCGAGACGGCTGTCGAGTTCCACGCGACGCGGCGACGCGGCGAGTCGTGCTCGTCCCCGACACGTACACGAACTACAACCATCCCGACGCGGGGAAGGCCACGGTTCGGGTGCTCGAGGCTGCGGGCGTGCACGTCACGGTCCCGGACGCGGTCACGTCGACGGGGCGGCCGGCCCATTCGAAAGGCTTCCTCGATCTCTCCCGCGAGCGGGCGCGGACGAATGTCGACGCCCTCGAGCCGTTCGTCGCGAACGGCTGGGAGGTCGTCCTCGTCGAGCCCTCCGACGCCGTGATGCTCCAGTCGGACTATCTGGACCTGCTCTCCGGTCCCGACGTCGAGCGGGTGGCGGCGAACACCTACGGCGTCATGGAGTACGTCGATCGGTTCGACCTGCTCGAGGCGCTGCCGGTCGACGACCCAGGCGCTCGAGGCCGGCTGACCTACCACGGCCACTGCCACCAGAAGGCGACGAAGAAGGATGGCCACGCTGCCAGCGTCCTCGAGGCCGCCGGCTACGAGGTCGACGCCCTCGAGTCGGGTTGCTGCGGGATGGCCGGGAGCTTCGGCTACGAGGCTGAACACTACTCGCTCAGTCGGAATATCGGGTCGATCCTCTTCGAACAGGTCGACAACAGCGATGGCGACGAGGTCGTCGCGCCCGGTGCCTCCTGTCGCACCCAACTCGAGGGCCACGAAGGTGACTATCCGTCCCACCCGGTCGAGAAACTCGCGGCCGTGGTCCGCTGACTCGAATCAGTGACGTGGGGACTCGAGGACAGTTCCGGCTGGCTACGACTTCCGCTTTTGGTCGACGATACTGTAGACGAGCGAGCCGATACCGACGCCGCTTCCGACCGAGTAGCTGCCCGACTCGTCATCCATCGGCAGGACGGCCCGCGTGATCGCGAGCCACAGCGACAGGACGGTCAGGTATCGCAGCGGGTGCTTCCGGAACCGGCCGACGTACTCCCCCTCGAGGATTCGGTACGCCATGCCGAGGCTGAAGCCCAGCACGAGGTACTCGCGGTCGACACCTCGGTCGGTTCGGCGGGTGACCTCGAGGGTACCGACCGCGGCGGCGAGGTCGAACCCTTTCGAGAGGTATCCAGTGAGACTGGCCATGTCGAAATTTCAACCATCGGACTGATCACGTTTTCGCTCGCAGTAATAGGGTAGTGATCGGCGTTATTCTCGAATCGCGGTTCGGCTGTCTCACGGGACCTCCCCTATCGCTGCTGGCGACGCATCCGATGCTGGGTGGCGCGCGCTGGGACGCGACGAACGGATAGTGAGTCGCGTTTCGAAGTTGTGCGAGAGATGAGCGAGCGACCGCAGGGAGTGAGCGAATCAACTGGGGAGGGTGTAGTAAATCCTCACCGCCAGATATGGCAGAACGCTTCGTGTTCACGTCTACGCTCGGACGGCTTGGTTCAGTAACTGAATAACTGACTTGTAATAGAGTGGATTAGAATACTGTCCTCCTATTGTGGCAAGGGGGAGCGCCACGTCCTCCCCAGCCGATTGCTCCTCACGGGTGCGAAGCACCCGTTCGGATGGTTCGCGGGACCTCTGGCCCCGCGCTAACGCTCACTCCGTTCGCTCATCCATTGGAAGACGCTGTGCGTCTTCCAAGCCATTCGCTCGTTTCACTCGCGAAGACCTCGAACGGCTTCGGGACGCGATTCGTCACCGACTCATCGCGTCCCAGCGCGCGCCACCATGCCGGTAGTTCGGTCCGGGATTGGTAGCCAAAGTGAGACAGATAGAGCCCATGGACGTCTACTGACGAACGCGACTACAAGCGAATCGTGTGCGATACGAACCGAAATGGAATCCGAAAACTGACGCGAACGGCTCTCTTGAAATCCTATATATTAAATGTTTTGTCCATTGAAACAGCTGTTAGGTAGACGTGCGAAAGTATCCTGGATGTTAAAACACCTGGCGGATAGATTGAGTCATGAAGTCCGCTGACCGAGAACAAGTATACGGGCGGGAGCAGTATTACTGGGGCACAGAGCCAAACGATATGGCTAAGAAGACGATAGAGGTTGCGTCACAGGCCAATTCTGACATAACGGCGATTGACGTTGGAGCCGGTGAAGGTCGGGACGCCGTGTTTTTTGCAGAACAGGGATGGAATGTGTATGCGATGGAGGTTTCTCCCAACGGCCTAGCAAAGGCTGAGCGTCTTGCCAACGAGCGAAAGGTCCCCCTCCAGACAATCGAAGCTGATGCAAACGACGCCACCTTCTCCGAAGCGGTCGATGTAGTGTATTCGGCCGGTGCGATTCAATATATCCGACCGGAGAACCGGGATCGACAGTTCGACCATTTTAAAGAGAAAACGACTCCCGACGGGATTCACGCAATGTTCGCTTTCGTGGACCATCCTGACGTTCCGACGGCACCGGACTGGACGGAACGCGAGTATTTCTACGCACAAGGCGAGTTAATGGAATACTATCGTGATTGGGAGGTCATCGAATCTGAGGAGATTATTTTCGACGACTATTCGGGCGGTGAACCCCACCGACACGCAGCAGAGATACTATTCGCGCGGAAACCAAACTAAACCGTTGATCTGGCCTGCCCCCTTTTTTATACGTAGACGCCGGTTTGACCAATCCCCGTGCCGCGCTTCTGGGCTACTATCGTGCGAAAGGCGCGACCCCTATTCAGCACACTATTTCTGACAATTATGAGTCAAGTACCTGGGGCAGTGATAGACAGATGGTCTGTGTCTACTGGTTAGAGTGATCGGTCGAGATTGTGAGCAAAGCAGACGACTGTGAGTTCTCGAAACTGTTTCTACCAGTGTCGTGAGCGGATGAACGTGCCATATTTCCGTTTCAGGCGAGAGTTCACCGTCTCATTCTGACTACGTTGGCCGTAGAGATCGGCGTCCAGCCGAGCGTTCCACGCCTTGTGGAGCGACGAAAACTCCCGGTGCTTAATAGGCGGACGAACACCATTTTCACGGGCTAACGTGCGAATCCCCTGGTCATCGTATCCTTTGTCGCCGAGGAGAATCGCTACATCACTGGTATTCCGCTTGATGAGCGACGGCGCGATTTGCGAGTCGTGTTTTCGTGTCGTCGTCACGTGTAAGTCGATAATTGCGTTCGACCTCGTGTCTACGAGGAGCGTGACTTTCAATTGCTGAATCGTCAACTTCGTTCGCTTTGTGTAGTGATTTGAGGCGTGACTGCGGTCGAGCACGGAGGCGTCGATCCCTCCGACACCGTTGGTCGGGAGAAGCGTGACTGAGAGACTGAGAAGAACACGCCAGACTGCCATGTCGAGTCGGTTGAACGCTTTACACAACGTCGAACGAGAGGGGGGTTCCTCAAGGTCGATGGCATTCCGAACCCGGGGCATCTCATGAGTTCGTCGAGAAGCATCCGATACGTCGTATTCTTCCGTACTTTGAGGCAGAGCAGGACGATGTGCTGGTGGAGTATGTACTGGCGTTTCGAGAACTTTGAGGAGTAACGAGTGACAGCTCGGCGGGCTAAGTGATATGCTTGTTCCACGAATCGGAGTAACCGCGATTTCGGGAGGGCCTGCATCCGGTCACACTATTACGCGAACCTGTAACACCCTGAGAATTTCAACAGAGCCACGCGAACGAATTACGGCCAGAGTCCGCGCGTCGCCTTCGCCTCGGCGATCCGCGAGAGCGCGACGACGTAGGCGGCGTCGCGCCACGTCAGGTCCTTTGCTTCGACCTCCTCGCGGACGTCGGCCCACGCCTCGAGCATGTGCTCCTCAAGTTCCTCGTTGACGCGCTCGAGGGACCACTGTCGGCGATTGATGTCCTGGAGCCACTCGAAGTAGCTGACCGTCACGCCGCCGGCATTGGCGAGGATGTCCGGGATGACGTGGACGTCACGCTCTGCTAAGATGGCGTCGGCTGCGAACGTCGTCGGACCGTTAGCGCCCTCGACGACGATGTCCGCGTCGATCGCGTCGGCGTTGTCCGCGGTGATCACGTTGCCGACGGCCGCGGGGATCAGCACGTCGACGTCGAGTTCGAGGATCGCCTCGTTGGAGAGGGTTTCGGAGGCGTCCTGCTCGAGGACGGCCTCCGGCTCCTCCTCGTGGGTCGGGATCGCGTGCGTGTCGAGACCCTCGGGGTCGTAGATCGCGCCATTGACGTCCGAGACGGCGACGACGGTCGCGCCCCAGTCCTCGAGCAGGCGCGCCGCGTTGGCACCGACGCTACCGAAGCCCTGGACGGCGATCGTGGTGTCCTCGAGGTCGCGGTCGTAGTAGTCGACGGCCTCGCGGGCGGCGATGGCGGTCGAGCGACCGGGCGCCTCCTCGCGGCCGTAGGAGCCGCCGATGACCGGCGGTTTCCCGGTGACGACGCCGGGGATGGTCTCGCCCTGCTGCATCGAGTAGGCGTCCATAAACCAGGCCATCGTCTGGGCGTCGGTGCCCATGTCCGGCGCGGGGACGTCCTTCGTCGGCCCGACGACGTCGCGCAGTTCCTCGGCGAATCGGCGGGTGAGCCGTTCGGTCTCGTCCTCGGTGAGCGTCTTGGGATCGACGGCGACGCCGCCCTTCCCGCCGCCGAAGGGGATGTCCATCACGGCGCATTTCCAGGTCATCCACATCGAGAGCCCGGTGCACTCCTCGGCGGTCACCTCGGGATGGAAGCGCAGTCCGCCCTTGTACGGGCCGCGAACGTCATCGTGCTGGGCGCGATAGCCGGTGAAGACCTCGACGGAGCCGTCCTCGCGCTCGAGGGGTACCGAGACCTGCTGGACCTTGGCCGGGTGTTTTAATCGCTCTATCACGCCGGAATCGACGTCAACGTGGGTCGCCGCCCGCTCGAGTTGGCGACGCGCCGTGACGAGCGCCGACGCTGGGGCATCGTCCGATCCGGTCTCGGCCTCTTCTGGGGGTGTCGTAGTCATCTATCGGCTAGTGAGATCGGTGACAGTAGTATGTCGACGGTACCATGGTCGGTGTGGGTCGAGTTAGGTCGTGAACAGTTGCCGGGGGAAGTCCGCCAGCGTCTCCGCACCGTTGCTCGTGACGCGGAACGTCTCGCTGATCTCCATGCCGACCGCCTCGGTCCAGATGCCCGGGATCATGTGGAACGTCATGTCCTCCTCGAGGACGGTCTCGTCACCGGGGCGAATGCTGGCGGTGTGTTCGCCCCAGTCCGGCGGGTAGCCCAGTCCCATGGAGTAGCCGATCCGGTCCTCCTTCTCGAGGCCGTACTGGGCGATCGTCTCGCGCCAGGCCTTCTCGACGGACTCGCAGGTGACGTCCGGTTCGACGGCGTCGAGTGCCGCCTCGATCCCCTCGACGACGATATCGGCGGTCTCCTCGAGTTCGGCGGGCGGGTCGCCGACGAACGTGGTGCGGGCCAGCGGCGAGTGATAGCGGTGGCGACAGCCCGAGAGCTCGATGATGACCGGATCGCCGTCCTCGAACTCGCGGTCGGTCCAGGTCAGGTGCGGCGTGTCGGTGTGGTCGCCCGACGGCATCAGCGGGACGATCGACGGGTAGTCGCCGCCATACTCGTCGGTGCCCGCGATGAGGGCGTCGTAGATCGCCCTGGCGGCCTCGTACTCCGGGACACCCTCCTCGATGGCGTCCAGCCCCGCCTGCATCGCGTTCTCGGAGATGCGCGCGGCCTCGCGCATGTACTCGAGTTCCCGTTCGGACTTCTTGATCCGCACCCAGCCGACCAGCAGCGTCGCGTCCTCGAACTCCGCCTCGGGGAGGTTCTGCTGCAGTCGGGTGTAGGACTTCGCGGTGAAGTAGGAGGCGTCCATCTCGAGGCCGATACGGCCGTCGGCGACGTCGAGTTCCTCGAGGATGCCCGCGACGTAGTCCATCGGATGGAGGTCGTGGGGCGAGTGGACGTGGTCGTCGCTGTAGGACAGGATGCTCTCGTCGGAGAGGGACGTGGTCGCTCGCGCGCCGCCGCCGTCCATCTCGCGGCCGATCCAGACCGGTTCGTCGCGGTCGGGCGTGACGACGACCGCCTGGTGGACGTAGAACGACCAACCGTCGTAGCCGGTGAGATAGTTCATGTTGGCCGGATCTGAGACGACGATCGCGTCGAGATCCTCCTCGCGCAACCGCTCTTTCGTCCGGGAGACCCGGCGTTCGTATTCGGCGTCGTCGAAAATATCTCGGGGCATGATAACAGACCTTGCGAAGAGGGTCAACGAGGACTGCTAAAAGTTTTTCGTGTATAGTAGATACGGATACTGTTTACATTTGGTGTGGGACGGGAGCGGGTTCGTTGGAACGCGGACACGCTGGCGCCCGCGGCGCAGCGGTCCCGCTCGCGGGAGCCACGTCGGCGGACGCGTCGACGCGCCCGTTCGCCCCAAACCACCGGCGGTTAAGAGACCCGGGTTCGTTCCGGCGGATATGGCAATCCTCGAGACAATCGTGATCGCGTTCTGGGCGATGTTGCCCGCTTACGTTCCGAACAACGCCGCGGTGTTGGCCGGCGGCGGACGACCGATCGACGGCGGTCGAACGTGGGGCGACAAGCGCATGCTGGGCGACGGCAAGACCTGGCGGGGCACCGCCGCCGGAATCGTCGCCGGCCTCGCGCTGGCGGGCCTGCTGACGGTAGTGGCGCCCGCCGTCGCCGACGCGACCGGCATCGACGTCCCCGAATTCGAACCGCTGGCCGCGCTGGGGCTCGCTGGCGGGGCCATGCTCGGCGACATCCTCGCGTCGTTCCTGAAACGACGCTCCGGTCGCCAGCGCGGCGCGATGTTCCCCGGCCTCGATCAACTCGACTTCGTCGTCGTCTCTCTGCCGCTGACCGCGCTGCTGGCGCGGGAGTGGTTCTTCGAGGTCTTCACAGTGGGGGTCGTTGCCGTCGTCGTGATCCTCACGCCGATCCTGCACGTAACGACCAACATGATCGCGTACAAGTTGGGGCTGAAGAACGAGCCCTGGTAGGCGGGCGTTTGGTTGTCTCCTCGAGTCGAGGATCGTGTTTCGTACAGTTTTCGTTGATGTGGTTCCTCGAGGGTGTCGCCACTCGGCTGGATAGTACTGATGCAGGAGAACTCTTCTGTGCGATGCGATCTGGTTCGACCGGACCGAGCGGTCCGAATCGCGTTCTCACTCGGCCGTCGCCGCTACTTCGACCGCCTCGTCGTCCTGCAGACGTTCTTCGGCCGCCTCGCGGTCCTCGGGGTAGCCCACGTCGATGCGCCAGCCGTCCATCCGGATCGCGTCGATAGTCCGCCCCGACTGGATCAGCAGGTCGATTGCGTCCGGCAGTTCGTACTCGCCGCGGTCGCTGGGCTGGACGAGGTGACAGGCGTGGAAGATCGCCAGCAGAAAGGTGTTCCCAGAAAGTATTTGCGTTCCGTGAATAATTAGTCGCGCAATGGCATCTTTATCGGATCGTGCACTGATTCCTTCGGAACGCGACCTCCTCGCTCAACTCGAGCATCGCGACTGTACGTATTGTAGTGACGGATCGCTCGTTCGTGATCAGTACAAAGGCAATACTGCAATCGTCTGTGATCAGTGCGGCGTCCCAACGGTACAACTGTGGAATGAAGCGTAATTCCAGAAGCCAGAGACGAGTGAACGGATCTATGCGACACACTCTGACTACGAAGGGGTTTTCATCGAACGCTGATAACGGAGGTCCATGAACGTACTCGCCGTCGCTGCGGTCGCACTTCTCTTCCTTACAGCGTTCCCGTATCTCTGCTACCTCGCGCTCTATGCATGGGTCCGACCACAGGGGTCGCCCGCCGACAAAACACCCGCAGAACCGACGGTTAGTATCGTCCTGCCGACGTACAATGAAGCACAAATCGTCGAAACGAAACTCGACGATCTGCTCGGGCTCGAGTACCCGATGGAGAAGGTCGAGCTCGTCGTCGTCGACTCCTCGACCGACGATACACGAGCGATCATCCGGGAGTACCTCGAGGGCTTGGAGGCGCCCGATTTGGTATTGCTGGAGGAGGACGAACGCCGCGGACTCGCACCGGCGCTCAACGACGCCTACGCCGCCGCGTCGAACGAAATGGTCGTGAAGACCGACTGTGATTCCAAACTCGCGCCGGACGCGCTTCTCGAGGCCGCCGCAAATCTCGCGGACAACGACATCGCGGCCGTGACGGGGTGCAACGTCGAAGTGCTCGGCGGTAGTGAAGTCGAGTCCGGTTATCGCGGCGTCCAGAGTCACATTCAGCAACTGGAGTCGCACCTTGACTCGACGCTCATCTTTCACGGACCGTTCTCCGCGTTCGAGAACGACGCATTGCTGCCGATTGACCCGAACTCGCTTGCTGACGATACCGAGCTGGCACTGAAAATCCGACGACAGAGAAGCCGCGTGATCTTCGATCCGGCTGTGAGGTACATGGAGGCGAGCCATTCTGAGTTCGTGAAACGACGCAAGCAGAAGGACAGGCGCGGAATGGGACTGATTCGGTTGTTAGCACAGCACCGGGACGCCCTTGGCCGATACGGGCGGTACGGCAAGGTCGTGTTACCGTTCAACTGGTGGTTTATGGTGGTCTCGCCATGGTTGATCGCAGTGACGGTCGTGGTCGGGACTGCTGCGGCCGTTTCGCTATTTGGCGCCGGCGGGTTGGCGGTTCCGATCGTGATCACTCTATTCGCGTATCTGGGTCAGAAAGACCTCCTCGGCCCTGTTCAGGTGCTGTATTCTGTCTTCGACGCGCAAGTGTCGCTGCTACGGGCCAGCGTGGAACTGGTAGTCGGTGACTCCGACGGGACATGGGACGTTGACAGCGAATTGCGGGAGGCGTTCGAATGAGGATTCTGTTCGTCACGCATCGTTACCCGCCCCACGCCGGTGGCGTAGAAACGCACGTTCAGGAGATTGCAACGCGACTCGTCGATCGCGGACATGAGGTAACTGTCTACAGTGCAGACGCCGGACCTGACGTTCCAACGGAAAGCACTAGTGACGGAGTTCGTGTTCGGCGATTTCACTCCCTCAATCCCGATGGTGCGTTCTACGCTGCCCCACGTATGGCACTTGCGGTCCGACGTGCTGACGCCGATATCGTCCACGCGCACAATTATCACGCTTTCCCGCTGTTCTTCGCAGCGCTCGGTGTATCCAATAAACGATTTATCGTGACAACACACTATCACGGTGCAAGTGCGAGCAGTCCTCGAAACGTGCTGCTGTCCCTTTATCGACCACTTGGTCGGCGGGCCATCCGGCAGGCAGATGAAATAGTTGCAGTCAGCGAGTGGGAGCATAACCAACTTCAAGAAGACTTTGGCGTCAACGCGACAGTAATTCCAAATGGCCTCAATGTGGAACGGTTCGCGGAGGCCGAACCGGAGGAACGTCCACAACCCTACCTGCTGTGTGTTGGGCGGCTAGAGGAGTACAAGGGTATCCAGCATGTGATTCAAGCGCTCTCGGAGTTGCCCGAGTACGATCTCCTCGTTGCGGGGAGTGGTCCCTATCGAGAGGAGTTGGAACAGATCGCTCATGAGGAGGGTGTCGCTGACCGGGTCGACTTTCTTGGTTTCGTGGATGACGAGCGACTCCCGGGGTTGTACGCCGGAGCAGATGTCTACGTGACTCTCTCAACGTTTGAAGCATATGGGATGACTGTTGCGGAAGCGCTAGCGGCAGGGACACCGTGTGTAGTGCGAGAGGCTAGTGCACTACTAGATTGGATGAGCGAATCTGGCGTGGAAGGTGTTTCTTCCACATCGCCAGAGGTGGTCGCAAGTGCACTCCGTAACGCACTCTCGCAGACGCCGGATAGCGACATCAAGACATGGACAGAGATCAGCACATGCCTCGCCGCTCGATTTTACAATCATGAGAAGGGAAACAGCGATAAGGACTGCGTTCATACCGCCTGATGGTTATGAAATCGAATGTGTCTGTTGTCATTCCTTCTATCAAAGATGACGTGTTGACACTGGAGAGTGTCCCCGAAGACGTTCCAGTGTCCGTCGAGCGAGAGGGGTCGCTGAATGAGGCTCGGAATCGGGGTATAGAAAACGCTGAGACAGATATCGTTGCCGTTCTTGACGACGACATCGCGTTCTCGGAGGAGTTGTTCTACGCTCTCGTTGACGAGGTCGACGAGGATGTACTGCTCGGAGTAGCCGATTGGGAGTTCGGACTTGTCGCTGGTCGAGTGATGATTTTCTATAAATCTCTCTGGCGCGACATTGACGGCTTCAACGAACGTCTTCATAGCCACAACGGCGACACGGACTTCTCGCTGCGAGCTCACAATGCGGGCTATTCGGTGAAGACGGTCCCGAGACATCTGTTCTATCACGAGGATCACGAGCGTTCGATCACGACGTGGGACCGCGCGTGGCGACTCATGTATCTCTGCGGGAAACACGTCCGGTACGCGCCGTACATCCTGAGTGCGACTATCGCGTACAATCTCGGTTTAGAAGCAGGGATCAGTAAAGAGCAGAACCTGCCTGCGTCGATTAGACATGCGGTCGACGAACTGGAGCCCGAGTGATGAAGACCGTCGCACTCACTGGTACTTTCAACACGTCTGACACCGGACCTTCACGGGTTCTAGAGGGATTATCGGAAGCGCTTGCAGACACTGGACTCGAGGTACATGCGTTTACGCACGGCGACCGAGAAGAGCACCCCCACTCTGACGTGCACGTCACTCGCTTCGAAAAGACCCCGCAGTCGATTTCTGGCTTTTTCTCCTACTTCAAGTGGGTTCGGGGTCATGTACGTGACCTCGATCCGGACGTGTTTCACCCGCTTGAGGAGTATCCGTTCAAAGCAGATATCCGGATGGTTCAGTGGACATCAGACAGTTATGAACGCTGGCGACTCTGCCGGGACGACTTTCGAGGATATGGCTATTTCGCGGGCGACATCCTGCTGAATATAGCGAATCGAATCGGAGCGAGTCGGACAGACATAGTCGTTGCGTCAAGTCCGGAGACCAAGCGCCAAATGAAGGAGTACTGGTGGTTCCCCCCTGATACAGTTGTTCCACTTGGAATCAGTGCCGAAACCCGAACGCCGCCGTCCAAAGTTTCCGACCCACCCCGTATCCTCCTGCCTGGTCGAATCACGCCGAAGAAAGGGCAACGGGTGTTCCTAAATGGGCTTGATCCAGAGAGCGAGGACTATCAAGTCGATATTGTCGGAGGTGTTAGTGATGAAGTGTACTGGGAGTCAATGGCCGAGTGGCACGGCCATCATCATGGATTTGTCTCCCGTGAGAAATTGACTCATCTGTATAAAAAAGCCGATATTGTAGCGGTACCAGCTGTTCATGAGAATTTTTCGATAACAGCATTAGAGGCAATTGCCAATAGCTGTGCGTTGGTGATCACTGAATCCTGTGGATTTGCTCAACTTGACGTTGCAAGGCGATCTAGTGGAGTGGTTACAGTAGAGTCTATGGCTAAGTCGGCATCAGAAACTATTAACCTCATTTCTGGTGGTAGGATTCAAGACAAGAAAGAGAGTTCTTACAAACTCTCTGAACAATTCACATGGAAAAATACATCTCAAGAGTACATTAAAATATATGAGAGATTATGACTAAAGCCAACATTTGTTCAATAAGTCCAATGGGCGAAGGAAGCATAGGGCTAGTGTCCGATAGATTATATGATTCATTAGACGGTGACCGTTTTGACATACCAGACTCTCCGTTACCGATTTTCACAGAAACAGATAGAATTCTCCGGAAGACACGTGAAGTGGTAAAAGTGGCTTCAAAAAAGCATGATGCGATCATTTTTCCCCGTGATGTACTCTTAGCTGGTGTACCTCCCCAGAAATTCAACGCAGCTATTTGCCCAATTGTTCATGACCTTGACCATTTATCTAATCCGAATAACGATATTATTTACCAAATTACATTAAGTCTGATGAAACGCAACCTGAAAAAGGCCGACTTAGTTTTAGCCATTTCGGAAAAAACGAAATCAGATATAGTTAATCAAATTGGAGTCCCTCAGTCATCAATTTGTGTATTCACACAAGGAGTTAGTGCGGGAAACTTTTATAAGGATTCCTCAGATCCATCCATCGATGTCCCTGACGAATACATTCTATATGCCGGCGGACTAATGCCTAGGAAACGACCAGATATATTAATTGAAACTCTAAAACGTCTACCCGAAAAAGAACTTGTAGTTTGTGGAAACCAGTACTCAGAGGAACATACGGAAATATTTAGCCAAATGGTTGAGAAAGAGGAATTAACCGACAAAGTGCATCATTTTGGGCGTGTACCTATAGCCGACTTACGCCGTCTATATTCGAACGCATCTGTTCTCCTCCATCCTGCTGAAAAGGAAGGATATGGACGCACGCCGATTGAAGCAGCAGCTTGTGGAACACCTGTTGTCCTCCATGAGTCAATTCCATCAGCGGCTGATATAGGATCAGCTGCGTATACATTTTCTATCCATGATCCAAAAAAGGTTGCAAGTTTAGTACAATCAGCGTCGGGTTGTTCCACCGATTACGAACCAATTACATGGGAGGAGAGTGCAAAAGAGGTAGAGCAATTAATTGAAAAGCATGCCACCACTTGACTCCACTCTTCAATCCCTAGTTCAATCCGCCTACAATCGGTTTCTTAGACCATTTTTGCCAAAAAAGCTAGCCGTTTACAATGGTGTACCGATACGAGCAGTCAAACTTCTTGATCAGCAAGTAACCTTTCCTGATTATGAAAAGCCACTCATCGAGAGTGTTCGTTGTCATGCCAACAAGGGGGACACTATAGTCCAAATTGGTGGAGGACGGGGTCCAAGTACTGTTGCGGCTGTCAGAGCAGTTGAGCCATCGGGACACGTAATTGTGTACGAAGGCTCTCCCAAGTATATTAGCAAAATAAAGGAAACTCTGCATTTGAATAATGTTTCCGAATTCGTCGATATCCAACTTAAAATTGTGGGCGAGGATCGAGATGTTTGGGGAAAGACTGATAATGTGGAGATCATCGAACCAGAGAGGATTCCAAATTGTGATGTATTAGTACTTGATTGTGAAGGAGCAGAACAAGTAATTCTCCCAAGATTTAACTGTACTCCGGAAACCCTCATAGTTGAATCACACGGACAACTGGGATCCCCGACCGAAGACGTGAAGCAAAAGGTTGAGGAGAGAGGTTATATTATAAAAGATATTTCTCCTGAAGTCCCCGAGGAAGATGTTTATGTGATAACCGCTAAACGAAAGGAAGTCGATAATTCATGACTCAAATTGCCCTAGTAGTTCTAGATACGCTCCGAAAGGATGCATTTGATAACCATTTTGACTGGCTTCCTGGTCAGCGGTTCGAGAACGCCTGGTCACCAAGTCACTGGACCGTTCCCGTACACGGTTCGTTGTTTACCGGAAAATACCCGACAGAGCATGGGAGTATAGCACACTCCAAGGCACTCTCTTGTAGAGATTCGACACTACCCGAAACGTTGGCTTCGGAAGGGTTCTCTACTAAGGGGTTTTCTGCAAATCCATTCATCACTCCAGCTTTCAATTTCGATAGAGGATTCGAGACGTTCGACGGTTCTTTCGACAATCTCCCAATGTTCGACGAGATTCTCGACTGGGGAGCGTTCCACGAGGAATACGGAGACGAAGGAATCCGCCGATTTGGGCGAGCATTATTGAAATGTTTCCAGAAGGACGTAGACGCCGTTCAGTCACTCAAAACCGGTCTCCAAATAAAACTGCGTGAAGCTAGAGACCGTCAAGATAAAGATAGCGGCATTACCGAAGCGATTGAGTGGTTCAAGAGCCAAAAGCTCAGTGAAAATGAATTCGTATTTTTCAATCTGATGGAGGCACATGCTCCCTACGATAAGATTCCTAAGAAGTATGTCTCTGGCTCGGCACCAAGGGAACTTGGTCTCCAGCACCACTTCGAACCACTTGATGAATCTCAAACGGCTGAGGCATACAATGCAGCAGTTTCCTACCTCTCTGACGCCTATAGGACATTGTTTGCAGATCTTACCAGACAAATGGACTATGTAATCACACTTGGAGATCACGGAGAACTACTTGGGGAGCATGAATACTACGGTCACGAATACGGTCTATTTCCTGAACTGACTCATGTTCCCTTGGTGGTATCGGGGGAGGGGTTAGAAAACAAGGAACTTGATTCGGTGGTCAGTCTCCTTGATGTGTATCCGACTGTGCTCAAACTTGCCGGAATTCCCTCTAATCGAAGAGGAGAGCCGTTATTAGAGGACAAAATGGGGAGACGGGCGTACCTGACTGAAGGTCACGGACTTCCCAAAGATAGGGTTCTGAAGCTTTCTAACATGGGACACGATGTTGAGAGATACGATTCTGTATTCCGAGGTATCGTTACAACTGACGGCTACGAGTACGAATCCATAGATGGTTGGGAATCACATAGCTCCCATAAGTCAAATAAATTGCAGAATGAATTGAAAGACCTTGTAGAACAACTTGAAAAACATTCTGAAACGGCGGATAGACCGGATATCTCACAAGCGGCACTCGAACGACTCAAAGCAAATGGCTACGCATGATGTGTTCCAACGATAAGGTGAACTTCCGAAATTTCTGGCGCGAAAAATTGAAATTCCCCAGTTTTAATTTAAATATGATGGCTTTTAAGGTAGCTCTTCCAACACAGGTTAATTAAAATGGGATTGAATGAATGGATTTACGAGTCGAAAAAAGAGGTCACTGAATTTGGTATCAGTGGTGCCCGAGGGGCTTTCTCAAAGTTGATGGTCGGCGGCGCAAAGCGACTTGGCCAATCCGTCAACTACGGAACGTCACAGTTTGAGCAGGATTGGGATGTACTCATTCTCCTCGATAGCTGTCGACCTGACTATCTTCGGCAGGTGCACCAGGAGGCGGACCTCAACTGGGTCGAGGAAATAGACACTCAGTACTCGCCAGCGTCCTCCAGCATCGAGTGGGTGAACAAGTGCCTCAAGACGCTTCACCCCGGAGAAAAAGAGGGTCTCTCAATCGTCTCCGGAAACGGATGGACCGAGAGAGAACTCGACGAATCGGAATTTCACTCCGTCGAGACGCTCCTGCAGACGTACTGGGACGAAGAACGTGGCATTCTCCCGCCCGAAGTGGTTACGAATCACGCGATAAACCGTTGGCGCGATGACAATCCAGACCGAATGCTCGTCTGGTACATGCAGCCGCACACGCCGCACCCAAGTATCAATGTCGAGTATGAGTTCGACACCGATATGCGTGGCGTGACCGACGATTGGACAGAGACAGAGTACGCTCGCGTCGGAGTGCTGTCCGACGAGGAACTTCGAAGCGGCTACAAAGCGACACTGAAACTGGGACTGGAGGAAGTGGAGGTACTTGCAGCGAATCTCGAAGCGGAAAATGTCTATCTTTCAGCCGACCACGCGGAACTTCTCGGCGAATGGGGGCTATATGAACATCCAAGGTGGGCGCCGATTCCAAGGCTGAAGCGCGTTCCCTGGGTCAAAGTTGACGCGGAAGACAACCAAACGCGGATCCCCAAAGCCATGGACGAACACGAGAATGAATCTGATCTGGACGACCGATTGCGGGCACTCGGATACAAGGCGTAACAGGCACTCGAACGCTCGTCGAAGCCGAATCGTTTGGAGTACTACAACGGGCTTATCTAATCGCACCCGAAACCAACGCGGAAAGCAATGATACGCGTCCTTGCTGCACCGACTGAAATTGTTCTCTATTCAGGAAGTTACGCCCGAACATACCGGTTACTCCGGGAGATCGATGCGGACGATGTCAGCGTGAATGCGCACGTGAACCATCTCAGCGCGGACTCTAGCGCGTTCCCGTCAAACGTCTCTGTTCGGTCCCACGACAAGCCGAATCGACTTTTCTACTTTGCGTCGCTCTACCGAGAACTCTACGATACTGTTCGCTCCGAGAATGTTGATGTCTACCAGCACGCGAATCTCGGGTTCCGGGAATTCAACCCCGCCGTCCTGCTTCCGCCAGATTCGGATACACCATTCCTCATCGGTCCAGCAGAGGGAGGACACGCTGTCCCGTCAGCTGAGTTCAAGCGAGTGCTTGCGCGGCAGATAGATCGGAATATTCCAGCTGTACTCGAGACGTTCGCTGCACGTGCAGCAGAACCTGTCGTGCGGAACGGCCTCGACCCGGTTCGCGAGCGGTTGTTCGGCGTGACGCTCGAGCGAGCAGACCGAATCGTTGCCGTACACTCGGACGCGAAGGAATGCTTCGAGCAGTACACCGATACCGAGAAGATAGACGTGATTCCGTACGGCGTCGACATGCAGAAGTTCCCGTTCCAGGCTGGTCCCGGGAACCAGTCGTTCGTCACCGTCGGAAATCTCATCGAGCGAAAAGGCCACCGGTACCTGCTCGACGCGATGACGATGGTGACCGAAGAGTTCCCAGACATAGAACTCCACATCGTCGGCACCGGACCGTTGCGTGAGGACCTCGAGACACAAGTTGCGACGGCTGGCCTCGAGGATTCGGTGATATTCCACGGGTTTGTCGAGGACGAGAAACTCCTCAGATTGCTGCACCGTGCGCGTGCGTTCGTACACTCCTCCCTCTCGGAGGGATTCTCCCATGTCCGACTGGAAGCGATGTCCGCGGGATGTCCTGTAATCGGAACGGACGTCTCGGGCGCGCGAGACCTCACCCGCCACGGCACCGACGGCTACATCGTGCCATCCAGGGACGCGGATGCGCTGGCAGATTCAATGGTTGAACTACTCGCGGATGACAAATTGGCTGAGGAGATGGGATGGAACGCCCGAGAGAAAGTCGAGAAGGATCACGACTATGCGGAAATAGCCCAGCGGTATCTCGACATATACCGGGAGATGGCAAATACGTAGGAGCAAAAACCGTTCATACTAAGCAATGGGAGGAACATCCGACGACAATGACGATCGTTGTTTTAGCAATTGACGCGATCGACCACGCGCTGGTCGACCATTTCGGTCTGGACGCCCTCTGCCTAGAGACCGACAGAGAGATCAAGACATTTAATTACTCCCTAGAGGTCCCGTACACGCCGGAAGTCTGGACAACTGTCGCTACGGGACTGCCGATCGAGGAACACGACGTGAAGAACGCAGGAACGAGCGAGTGGAGCAATCCCGTCCTTGAATTCGCCTCGAAGTTCACGGGTCACCTCAGCGAACACACGCGCTACCGCCTTGGACAGCTCGTGACGACCCACACTGGCGAGGACTGGGGCTTCGGTGCGACGGACATGGAGACGATGTTCTCGGAGGAGGGCCGATACCTTCACAACTGGCCGGGGATTGACAACTCCGACGTCGACGAGGTACATGGATTGTACAACAAGGCCATTGACGGCGAACTCGTCACCACCGAATTCGATGCGGCGGTCTACTCAATCGCGGCCCAGGAGTTTGAGTGGGTAGAGGAGCGACTTCGGTGCCGTGATCGCGTAGGATTTGATCCATCTCTTCTTGGCGTCCATACACACATTCTGGACGCAGCAGGTCACATTTACGCTGAGGATGAAGATAAACTTAGAGAGTTTTACCAGTGGGTCGCAGACCGGGTAAGGTCGATTCGAACGCAGCTGGATACGGACGATGAATTGCTGCTTCTCGGTGACCACGGGATGGAAGCAGAGTTCCTCGGTGACGACACGGCAGGGCAGCACTCTTGGCGACCTCATGTCGCATCCACAGCCGACTCCGTCCCGATGGACGTTGTCGACGTCCGAGAGTGGGTTGAGTCGCGGCTTGACGACATCGGTCGCCGAGGCGAGGAGATGGAGGTTCCGGAAGAGCAACTTCGCGATCTCGGATACATCTCATAACGATGACGCTACTTGTCGTTGCACTCGACGCACTTGACTCCGCACTCGTTGACGAGTTTGACGCTGATCGCCTGCGCTTAGAGACATCTGGGCGTATGGAAACCGTCTCTCATATGCGTGAGCAGCCGTACACGCCCGAGGCGTGGGCGTCCGCAGCCACGGGTATGCATCCGAGTGACCACGGTGTCAGCGGTGGGACGAGCAAGTGGAGTAACCCGCTCGTCGACTTTGCCTCTCGGTTCACAGGCCACCTCTCGATGTCGATGCGGTCTAATCTAGGAAACTTGATCGAGGGAGCCACCGGTGCGGAGTACACGATTGCTGAAGTAGATTCACCCACGATGTTCGATGGTAAGGACAGGATCGTTCACAACTGGCCCGGTGTTTCGAATGGAGAGGAGTTGAAGCGTGCGTGGGACATCATGTGGCGAGAGGGTCAGACCAACGCTGAATTCGAACGCGATATCTTAGGGCTCGCTGCAGAGCAGTTCGGCTGGGTGCGCGAGATGCTGCAGCATGACGTGTCCGTCGCAGGCGTTCACGTTCATTTGCTCGACGCAACCGGACATGCGTACACGGAAGACAGAGATCGACTGAGAACGGCATACGAGCGCGCCGGCGAGTTCGTGGGCGAACTCTGTAAGCGTCTAGATCCGAGTGACGACCTACTTCTGGTGAGCGACCATGGGATGACAGTCGACTTCTACTCTGACGAACACGATCACGCTTCCGGCTCCGGGGCGCACTCTTGGCGAGCGTACGCAGCGAGTACGACCGACTCCGTCCCCGATACTATCCTCGACGTTAAGTCGTGGGTCAACGAGCACGCCCCACAGGTGGAAAGTGAAGACGAACGACTGGACATCGACGAGCAGCGACTCAGGGACCTCGGGTATATATGAGTGCGGCGGAGGCGGATTTCGGCATTGAGATTTCAAAAGGCGTTCTTGCGAAGTTCTTCATGGCTGCGGTCGGGTTCGCCGGCTCAGTCGTTTTCGCCCGCGTACTCGGTCCCACAGGGTATGGCGCATTCTATCTTCTCCTCACGCTCGTCGAAGTTCTCGACAACCCTGTAACAGGGTGGGGAGACGCCTGCAAAAAGCGAATCACGGAGGCTGGTTTTCCAATGGACGAAGCGCTCGGTGCGAGTCTCGTCGGTGCGGTGGCCGCTTCTTTAGTTGTCGTGCCGCTAGCTGTCATCTTTGGCCGGACGACCACCGTCTACAATATCGACGGGATGGTTGTCCCGTTTGCTGTGCTCTTCATGTTTGTCTGTCTCTTTGCTTCGACGAATCGGGTGCTCTCGGCGCGCTCGAACTTCTCGGCAGCGGATTGGTCTGATACACTCCGATCATTCCTGACGACACCGTTACAGCTTGGATTCGTGTTGCTCGGGTTCGGGGCTGCCGGTATGGCGTACGGACTCGCAGCAGCCACGGCTCTGACAGTTCCATACGTACTCTGGAAGATTCACCTGCGGCCTTCGGTTCCCTCATGGGAATCACTCGCCAGCATCAGACAGTACGCCAAGTATAGCGTCCCAAACGGATTTCTCGGAACGGCCTTGTCCCGGATGGATATCCTCCTCCTCGGCGCACTACTCTCGTCTGCAGCAGTGGGAAAGTATCAGGCGACAATGCAACTCACGATGCCAGGCACGTTCATCGGTGGCGTGGCGTCGGCGGGACTGATGGGACGCGTGAGCGAGTACAAGAGCAGGAATGACGAGACATCCATCCGAACTGATGTTGAGAACTCTCTTGGACACGCGAGTGTGATTGCGATTCCGATCTTCTTTGGCGCTGCAGCGATGCCGAACGACCTGCTCGTGACGGTGTTCGGATCCGAGTACAGCGGCGTCGGACTGGCATTCGTTGGAATCGCGCTGTTCCGGATAGTAAGTATGCAGACGAGTCAGGCCCAATCAACAATTAGTGGCATCGACCGTCCGGACATTAACACACGTGTGTCAGCAGTAGTACTTGTTCTTAATCTCGGCCTCGGTTACCTCCTTCTTCGTTGGTACGGCATTGTCGGCGTCGTTGCCGCAACGGTTGTCTCTGAGTTCGTGAAATACACTCTCACCGTGTACGCTCTCAAGCAGTATCTCCCCGACGTCCCCGTGTTCACACAACCGTTCCGTGACCAAATTCTCGCGGGCGGAGTCATGTTCATCACCGTCGAGTTCGCTCATGGTGTTCTCGGCATTTCATGGTGGGGAGAGCTGCTGTTCCTCATCAGTCTTGGCGGTGCAATCTACTTTGCCGCACTCGTCGCTATCAGTGAGTCCTTCCGCATCACTGTCAGAGGTATCCTCTCAGACGCGTTGTCGGATTGAGCTACTTCTTCAACCAGATTGTCATAGCTATCGCTTAGAAAAATAAGCCATTCCAGTTATAGACCTAAATACCAACTTCTACAAATGAATGAATAGGCTCATTCTTCGCTTGGAATTGGTGTCTCCTAACGAGTATTGGCAGCGAACAAGTAAGGGCGGATACATAGATACTCCCCTCGGAATGGCCGAAATGTCTATTGGAGGTGTTCCATAGACGCCACTGTCAGTATTTCGGGCCAAACAACAACAATACATGAAAGCACCGCGAGTAGATGACAAGGCTTATTCTTGACTTGGGTCTGGTGCAACCTAATGAGTACGGACACCGAACACGTCGAGGAGTCCGAGACGTCACCCTCTCTCCTCGAGACGTGGAGTAACTGGTATCACATCCCCGTACTCGGGGCTGTGATGCTGTTTATGTTCTGGGTACGGACCCAGGCGTACGATCAATTCGTTACCGACGACGGTTCGCCTGCCCTCGCGGGCGTCGACTCTTGGTACCAGTGGCGAACGATCGAATGGACGGCGGAGAACTATCCGAACACGATGCCTTACGAGGTGTGGTCCGGATTTCCTGAAGGGACCTACGTCGGGCAGTTCGGGACGCTGTTCGACCAAATAATCGTCACGGTCGCGATGATCGTCGGTCTCGGTGATCCGTCACCGGAGACCGTCTACGCCGTCGCGCTACTGATGATCCCGGCGATGGCCGCACTGGTCGCGATTCCCGTGTTCTACATGGGTCGTCGGCTCGGCGGCACGCTCGGCGGACTCGTCGCCATCGCTATACTCGCACTCGCACCGGGAACGTTTCTGACCAGATCGACGGTCGGCCAACTCGATCACCACGTCGGCGAGGTACTGTTCATGGCGATCGCCGTCGTCGCGATGATGGCCGCCCTTCGCTCGGGCGAACAGCAAAAGCCCGTCTACGAACTGATCGTCGATCGCGACTGGAACGCGCTCCGCGCACCGACGATGTACAGCGTCCTCGCGGGGATCGCGATGATGCTGTACATCTGGGTGTGGCCGTCAGCGATCGTTCTCGTCGGCATCTTCGGCGTCTTCTTTGCAATTCAGCTCTGTCTGGACTACCTCCGTGGCGTTTCCCCGGATCATATCGCGTTCGTCGGCGCAGTCAGTCTCGGCGTGACCGCGCTGACGACAACGCTGCTAATCGAGCGATCCGGATTCGGTGTCACCACCTTCAGCTACCTACAACCTCTCACTGCCCTCCTCATCGCCGTCGGCTGTGTCTTCATGGCCTGGCTAGCTCGGGAGTGGAACAATCGCGGCATAGAGCGCCAATATTATCCCGTCGCGATCGGCGGTATCGCCGTCGCGATTCTGCTCGTTATGTGGCTCGCGCTGCCCGGGCTATACAATACGCTAATCGGAAACCTCACGAGCCGACTGCTCCCACTGAACCCGAGTTCAGGGACGCTCACGATTTCAGAAGCACAGCCACCAGACAATTTCGGAAATCACGTACGTGAGGAGTTCGGCATGGCCTTCTACTCCATGCTCGTGGGACTCGCACTCCTCGTCGCCCGTCCGCTCCGCGACCGCGAATTCCGGGCTGAGTACACGCTGGTCATCGTCTGGTCGCTGTTCCTCATCAGCATGACGGCGACGCAGGTTCGTTTCACCTACTATCTCGTGCTCGCAGTCGCAGTTGTCAACGCCGTCTTCATCGCGGATGTCGTTGAGATCTTCAACCTCGATATCCGCGGTGGGATCGACTCTTTCCGCCAGATCGAAACCTACCAGGTGATCGTGCTCTTCCTCGTCGTAATCTTGCTGTTCGCGCCGCTGCTCCCGCCGATCGCTGCCGATAGCTCGACCAGCTGGGAGCAGGCCAGCAACACCGCTCCCTCCAGCGATGCGACGATTGTCTGGGAGGGGTCGAACGAGTGGCTCGCCAACAACACGCCCGCGCCGGGCAACTGGGGCGAGCACGAAAACGCCGATCAACTCGAGTACTTCGGAACGTATCAAGCGCCCGCCGACGGCGATTACGACTATCCGGACGGGGCCTACGGCGTGATGTCGTGGTGGGACTACGGCCACCTGATAACGACGCAGGGTGAGCGGATCCCCCACGCGAACCCGTTCCAGCAGAACGCGCCGTCCGCCTCGTCGTTCCTGACCGCCGAGTCCGAGGAACGCGGCGAACTGGTGCTGGATACCATCGCCGCCGGCGAGAACCCGGCCGACAAGTCCACCGAGGAACTCGAGTCGCTGTCCGAGGGCGCCACCAACGAGGAACTGCGGTACGTGATGATCGACTACGAGATGGCGGCCGGGAAGTTCTCCGCGATCACCGCGTGGTCCGGGCCGAACTACGAACACTACGTGACGCCGGAGGGCCACGAGGACGGACAACCGGTGAACATCAACGACTACCAGAACGGCTCCATCCCGTACTACGACACGATGCAGTCCCAGCTGTACTTCGACGACGCTGACGGGCTCGAGCACTACCGGACCGTCCACGAGAACGCCGACGCCGGAACGGCGACGATCGTCGCCTACGCGCAGGTGTATACTCCCGCGATTCAGGGACAGGCCGGCCAGGAACTGCAGGAACTGGGCTACCAGGAGGGCGACGTGATCTACTACCAGGACGGCGAGCTCGCGGCTCCCGGCGAGGGTCGGCCGTCGGTGGCGATACAACAGATGGGCTTCCAGCGGATCCAGAGCATCCAGCAGAACCCGACCCAGCAGCTGCTCGGCGCCCGAAGCGCCGCCGCGGTGAAGACGTTCGAGCGCGTCGAGGGCGCGACGCTCACCGGCACCGTCGACGACGACGCCGATGTGCTCGGGAACGAGACGACGGCCAGCGTCGAAGTCGAACTCGAGACGAACGCCGGTCGGACGTTCAACTACACCCAAGAGACCGAGGTCGCCGAGGACGGCTCGTTCGAACTGACCGTCCCCTACGCGACCAACGACGAACTCGGCGTCGAGGACGGCTACACGAACAGTTCCGTCGAAGCGACCGGTGAGTACGAGGTGACCGTCGGCGAGCCGGGCGAAACCGGCTACGCAACGGAGACGGCGGTTCCCGAGACCGAAGTGGTCAAGGGCGAGACCATCACCGTCGACGGGTTCGAGCAGACCGAACTCGAGGACCCCGACGAGTCGGACGGCAACGAGACCGACGGGAACGAAACCGACGGCGGCTCGGCAGACGGCAACGAAACTGACGGCGGCAACGAAACTGCCGACGGAAACCAGACCGGCGACGGCAACCAGACTGACGGCAACCAAACCGACGACGGCGCCGAAACCGAGGACAACTAACGGCGACCCGAGCCCCGTCGTCGCAGTCGATTTTCGAACGGAATTCGCGTCGCAAAATCCGACCTCCTACAGCGACCTCCGGAAGTGAGAACGCTTTTCTCCCCGTCCGAAATAGCTCCAGTAATGCGGGACTTTCTCGCCGTGTATTGCAAGGGGTTCTCGATGGGCGCGGCCGACGTCGTCCCCGGCGTCTCGGGCGGGACGATCGCGCTCATCGTCGGCATCTACGACCGGTTGATCCGCGCGATCACCGCCATCGATCCCCGGGCCTTTCGCCCGGCGTTGCGGCCTCACGATCCCGAGGCTCGAGCGCAACTCCGAACGGAACTCGAGCGAATGGAGATCCCGTTTCTGCTGTCACTGGGACTCGGCGTCGGGACGGCGATTGTGCTCCTCTCGAGTCTCATGCACGAGGCGGCGACGACGTCTCCGGTGGCGACGTACGGCTTCTTCTTCGGGCTGATCGCGGCGTCGGCGGTCGTCCTCTACGGCGAGATCGACCGGTGGACGGTCGGCCGCGTGGCGATCTCGGTCGGCGCGATCGCGCTCGCGTTCGCGGTCTCGGGGACGACCGCGGGGAACGTCCCGCACGGGCTGCCGATCATCCTCGTCGCCGGCGCGGTCGCCATCTGTGCGATGATCCTCCCCGGCGTGTCGGGCGCGTTCTTCCTCCTGATCCTCGGCCAGTACGAGTACATGACGGGGACGTTGAGCGGGTTCATCGACGCGCTCCTCGGCCTGCTCGACGGCGGCGCGCTGGCGCCCGTCCTCGAGACCGGAACGGTCGTCGTCGTCTTCGGCGTCGGCGCGGTCGTCGGCCTGTTCACGATGGCCCACGCGGTCGGCTATGCCCTCGAGCACTACCGGGCCGCGACGCTGGCCGCGCTGGTGAGCCTGATGGTGGGCGCGTTGCGACTGCCCGTCGAGCGCGTCCTGAGCAACCTCGGCGAGACGTCGCTCGGAACGCCGGGCATCGCCGTCGCGATGGCGTTCGTCGGCGCTGGCGCCGTGTTACTGGTCGACTGGTACACCGACGACCTCGAGTACTGAGCGGCGACGAGAAACACGAGACGGAGCGGCACTGATTTTCGATACCGCCCGATAACTGACCGCGACGGCGAACCTGACTTCGGTGGGGAGCGTCCAATACGATAGCGAGGATTCGGTTCGACAGCGGAGACTCGAGCGGAGCGATCAGGACGCGGGTGCAGTATCGTCCCCGTCCGCGGGCTCGTCGGTTTCGTTGGGGCTCGGTCCGAGCGTCCGGAACGCGATCGTCGGGAACCGCACCGCGAGGGTGCTGGGGCGGCGGCCGCTCCCGGTCGTCGAGAGCGGGACGCGTTCGACGACGCCGTGATCGGCGAGTTCGTAGAGGAATCGTTTGACGGTGCCGGCGGTCAGCGACGATCGGTCGGCGATCTCGGTCGCGAGATCACGGATCGGGCGGTCGGCGGCGTCGATGGCGACGAGATCGAGCAGCACGCGCTGGCGGGTCTCGGACAGCGAGAGCACCCGATCGAGGTGGACGCAGTCGTCGGGAACGTCGGCTTTCGCCTGCTCGAGGTGCTCCGCGGCGACCCTGTCGCTCCCGTCCCGACTCGCGACGACGGCGGCGCCGAACAGAGCCGCGAGCGCGTCGTGGGCGTTCCCGTTGGCCCACGCCGCCAGCTCGCGGACGGACTCGTGATCGAGCGCGCCGGCGGCGAGCCCCGTCGACGCGCGATCGGAGATCACCTCGACGAGTTCGTGATCGCGGTAGGCCGGGACGGTGACGGTCGGCTGCTCGGCCGCCAGTTCGTCGGGGGCCTCCCGGCCGACGGCGACGATCGAGACGCTATCGGTGACGGGCGCGAGCAACTCGCGGGCTCGCTCGTAGGCGAGCGTCTCGGGCTCGTCGTGGTGGTCGACCGCGACGACCGCGTGGCGATCCGGCCGCGCGAGTTGCCGCTGAAGTCGGTCGCGAAGGTCGTCGGTCCCGACGCCGCTCTCGGGGACGGGTTCGCTCGAGAGCACCGAGAGGACGGTCCGGTAGAGGGCGAAGGCGCTCTCGACGCGGCGGCCGTCGACGTAGACGAACCACGTCGAGGACCCGACCCGACCCGCCCGGGTCGTCGTGCCGATCGACCGAGACGATTCGCCGAGCTGCTCGTTCAACGCGTCGAAGACGGCGGTGACGATCGCGGACGTGCCCGCGCCCGCCGGGCCGACCACGGCGATCGGTGGCGGCAACTCGCCGTCGAACACCGCCTCGAGCGCGTCGAGCAACTGTTCCAAGACGGGGCCGCGACCGATCGGGTCCGCGGGGTGGACCACCGGACTGAGATAGTCCCGGTCAACGAGGATCTCGCGGTCCTGTCGCGCCGATCGTCGTCGGGCGATGCGCTCCCGCAGCTCCATCTACCCGGCCTCCCGGCGCCCGCCCGCAGCCGAGCCGGACCCGACCAGCGCCGCCTCGAGGACCTCGAGCGTGTGTTTGATCTCGTAGCCGGTACCGTGTTCCATCTGCATCGAGCAGGTCGGACACTCGGTCAGCCCGGTCTGTGCGTCGGCCGCGTCCATGTGCTCGAACATCTCCTCGCCGATCTTCATCGACGTCTCGTAGTTCTCCTCCTTCCAGCCGTAGGTGCCGGAGATCCCCGAACAGGAGTCGCCGACGTCGTGGGCCTCGATGCCGTCAATCATGCTGAGCACTTCGATCGTCTGTCCGTCGAGCCCCTGGTTACGTGAATGACACGGTGCGTGATAGGCGAAGTCGTCGAACTCGTCACCCTCGACCGAGCGCCCCTCGAGTTCGCTCTCGAGATCCTCGTGAACTCGGAGGTATTCGACGGCGTCCCAGGTGTTCTCGGCCACCGTCTCGGTGTTCTCGAAATCGAACAGTTCGGGGTACTCCTGGCGGAGCGACATCGAACAGGAGCTACAGGAGGCGACGATATCGGCGCCGTCCTCCAGTGCCGCGGCGAGTTCGCGGACGTTGGTCTCGGCGGCCCGCCGTGCGTCCTCGAGCATGCCGTTGGCGAACATCGGCGTCCCAGAACAGGACTGGTCGGGGACCATGATCTCGTAGCCGAAGTGCTCGTAGACGCGGACGAGCGCCTTCGCGACCTCGGGCGTGTTGTAGTTCGAGTAGCAGCCGTGGAAGTAGGCGATCCGCTTGTCCGGGTTTTCGACCTTCGCGCCGCCGCGCTTCGTCCACCACTCGCGGAACGTCTCGGTCGCGAACTCGGGGAACTCCCGCTCGCTCGTGATTCCCAGGAGCTTCTCGCCCATCCACTTCGTGACGGACAGCCCCATCACGAAGTTCGCCGTGCGGGGGAACGCCGCCGCCAGCGGCGCGAGTCGCCGGTAGTTCGCGAGGATCCGATTGCGGAGGTACTCCCGAGAGAATTTCTCCATCTGCTCCTCGACGTACTCCCCGCGGGCCGTGTTGTGCATCTGCGAGAGGGGGACCTCGGAGGGGCAGGCGCTGTCACAGCGCATGCAGTTCGAACACTTCATCACCGAGTCGTCGACGTCGTGGTCGTCCTGGCGCTTGAGCCGCCACTGCTCGGGGCCCTGGAACTTCGGGCCGGGGAACTCGTCGTCGACCTCGGCGACGGGACAGTTGGTGTCGCAGGTCGAGCACTTGTAGCAGTTGTCAGCTCCCGGCCGGAGGTCCATCTCCTCGGCCTCGGGGAACACCTGGATGGGTTCGAACTCCTCCTCTTCGGCTCCCGGTACGTGATCGTCGGTCGGTTGCTCTGCGTCGCTCATGAGTGTAGTCGTGGTCGTCGTGTCTCGCTCGCTCTCGAGTCGCTCGGCCGGTCGTCGGTTCTCCAGTTGGTCATCGTTATTCACCCACCTCCTCTCCGGCTCGCGTCCCGGCGACGTAGCCCGTCGCGAGCGAGACGCCCGCGCCGGACTTCTCGGCGGCGAAGTCGTAGCCGCCGAGCACTGCGCCCGCGGCCCGCAGGTTCGCGAACTCCGGTTCGTCGCCGGCGTCAAGCGGACGGAGGTCGCGGTCGGACGCGAGGCCGAACCGCGCGTAGGGCTGGTCGCCGAAGACGTTGTCGACGAACCAGTCGTAACGGTCGGCGGCGTGGGGGACGTGGCAGTCGAAGATCGGCTCGAACACCCGCTCGCGCTCCGAGCGGACGCCCTTGCCGACCAGCCCGCCCGTCGCCAGGACGTACTGGTCGGCGCGGTGGGGGATCTCGGTGCCGTTGCGGTCGACGACGACGCGATCGATGCGGTCGGCGCCGCTGCCGCCGTCTGCCGCCACCGCGTCCGCCTCGGTGGCCGTCTCGTAATCGATCACCGGCACGCCCGACGTGACGCGAACGCCCGCGTCCTCGAGCGCGTCGTACAGCAGGTCCTCGAGTCGCATGCCGGGGAGGCTGGGCGGCCCCATGGGGACCTCGAAGACGTCGGCGCCGAGTGCATCCGCGAGGTCGGCGCGGACCTCGGCCGCGTGCTCGTCACCCAACACGGCGGGGAAGCCGACGCGGGATTCGTCCGCGAGGCGTTCGGCGACCGTCGTCGCGAGCGCCTCGCGCGCGCCGGTCGTCACGGTCTCGTCCTGATCCAGCAGGTGTGCGTAGCGGGTCACCTTCGCGTCGTCCCGAACGATTCCGGGGAACGGAATCGTCGCGCCGCGGGCCGAGAACGGCGCGCCCGCGGCCTCGAGGTGGGCGGCGGCCAGCGGCGCCTCGAAGTCCGGCAAGGTCTCGAAGCCGACCAGTAGCGCGTCGCGGTCGTCGCTGGCCAGGCCGTCGGCCGTCGAGACGGGATACCGCGCGGTCGGTTTGACGGTGCCGCCGTGGGTCGGGACCAGCGCGTTCGCGTCGGTGTGGTCGCCCGCGTAGGCGTTGCCCGCGACGTCGTCGAAGAAGGCCAGCGCCTCGCGGACGGCCTCGCTCCCGACGCGCTCGTAAGGATGGCCCTCGGGGAGGTCGGAAAGCGCGTCGAAGGGATCGACGAGCGGTCCCTCCTCGGGCGAGCCAGGCGCGTAGCCGAGGATATCGATCAGTCCACTGGCGTGGCGGAGCGTGCTCTGTTTGTACGTCACTAGTCGGACGCGGACGTCGGGCGCGGCATCTGCGGCCGCAAGCGCCGCGGTGGCGCCCGCGAGGCCGCCGCCGATCACGAGAACGTCGTCTTCGATGGCCATCTCAGGCCCCTCCGTCGAAGTCGGCGAACTCGATTGCCGTCGGTTCGCCCGCGGGATCCCGATCCCGGTTCATCGTCGTCGCGTGGAGGGCGTAGTTGAGCATGGCCTGTGAGAGCTGTTCACCCCACAGCGCGTGGCGCTCGCCCTTCCAGCGTTCCTGAAAGAGTTCGTCCAGCGCTGCGCGGACCGTCTCCTCGTCGTACTCGGGGTGGAGTTCGTTGGCCATGTTCTGACAGCAGAAACCGCCCTGACAGTTGCCCATCGAGGCCCGCGTACGGATGCGGACCGCGTTCAGGTCCGTCCCCGACTGGTCGACCGCGTCGCGGATCTCCGCGCGCGTGACGCCCTCGCACTGACAGACCACGGGGTTTGCCTCGTCGGTCTCGAGGACCTCGCTCGCCCGACTCCCCAGGCGCTGTTTGCTCCGGCGCGCGACCGGCGACCGGAGGCCGAAATCGTCCATGCCGGCTTCGAGGGTCTCGATGTTCTCGCTCCCAGGCAGCGGTTCGTCGGCGGTAGCACAGGACGCGTTCACGCCCAACTTCTCGCAGACGTGGTCGGAGATCTCTTCAGCCATCGCGCGGTACGTGGTGAACTTGCCGCCGACGATGCTCGAGATGCCGGAGACGCCGTCGCGGTCGGCGTGGTCGAGCAGGAAGAAGTCCCGCGTGATGTCCGTCGGGTCCTGCGTGCCGGTCCCCGGCGGTTCGTACAGCGGGCGCACGCCCCAGAAGGAGCGGATCGTCCGCGCCTCCTCGAGGATCGGAACGAGCTCCGAGAGGGTGTCGATCATCTGGTCGACCTCCCACTGGTCCTCGGGGAAGTCGTCCGGATCGGAGACCTCCTCGTCGGTCGTCCCGAGGATGGCCGTCGTCTCGTGGGGGACGACGATGTCGGCGTCGCCCTTCGGCCGGCAGCGGTTGATGACGGTGTCGACCTGCCGGACGTTCATGATGGTCATGACGCCCTTGGAGGGGCGAACTTCGATCTCGAGGTCGGCCATCGCGCCGATCTCCCCCGCCCACGCGCCCGTCGCGTTGACGACGTACTCGGCGGTGATCTCCTCGGTCGTGCCGGCCGCCGCGTGCGTCCGCTTGCCGGGCCCCGACTCGTGGCGCACCTCGACGCCGTAGACGTCGTCGCCGTCTCGTAAGAGGTCCACCACCTCCGCGTGGGTCTCGACGCGCGCGCCGTGGGCCTCGGCGTCGATCGCGTTCGCGACGCAGAGCCGGAACGGATCGACCGCGCCGTCGGGGACCTCGATGGCTCGTTTCACGTCTTCCGCGAGGTAGGGTTCGACCTCGCGGGCCTCCCGCCCCGAGAGGACGCGCGCAGGGATCCCGCAGTCCCGACAGCCCTCGAGTTTTTCCTGAAAGTAGTCGTCCGAGTCCTCGGGGCGCTGGACGAACAGGCCGCCGGTCTCCTCGACGCAGTGGCCGGCGATTTCCCGGAGGATCTCGTTTTCTTCGATACACTCCGTCGCGCTGGCGCGATCAGAGACGGCGTAGCGGCCGCCGCTGTGGAGCAGGCCGTGCATACGGCCGGTCGTGCCGTCGGTCAAATTGCCTCGCTCGACGAGGGTCACCTCGAGGCCGCGCATCGCCAGATCCCGCGCGATGCCACAGCCCGTCGACCCGCCTCCGAGAACGAGGACCTCGGTGTCCGTTGCCATGCCTTCGTTCAACCCTCTCTCTCCCGGACCTTTATTTTATCGACGGTTCCGGAACGTCCGTAACGAGTCGGTTGCCTCGAGATTGCCGCTCGAACGACGTGACGCCGACTGACCATCCGAAACGGTCGAGAAGCCTGAAAATAGCCGAAACGGACGATTACCAGGGGTAATTGGCCAGGTGGTATCAGATAGTATATGAAATACAATTTAGGAGTTCAACAAATTTTATAATGATAGTAGGTATTGTTTACCAGTATCGTGCGATCGTCGGTAAAGACATCGCGCGGAGCAACGAGGGAGATCACCAGTGACAGAATCCACGTACGTCGGTGCGGTAGACCAGGGGACGACCGGGACGCGCTTTATCGTGTTCGATCACGGCGGCCAGGTCGTCGCGAACGCCTACGAAACGCACGAACAAATCTATCCTGAACCCGGCTGGGTCGAGCACGACCCGATGGAGATCTGGGAGAATACCAAGAGCGTCATCACGCAGGCGCTCGGTCAGGCGGGGATCAGTCCCGATCAGCTCGAGGCCATCGGCGTGACCAACCAGCGCGAGACGACGCTGCTGTGGGACGCCGACTCCGGCCGGCCGGTCCACAACGCCATCGTCTGGCAGGACCGGCGCACGACCGACCGCGTCGAGCAACTCGAAGCGGAGGGACAGGTCGAGACGATCCGCGAGAAGACCGGCCTCGAGGCCGACGCCTACTTCTCGGCGACGAAAGCCGAGTGGCTGCTCGACAACGCCGACCCGATCAAACTCGAGCGCTCCCGGCCCGAGGACATCCGCGACCGCGCGGAGAAGGGCGACGTGCTGTTCGGCACGATCGATAGCTGGCTGATCTACAACCTGACCGGCGAGCACATCACCGAGGTCACGAACGCTTCGCGGACGATGCTGTACAACATCCACGACCTCGAGTGGGACGATGACCTCCTCGCGGAGTTCGACGTCCCGAAGGAGATGCTCCCCGAGGTCCGCCCGTCCAGCGACGACGACACCTACGGGACGACCGATCCGGACGGCTTCCTCGAGGACGAGATTCCGGTTGCAGGGGCGCTTGGCGACCAGCAGGCCGCGCTGTTCGGCCAGACCTGTTTCGACGCCGGCGACGCGAAGAACACCTACGGCACCGGCTCGTTCTTCCTGATGAACACAGGCAGCGAGGCCGTCACGAGCGACCACGGCCTGCTGACGACGATCGGGTTCCAGCGCTCGGGCGAGGACGTCCAGTACGCGCTGGAGGGGTCGATCTTCATCACCGGCGCGGCGATCGAGTGGCTCGAGGACCTCTCGCTGATCGACAACCCGGCCCAGACGGCCGAACTCGCCCGCAGCGTTGACTCGACGGACGGTGTCTACGTCGTCCCCGCGTTCACCGGACTGGGCGCGCCCCACTGGGATCAGCGCGCTCGCGGCACCATCGTCGGGATGACCCGTGGCACCCGGAGAGAACACATCGTCCGGGCGACCCTCGAGTCGATCGCCTACCAGACCCGTGACGTCGCGGAGGCGATGGAGGCCGACTCGGGCATCGAGATGACCTCGCTGAAGGTCGACGGCGGCGCGGTCAAGAACAACTACCTCTGTCAGCTCCAGTCCGACATCATCGGCTCGGAGATCGTCCGCCCGGTCGTCGACGAGACGACGGCACTCGGCTCCGCGTACGCCGCCGGGCTGGCCGTGGGCTACTGGGACGACGTCGACAGCCTGCGAGACAACTGGCAGATCGACCGCGAGTTCGAACCCGAGATGGACGCTAACCGGGCCGACAACCGCTACGCGCGCTGGACGGAAGCGGTCGACCGAGCGCGCGACTGGGCGCGGGACGACGAGGAGTGAGCTATGTTCGGAACCATACTCCAGATTCCGATTATCGGCATGGAGACCGAAGCGTTCGCCGTCCTGCTCATCGCCGCGCTCGCCGGCGGGGCGTTCGGCGCGGCTCTCGGCGCGCTTCCCTCCTTCGTCTTCACCGGCTTCGTCGTCTTCCTCGGTGAAGGGCTCGCCGTCCTCGAGGGCGAAATCGGCGCCGCCGAGGCGATCGGCGCCGGCGACATTGCAACGGGCATCACTGACGTAATCGGCTTCGGTGCGGTCACCGGGCCGCACATCGCCTTCGCCGGCGGCGTCGCCGCGACGGCCTACGCTGGGAAGAAGTATCCCGAAATGGATCCCGCCGACTGGGACTACCACTTCGGGAAGAACATCCTCTACGCCTTCGGGACCAAACCCGACATCCTCGCGGTCGGGGCGCTCTTCGGCGTGCTCGGGATGCTCATCACCCAGGTGATGGGCGGGCTCGGCTTCCCGACGGACAACATCGCGCTCTCGGTCGTGGCGACGGCGTTCCTCGCTCGACTCGCCTTCGGCTATCCGATAGTCGGCCGGGTCGGCGGCTCGAGCGTCCTCGACATGTCCCCGTTCGAGCGCGAGGAGAAGCGCATGGCCACTGACGGCGGGACCCAGACCGACCGGCTGGCGACCGAGCCCTGGCTGCCACACCAGTACGAGTGGTCCGGCGTCACCGCCATCGGCATCGTCGGCGGGATCCTCGGCGGCTTCATCTGGCTCGAGACCGGTAGCATCTTCCTCGGTTACGGCATCTCGGCGATGAGCCTGCTCTTCCTCAACCTCGGGGTCGAGAAGATTCCGGTCACCCACCACATCACGCTGCTGGGCGCCGTCGGCGCGGTGATCGCGATGCCCGCGATCGGGAGCGAACCGATCGCCCTGCTCGTTGCCGGCGCGTTCGGCGCGATCAGCGGCCTCATCGGCGAGGTGTCCCAGCGCGTGTTCTACTCGCACTCCGGGACCCACGTCGACCCGCCAGCGATGGCTATCGCGGCGTTCATGTTCGTCCTCGGCCTCCTGTATCTGGCTGGGCTACTCCCCAACTCGGGCTATCTCGGGCTCTGAGGGAATCCGAAATTCGACTGCGGTCTGCCTTTCAACTCTGCTGGATACTATTTGGGTTCCGGTACCATTGACGCTCAACGGGAGCGAGGCTGTTTTCTGAGCGGCGCGTATCGGACGGCCAACTCGGCGCTTTCATCGGGTGGGCTAGTTTCACTAGATAGCTTTATCGTGGCACTTGCTGCCGTATAACACGGTGTTCAGCAATGGCAAACGAGTGGATCATCAAGGGAGACTACGTCGAAGCCTGCAACTGTGACGTCGCGTGTCAGTGCGTGTGGATGGAACCACCGGACGACGACGTCTGTACCGTCTCGCTGGCGTGGCACATCGAGGAAGGGAGCTACGGCGATGTCGACTTGAGCGGGGTGGATGTCGGCATGCTCATTTCGACCGATGAGGGCGTCATGTTCGCCCCCGAGACGGAGTGGGATATCGTGTTACTCGTCGACGAAACGGCCGATGACGACCAGCGCGAGGCCATCGAAGACATCTATTCCGGCCGCGCCGGTGGGATCTGGGCACCCGTCGCCGATACGCACGTCCGGTCCGCCGACGTTGCGACCGTTCCGATCAGCTTCTCGCGGGACGGATCGGACTTCTCCGTCGAGATCGGGGACGCCGTCGAGATGGACGCGAGCGGCGCGGTCGGATTCAACGAGGAGGTCGGGACGGTCTCTCCCCACCCGCTGACGGAGAGCCTCGAGGTGCAGACCGGCAAGTCGGCCACGGCCACCGTCTCCTACGACGATCAGTTTACGTGGGACGTTTCCGGGAACAACGCCTACCTCGGGGACTTCGAACTGGCGAACTCCTGAGAACGGAACGACGGCGATACGGACGATCTACCATGGGAAGACACGACTCGTTTCGAAACCGGTTCACCCGTCGACGCGTTCCGATCGTCGCGCTCGTCACGTACGTACTCGCGTTACTCGCCTGGGCGGCGGTCGTGGGTCGGTGGCTCCCGATGTCCGGCGGACGGATGGGGCTGCAGATGTCCGACCCGGGAGCACCGGAAGCGATGGCCGTCTCGAACGGGCTGACCGGTATCAGCCTCTACCTGCTCATGTGGGGTGTGATGATGATCGCCATGATGTACCCCTCGTCGGTCCCGCTCTTCCGGCTGTACGCCGAGACGCTCGAGGGGACGACGATAGCGGGGAAAGGAGCACGGGTCGGGGCGTTTCTCGGAACGTACGCGCTCGTGTGGACACTGACAGGAATCGTCCCGCTCGTCGTTAACGCGGTGGTACCGATCGTCACCCTCGCGAACGCCCACGGCGGGCTCCTGATGGGTGGGTCGTTGCTCCTCTTGTCGGGGTACCAGCTCTCGCCGTACAAATACCGGTGTCTGCGGTATTGCCGGTCGCCGCTCGGATTCCTCATGAGTCATCACCAACCGGGAGTGCGCGGCGCCGTTCGGATGAGCTGGCAGTTCAGCGTCTTCTGCGTCGGGTGTTGTTGGGCGCTGTTCGCATTCATGGTGATCGTGGGCTCGATGAATATCGTCTGGATGGCGCTCATCGCGGTCGTGCTCTCGCTCGAGCGAACGGTCGCGTGGGGTGAGCAACTAGCACGAGTAGTCGGAGTTCTCGCCGGCGCCGCCGGAAGTACCGTCATCGTGATCGCACTGGTCTAGCAGTAGTGTTACGGTGTATTTTGAAGCGCGTGAGGGAGCGGACACCTACTCATCCCGGGGAATTCAGTAGGTGTTCTGATAGTACAGGACCGACAAAATAGATTTAGGCTCCCCAAAAGTATTCAGTACCTGAAAGGTATATGAAGGTCGAGCGATTACATCCATGCAATGAGTTCCCAAGAGACAACCGTCCGTCAACAGGCAGGCACCGTCGATGAAAACGCTCTCCGACTCGATCAAGACAAAGCCGAGCAGGTCGTCGAGGCGCTAAACTCCGAACTGGCGAACTCGTACGTCCTCTACCACCAACTCAAGAAACACCACTGGGTCGTCGAAGGCGCAGAGTTCCTCCCGCTTCACGAGTTCCTCGAGGACGCCTACGAACACGTCGAAGAGGGGGCCGACGAAATCGCCGAGCGTGCGCAGGCGCTGGGCGGCGTCCCCGTCTCGGGCCCAACAAACCTCGAGGACCGCGCCACCGTCGAGTTCGAGGGAGAAGACGTCTACGACGTCCGCACGATGTTCGAGAATGATCTTGAAATGTACGGCGACATCATCGAGTCGATGCGCGACAGCATCGAACTCGCCGAGAACCTCGGTGACCCTGCGACCGGCGAGATGTTACGTGAGATCCTCGTCCACCTCGAGGAAGACGGTCACCACTTCGAGCACTACCTCGAAGACGACACGCTGGTCCTCGAGAGTGCCACTCACTGAATAGGTGACCGAAATGGCACAAAAACAAGGCCGACTCGTTCGGGAACCCGATACGGGCGAGCGCCGTCAAGAGTGGGGCACTATCGCCGAAAACGAACTCCGGATCCACCCCGCCGATGCCGAGGTGATCATCGACGCCTTGAGCATCGACCATGCGGGATCGTTCAACCTGTTCTACCTGCTTCGCAAGCATTACTGGACTGCTGCAGGTGCCGAACACGAGGCGGTTGCTACCTTCCTCGAGGACGCGTACAAGCGCGTGCGCGAGGTTAACGACGAGGTCGCGATTCGGATCGTTGAACTGGGCGGGATTCCCCCGAACACACCGCCGACACTGCAGGAACGGGCCGAAGTCCACCTCGAGGCCGAGGATCTCTACGACCTTCGTGCCTCTTTGAAGGGCGATCTCGAGGGATATTCGACCCTGATCGTCAGCATGCGTGAACACGTCGCTCTTGCGGAAGAGAAAGCCGACCCGGGCACGGCCGAACTGCTCCGTGACCGCCTCGAAGGCCTCGAAGAGGACGCTCACATCATCGAGCAATTACTCGAAGATGACACGCTCGTTCGAGCTGAGGTGCTGAAGGAACGATGATGAGAACACCCCATCTCTGGAGCCCCGACTCGTCTCACATCCGTCAGGAATGGGACACGGTAGCTGACAACGGGCTCCGACTCGAACAGAACGTTGCCGAAGAGTTGGTCAGGGCCTTGAACAGCGAAGTATCGGGACTGTATATCCTCTTCAACCAGGTGCGCAAGCATTACTGGCTCGTCGAGGGGACCGAATCGAAGCCGATCAGTGACTTCCTCGAGGATGCTGCCAACCGTCTCACGGAGATGACCGACGACATCGCCATTCGGATCACCGCGCTCGGCGGTGTCCCAGCCTGCGGGCCGATGGGTATCCGCCAACACGCGCCGATATACATCGAGGACGCCCATCACTACGATATCCGGTCGTCGCTCGAGCGTGACCTCGATGGGTACGCGACGCTCGCAGTGCAGTGGCGCGAACACATCGAACTGGCGGACCGACTCGGGGATACGGCGACGAGCGAACTCCTGCGCCGCCATCTCGAGACGCTCGAAGCGGACGCTCACGTCCTCGATCGGTACCTCGCTGACGATACGCTCGTTCGTCACGACGCAACGAGGTGAATTGCCTCGGGGGACACCCCTGTAGGATTCGATTCATCAAGATTTTACCGATACTCGGGATCGAAGTCACCGGCAGTTGGTTCGATGTGCGAAAAAGCACGTCCCGATCGAGACAGTACTGTGTGACCGCGGGTTCGACTCGATGAGCGTCGTTTAGACGGTTTCGATCCTTCATATGAGCCTCCTGACCAGAGAACGGATTCACAGCTCGGAGCGTGAAGCCGTCGAGTAGATGGGTGCGGACTGCCACGATGTCGCCGTTGCGTCCGCATCAGTCAGCGTATACACGTACTTAGCGAACCGCCCCGATTCAGTTTCAGACAGGGCTATGAATAACGAAACCACGCTCCGATCTACTGCTCGGGCAGGCGTTCGGATGAGACCGGGTGACCGGACGTCGTCACTGACCGATCTCTCGGTCTCGAGCGCACTGAACCGACTCCTTTAGGTCGCCCAGCCCTCGAGTGACGGCCATGACGGACGATCCGCCGCTGGTTCTCGACATCGACGGCACGCTCACCCGCCCGGAGGGGTGGGGCATCGATCCGCGCGTCTTCGACCCCCTCCGCGACTGGGACGCGCCCGTCGTGATCGCCACCGGGAAAGCCTTCCCCTACCCCGTCGCCCTCTGTCACTTCGTGGGCATCCCCGAACTCGTCGTCGCCGAGAATGGCGGCGTCGTCTACACCGGCGACGACGTCTTCTTCACCGCCGACCGCGCGGCCGCCCAGGCCGTCCTCGAGGACTACCGCGCGGCCGGCTACGAGACGGGCTGGGGGCCGGAGAACACCGTCAATCGGTGGCGCGAGACCGAGATCGCCGTGAACCTCGACCAGCCCGTCGAACCCCTGCGCGAGATCGCCGCGGACTACGGCCTCGAGGTGATCGACACCGGCTACGCCTACCACGTCAAGGACGCCGCGCCGAACAAGGGCGACGGCCTCGAGACGATCGCCGAGCACGCCGGTATCGACCTCGAGCGAACCGTCGCGGTGGGCGACTCGATCAACGACGTCTCGACGTTCGAGGCCGTCGGCCGGAGCTTCGCCGTCGCCAACGCCGACGACCTGGCGCGGGACGCGGCCGACGAGGTGCTCGAGGACGTTCACGCCGATGGCACGCTGGCCGTGCTCGAGCGAGTTCGCGGGTCGGTCGACTAACTCATCTCGGAGCGATCGAATCATGTGCAGTGGATCGGATCACGGTGAGCGAATCGGCTGAGGGGAATGTGGAACTCCTTGCTTCCAGAGATCGAATACAGCAATAACACAACGTCACGCTGGCAACGGTGAGTGCCACGCCCTCCCCAGCCGATTCGTTCGCTCCCATCGGTCACTCACTCATCCCTCGCACGGCTTCGGATCACGGTTCCCTCGCCGGTCACCGTGATCCAGCGTGCGCCACCGCAGAGAGATACCTCGAGCGGAGCGAGTAGACGAACAATTGATTCGAGCGGGGCCAACCACGAGCCACTCAGAACGCTTTTCTTTCGGCCGACGAAGGCTCACGTATGGTAGTCGACACCCTCGTCGCCGTCGTCGGCGTGGTGGGGACGATCGGGCTCTTCGCCTGGACCTACCGGGACGCCACGGCCAACGGGGTCTCGAGGCCCCTGCTGTGGGCCGCCTTCTCCGGGGGCGCCGTCGCGGTCGGCGCGGGGCTGTTCCTGTTCACGTCCGCTCCGACGACCGGCACGATCATGACCGCCAACACCGGGCTGGTGCTGTACGGCTTCGAACGCGAGGTCACGCTCGAGGACGACGAGCCGGCCGAACCGGGCAAGTTACCACACAAATAGGCGCCGCTCGAGACGGCCAATACGTAGACGCCGTTCGAGTTAGTCCCGCGAGCGAAATCAGCCACGTTCGACGCGCGACACCACACGCCTTTTGGTCGACCCCGTCCAAGCGGGGGCAACATGAGCGACTCCGCCGACACCGGCGTCGAGGGCGGGACCGACACCGACGCCGACCGCGAGGAGGGTGCAGACGGCGGCGCGATGCAGGTCTCGAGTCCGGACTACCACAGCGAGAACCACACCGCCGCCCAGACCTGCGGCTGGACGGCCAACGCCGTCCGGGGCGAGGGGAAGTGTTACAAGTACATCTACTACGGGATCGAGTCCCACCGCTGCATCCAGATGACGCCGGTCGTCCGGTGTAACGAGCGCTGCGTCTTCTGCTGGCGCGACCACCAGGGCCACACCTACGAGATGGACGACGTCGAGTGGGACGACCCCGAAGCGGTCGTCGACGCCTCGATCCGGCTCCAGAAGAAGTTGCTCTCGGGCTTCGGCGGCAACGACGAGGTGCCCCGCGAGGTCTTCGAGCAGGCGATGGAGCCCCGACACGTCGCCATCTCGCTGGACGGTGAACCGACGCTCTACCCCTATCTGCCCGAACTCATCGAGGCCTTCCGCGACCGCGATATCACCACCTTCCTCGTCTCCAACGGTACCCGGCCCGAGATGCTCCGTGAGTGCGATCCGACGCAACTGTACGTCAGCGTTGACGCCCCCGAGCGCCACACCTTCGATCAGGTCGTCGGCGCGACGGAAGAGGACGCCTGGGAACGGCTGCTCGAGACGATGGACGTTCTCGCCGAAAAGGACGAAACCCGCACCGTCCTCCGGACGACCCTCGTCAAGGGCGAGAACATGCACCACCCCGACTGGTACGCCGGCTTCTACCAGCAGGCCGACCCCGACTTCGTCGAGTTGAAGGCGTACATGCACGTCGGCCACTCGCAGGGCCGGCTCGACCGCTCGGCGATGCCCGACCACGAGGAGGTCATGGCGTTCGCCGACGAGGTCAAGGCGTACATGCCCGAGTTCACCGAGTCTCAAGGGGTGCCAGAGTCCCGCGTCGCGCTCCTCGCGAAGCAAAAGGACACCTGGGTTCCCAAACTCAAGAAGGGCAGCGAGTTCTGGGAGCGTGATCCGGTCGTCGGCGACTGAGCGCGCGGTCGATCGGTCGCGTCGCCGACGCGATTGTATCGACCGGAGCTCGAGCCGTCGGAGCTATTGTTGTGCTGACTATCGCTCCAGTTATTGGACCTGCCACAGCGCTCAGTCGCTGTGCATCGGCTTCGCCCGCCGCACGTCCCGCTCAAGTCGCTCGGCGTACTCGAGCCGAAGTTCTCGCGCTGCGTCGGGTCCGACGTGTCTCCGGCCGCCGATCTCGTGGGAGAGCGGCGCGTAGGCGTCGACGTCGAACCCCATCCGCTCGAGGTACGATCGAACGGCGTCGGACTCGAGCCCCGACCGAATCGCGGAGTCGGTGTACTCGAGGACGGCGTCGAACTCGGGGAGCGTGATCGTCTCGTCCGTGACGCGGCCCTCCTGGCCGTCGATGCGTACGTCGGTGTTCTCGAGGTCCCCGACGAGGTCGGCCAGACGGTTCGCCAGGCTGACGACCTGGCTCGGCAGCGCGGTGTCCGGCGAGCGCCACTCGACGGTGGAAAACGACGAGCGAAACTGGACGGGCGTCCAGACCGCGCTCTCGGGATCGAAGTTCGACTCGAGGGTCCGCCGCGAGACCCCCGCGTCGGTCGCTACGGTCACGAACTCCTCGTGCCGTCGCTCGAGTCGTCGCGTCCACTCCGCGCGATCCGAGACGTAGCGCCACAGCCAGCCCTGGTGGGGAACGTCGTCGTACGCCAGCCAGCGGTAGCACTTCGACCGGGCGCCGGCCGCCATCGGACGCCCGCGGTAGTACGGTGACGAGTTGACCAGCGCGAGCGCGGGGTCGAGCGCGACGAGGGCGTTCAGCTGATCGATCTCGCGTCCGGGCTGCTGCTCGACGTGGACGTGGGTCCCCGCGCAGTGGCGCACGTACTCGAAGTCCTCGCCGACGACCGTGTTCTGGATCCGCGTCCGATCGCTCGGCAGTTCGCGAATCCGCTCGTCTCCCACCGGCGTCGCCAGCGGCACGAGACCCTTCTCGAGCTCATCGGCCTGCTCGAGGACGGCGCCGATCCGGTCGAACAGCTCCGCGCGCAGTTCGGACGCCGTCTCGCAGGGCGTGGTCTTGATCTCGAGCACCGGTTCGACGAACTCCCGTTCGGCGCCCGGCGACGCCGCGACAAGTTCCCCCGGCTCGGTCAGCCGACCCTCGTCGTCGATTACCCAGTACTCGACCTCGATGCTTCGGCGTCGCGGGTCTGGACGAGCTACGGACACGGTTGTCTTCGTGGATCGTCGGTGCGTCCCTGCTGCGGCGTGTCTCGATTCCACTGGGAAAAGATTAGTGGTAGCATATCACATGGAAATGTCCATCGAACACATTCAAGAGCGTTTCGCCTATGGAGACATTAGCCGTAACAACCACGTATACGAGTCGAGAGTATCCCCGACTCCGTCGACAGTCGTTCCGAAGACGCCACCCTGCTGACGGGAGAACGCCGCTCGAGCACCGCCGCGCTCGTCTGCCTCGAGACCGAGCCGCGCGTCTGGGACGGGTTCTGGACGGCGGATCCGAACCGGGTTGCAGCGATCGGCGAGTTGATCGCCGATTGGCTGTCGGGACGTCCGCTGGGCATGCCCTGAAGACTAGATCTCGAAGCGGGAGCTGTGGACAACGCCCCTGATCGTGATGCGAAGCTTTCGGCTGATCGCCGCCAGCGTGACGGCGTAGACGACCGCGCCAAGCGCGACGATCGCGAGGAGCTGGTACCAGTGGTCGACGGCGACGGCGCGTTCGACCGGGACGATCACGGCGAACATCGCGAGTCCGGCGACGAACTGCTCGCCGAGCGTCCGCGGGAAGAGGACGACCGACGGGAGCTGCCGTTTGATGACGACCGCCGAACAGACGTACCGGAGCGTCTCGGCGATCGCCGTCGCGACCACGACGCCAATCGCGCCGTAGACGAGCGTCAGCGCGACGCCGAGGACGATGTTGATCCCCAGCGTCAGCGCCGAGACGCGCGTGTTGATGTCCGGCCGATCGATCCCGTCGATCACGCTCGTGAGCACGCCGGCCTGGGTCTTCGCGATCTGGTAGAGCGCGAGTCCGACGAGGAGCACGGCGGCCTCGGCGTACTCCGGGCCGAAGAAGGTCACGACGAGCTGTTCCGGCATCGCGACGGCGCCGAAGAACATCGGGATCGCGACGATGCTCGTAAACGCCAGCGTGTTCGAGACGTCCGTCCCCAGCTCCTCGCCCTTGCTGTGTCTGTGGCTGACGCGAGCCATGAGGCTGCTCGAGGCGGCCATCGTCACGAACGTCGCCGGCACCGTGAGTTTGAGCGCGACCTCGTAGTGGCCGGCGGCGGCGGGCGCTAACAGGTAGCCCAGCAGGATGATGTCGAACCGGTCGTAGGCCTGACTGAGCAGCGAGTTCGGAATGCTGAACCTCGCGTACGACCAGAGGTTTTCGACGGTCTCGCGACCCGGCGCGACCGGCCGCACGCGGACGAAGTACCAGAGGATCGGCACCGTCAGGAACGTCGCCGCGGCCAGCCCGTAGGCCATGCCAGCGGCGCCGAGCCCGAGCAGGATCAGCCCCAACTGGAGCGGGAAGGTCAGCAGCGACCGGAGCGCGTCGGTCCACATCGACGCCCCGACGCGGCCCCGCGCCTGCACCATCAGATCCAGCGGCTCAAAGAGGGTGACGGCGAACAGCAGGACGACGAACAACACCGGCGCCTCGGGGAGCCCCGTGTAGTCGACCAGCTGGTTCGACACGACGAGCGTCACCGCACAGACGAACACCATCCAGACGATCGTGAACAGGGCCTGGCTGCCGACCAGTTCGCCCGCCTCGGTATCCGACTCCGAGAACCGCTTCTTGACCGCGGTTCCCCACCCGTTGACCGCCCGGTCGGCGATCTTCACCAGCGAGAAGAGGAGGTAGTAACCGCCGAATCCGGTCGGACCGAGCACCCGCGCGAAGACGATCGTTCCGAGGAACCCGATCGCGGCCATCGAGAACTTCGCGGCCGTCGCTTTGAGCGTCTCGCCGCCGAGACTGACGGAGGTCGCGTCACTCATGGTGGCGGAAACAGGCAGAATCGAACGCTTCGATCGCGTCGGGAACCGACGTCGGTCGATCGATCGCTACCGCTCGCATCGCGACCACCGTCACAGATATCCCAGCTCCTCGAGCTGGGATTCCAGACCGTCCATATCCGCCTCGGAGAGCCCCTCGCGGCGCTCGAGGTCGTCGATCAGCCGGTCGAGCGTCGACTCGAGGGTTGCTGGATCGCAGTCGCCGAGCAGCTCGGTCCCGGACAGCCCCTCGAAGTAGTAACAGTCGGTCGTCGCGACGCCGTGGCGTTCGCGGTCGACGGGGCCGATATCGTAGCCGTCCTCCTCGAGCGCGAGCGCGCGTCGCTTCGAGATGCCGTGGAACTCGAGCAGCGCGCTCGACCGCGGCTCAGTGATGACGGTGTCGCTCGAGTGTGACTCGGTGTCGATCGGGTCGCTCGAGCACAGCGGCCGGAACGACTCGCCGCGGCGGTGGGCAGCGTCGACGCCGGCGAGGTCGAGCACCGTCGCGTAGACGTCCAGCAGGTTCACAAGGGCGTCCCGCGTCGGTCGCTCCGCGCCGTCCGCGTTGGGGGTTCGGTCGTCGGCGTTCGGTCCGGGTGCGGAGACGACGAGCGGAACGCGGGTCACCGGCGGATGGAGGCCGCCGCCGTGTTGCCACGCGCCGTACTCGCCGAGCGCTTCGCCGTGGTCGGCGACCGTCACGACGTAGTCGAATTCGGTGGCGAGTTCCGCGTAGATGTCGCGGTAGATGTCCGACAGGTACCGCACGGCGTCGTCGTACGCGGTCCTGATCCGCTCCGGATCGGCCGACGGCTCCCCGAGCGTGGCCTTCACGCTGTCGAAGTGCGGCGACTCCTCGTCCGGATAGGTCTTGTACTCGTCGGGCGGGTCGTACGGCAGGTGCGCCTCCATGAGATTCGCGAAGAGGAACTCGCCGTCCCGGGCCCACGACTCGTCGCGGACGTACTCGAGGAACTCCGCCGCGCCGTCGTCGGGGTGGCGCCCCTTGAGGCCCATATCCCGGAGCTTCATCAGGGCGCCCTGTTTCAGCGACTGGGTCGTATCGCAGTCGCCGTCGACGCACCGCCAGAGCGCCCGGAGATACCGTTCGGGGCCGTCAGCTTGGTGTTCGGCGATGAACTCGTCCCAATCGAAGACGTCCTCGCCGAGGCCGCTGAGCCGCCAGCCGCCGTCGAACTCGTCGAAGCCGTGGTGCCAGCCCAGCTGCTCCGAGATGTTGACGTTGCAGCTGAACGCCCGCGTCCGGTAGCCACGACCCTGGAGGAGTTCGGGGAGGCGAGTCGCCTCCCGATCGAAATCCTGGGATTTGATCGTCACGCCGGCCTCGCTCGCGTACCGGCCGGTGAACAGCGAGGCGTGGGCCGGAGCCGTCCAGTGGCTCGTGCTCCACGCGTTCGCGAACTGCACGCCAGGCAGCCAGTCGAAGTGCTCGTCGAAGGAATCCGCCCGCAGGGTATCGAGCACGACGAGGGCGATGGATGGCTCGTCTCCCATGGTTGCGTGTCCGTTCATCCTACCAGCCCTCCGCCAAAGAACCTAGTCCCGGCAATGGACTCGACTGCGGGATCGTCAGCCGTCCGTCCGCCGGTCGTCGGAATGGTCACGCTCACAGAACCGTCGTGACCCCTTCCTCGAGGGCCTCGACCTGTGCGTCCTTCTCGCGCTCGAGTTCGTCCATGTCGAACCGGACCGGCTCGCTCGTGACGTCGCCGTCGATTGGAACCCGATCGAAGAGGTTCGCCCGCGGCGTGTCGAAGTAGAACTGCGCCCGGTTGCCGTAGGTCAGGGCGGGCAGGCAGGCGTGGATCCGGTCCGATCGCACCACGTCGGCGTTGGCGTAGAGGAAGAGATAGTCGGTCACCATATCGGAGATGAAGACGTTCTCCGCCTCGAACAGCGGCGTCTCGAGGCCGAGCAGCTCTCGCGCTCGCTCGCCGACCGGGAAGTGGTACGGTTCGTCGAAGGGCGCGTGATCGGGCCTGATGATCGTCGACGACGCGCCGTCGATATCGGGCTCCCCACCCTTATCGAACGTGTGGACGTCGAACTGCCGGTTCGCCTCGGGCGGCTGGTGAGCGTCGCCCAAGAATAGCGAACAGTCGATGCCGTCGTACAGGTACTCGACGAGGTCGCCGTACTCCTCGTAGGCAGTTCGATCCCGCGTGAGCAGGACCTCGATGTCGAGCGCGTCGAAGACGGCCTCGACGTCCTTGCGCTCGGCCTCGTCGTACTCCTCGCCGCCCCCGCCGACGATAACGATCGGAATATCTCGCTCCCTGAGGCGAGTGAGCGTATCGAAGTACTTCCGGAACGTCGGCCGGGAGAGCACGCAGCCCGGCAGGACCGCCAGATCGGCGTCGATCAGTTCGCTGACGTTCACCACGTTTTGCCGAATCTGGTGGGTCGGCGACTCGTAGTCTGCCCCGTGGCCAGCCATCCGTTCGAACTTTCGGGTCCCGCGCCACAGCGCCGCGGTGTCCGCCGCGTGGTTCGGGTAGCCGCCCGTCTCGACGATTTCGGCGTCGGGAAACGCCCGCTCGAGCATCGCCTTCGCCCCGTAGTCGATGAATCCGTTCCCGATGTTCGTCGTCCACGTCCGCAAAAGCAGGATTCTCATTGCGCCCGTCTCCACCGGAATAGGGCATAATTATGGGGAGACTACGGTCATACAACAGTCCGATTCGGCGCCGGATGGCGGATTGGAGATGCCGATCTCGAGTCGAATTGCATCGAGCGGAACGGTCCGTGGGAGATTGCAGACGGTAATCCGTTGCTGACGTCTCCGTACTGGGCCACGCGACGAGTGTCAGCTAATCGTCTCGAGACAGGACGAATACCAAGCCTTAATCGTGACCAGCAGAGAGGGATAGATAGCGGGATGGGATAGCCAGGAGATTCCGGCGGGCTCATAACCCGCAGACCGGTAGTTCAAATCTACCTCCCGCTATGTTTTGGCGCGAACAAACTCGTGAGCGCCATCCATAGCACGGTGGCCGTTTGAACCAGACAGCGCTCGAGCAAAGCGAAAGTGCTGGCGTGGTTCAAATCTACCTCTCGCTACTTTTCAGGGATTCAACGACGAACGACGAGCGAAGCGAGGAATGAGTCCTGACTCCCTGAAAATTCGACGAGTGGATTTGAGGTAGACGACGAGGGAGCAACGCGACCGAAGTCGGCGTAGTTCAAATCTACCTCCCACTGGTTCTCGAGGCGAACAGTAACTCGTGGTATCGCACAGAAACGATGAACTCGAGGGAGTAACGACGCGGAACGGCGAAGCAGTACCGTGCAAACCGTGACGAGGAACACCCTGCTATCGTGGCGGCGGGGAATTGCCACGGCCTCCTCAGCCGATTCGTTCGCTCCTGACAGTCGCTCACGCATCCATTGGAAGACGCTTCGCGTCTTCCAAGCCATTCGCTCGTACTATCTGCACATGGGCGCTTCGCGCCCGTTCGCATATATGCGGGACCGGAGGTCCCGCACTACTCGCAAAGATCTCGCACAGTATCGACGGCTGTCCTCGCTCGCGCTCGGTCAGCCGTCAGCGCGCGCTACCGTAGGTTGGATGGTCGATCCGGGGGGAGACGACACCCGTCCATACCGAGTGGAATTCGTCGATTGCACGAATCGCGACGATGAGCACTATGCGGTGCGATGTAGCAATCAGTCGAGATAGCCAAGTTCACGCAGGCGTTCGGTCGGCATGTCGATCCCCTCGTCGCTGTCGGACGCACCAGCACCGGATTCTGCCGCGCGTTCTTCGACCCACCGGCGCACGTCGTAGACCGATTTCGGATACGTGTCCGCCGTGGAGCTCGCGTACGCGCGCCAGGAGTGGCTCGCCGGCTTCTCGCCGGCGTCGGGCGGGTAGAACTCGGTTCGCATGCCGTGATCGCTGACAACGAGGAGTTCGTCGTCCTCGCCGAGGGCGGCGACGATCTCCTGGACGAACTCGCCGACGCGTTCGTAAGCGCGGCCCAGCGCGGCCTCGTCGTCGGCGTAGGCGTGGCCCGCCGCGTCCAGCGTGTGGACGTGGACGCCGGCGATCGAGACCGGGTGTGCGAGCATCTCGCGAGCCCAGCCGAACTGCTGGGCGCAGAGCCCGAACAGCTCGCGCTCGAACTCGCTTCGGGGCATCCCCTCCGCGACGGCGTTCATCAGGTCCCAGGCCCGCTGGAGGGGTGTCCCGTCGTGGACGCCCGGCCAGTTGTGGACGACGGCGTCGTCGGCGTCGAACATCGACTCGCGATCCGTCTCACCGATGCGCTCGCGCGTGCCGGTTCGAGAACGGACCAGTTTGCCGAGCGTCCCCCGCGTCGACTCGTCGAGGTGACCGGTGACCGTCGAGGCGAGATCGAGTGCGGGGTTTTGCCACTCGCTCGTGCCGCCGCCCGTAATTCCGTGTTCGGACGGCTCGAGCCCGGTCGCGACGGTCGCCCAGACCTCCGGCGTGTACGGGACGTCTTGCGTGTTCGCGAACGTCTCGATCTCGCCGCCCGACTCGAGGCGGAACGAGTCGAGATCGAAGTGGTCGATCAGTCCGGCATCGAGCGCGTCGAGCGCCAGTACGACGACGGTCATGCGTATCCCAGGTCCTCCAGGTCTTCCTGCAGCGCCTCTTCCTTGACGACGTAGGCGGGATCGAACCGCTCGAGTTCCCGCTCGAGTCCGGGGTCGTCGACCGGTTCGCCGTTGTCGAGTCGGTACGTGCCGTCCGCCGTCGCGATGTGTTCGGCGGTCATCGCGGCCTTTTGGTCCCCGTAGGCGGCGAAGGCGGTGTCGCGGTCGAACGTGCCCTGGCGGTGTTCGCTACCGGTCAGGACCGTCGGCACGTCAATCAGGGAGACGACCTCGCCGACGTCGGGGGCGTTCCGCGTGCCGAACGGGACGTTTAGCAGTTCGGGGCGCATCTCGCCGGGGTGGCCCCACAGCCCGTCCTCGCCGAGCAACTCGCCGTGGTCCCCACAGAAGACGACCCGAGTCTCGTCGGGGATCGCGTTCCAGAGGGGCTCGAGAGCCGCGTCGAGTTCGGCGATCTCCTGCCGGTAGAGATTTCGGACGAGGGCCTCGTCCTCCTCGGAGCCACGTTCCGAGAGGACGCGGCGGGTGACCCGCTGGGCCGTCGCGCGGTCGACGTTCGCACCATCGGGGTCGTACGGATGATGGGGCTCCATGAAGTGCAGCCAACCAAACCACTCCTCGCGGCCGTCGACTGCGTGCAGAAACTGGTCCACGACGTCCGCAGCGGGGCGGAACGACTTCTCGGTCTCCTCGATGTAGCTCCGGAGCTGCTGGTAGCGGTTGTAGCCCCAGCTGGCGACCTTGTAGGGAAGCGAGCCGCGCTCGAGGAGGATCGCGCCCTTGTCCTTCAGCGACTCGCCGCCACCCTTCGGCGACGTGAACGAGTCGAAGCCGGCCGCGTAGCCGTACTCCTGAGAGAGCAAGTGGTTCGTCGTGACCCCGACGCTGGGGGCGTCGAACTCGTGGGCGACGCTGGCCTCGGACTCGAGGCCGTTGCCGGCCGGATACTCCCCGCCGATGATCGCCGGGAAGCTGCCGGGCGTCGCGGTGCTCGTGGCGAACGCGGCGTCGTGGGTGTCGTCCAGAAACGCCAGGGTCTCCGGCATGTACTGGACGTGATCGGTTCTGAGCGAATCGACCGTAACTAGCAGGGTGGTTTCCGTCATGTGCGTGGTTCGTAGCCTCCGTCTGTAGCGCGAAGCGATCGGCTGCTCATAGGTATCCGAGATCCTCCAGTCGGGCGCGACTCGCCGCGTCGACCGCCTCGGCGTGGTCCCGACCGTCCCGCGTCTCATCGGTAACCCAGTCGCCGAAGGCGGACTCGAAGAGCCCGTCCGGCACCGTCTCGTCAGGCAGTTCGACCTGTTTCGACGGCGGTCCGGAGACGTCGTAGACGGCCTCGTCGCCGAGCTGATCGCGGTAGTATTTCCGGTCGCCCTCGTAGACGACCCGCTGGCCCCGATCCCAGTAGGACTCGTCCCCGCCCTCCGGGATGCCGGAACCGGAGCCGACGATCTCGGCGCGAGCGCGCTTGCGCTCGAGGGCGAACGGATCGAACGGCTCCTCGCCCGCGAGCGACCGGACCGCGTCGCTGAGATCGGCGTGGGAGGCGAGCCCGTCGACGTCGACGGGACGGAAAGTATCGTCGACCGCGAGCTCGAGGGCGCTGTCGTCGGTGGCCACGACGTCGAACGGAACGTGTAACAGCCCCTCCGAGAGGCTGCTCATGTGGTTCATGAGGTAGCCGTCCGACTCGTAGCCGAGGTTCTCGCCGTGGTCGGCCGTCACGATCAGGATCGACTCGCGGTCGTCCTCGCGCGCTAACGCGTCCAGGAGGTCGGTAACGACCCGATCGAGGTAGTCGACCGTCGCGGCGTAGAGTCGACGGACGCGCTCGACGTCCGAGGCGTATTCGCCAAGGCCGTCCGCGACGTTGACGTCCGAGTCCCGGAACGAACTCGAGTGGAAGTCCGCGGAGACGCCGTGAATTGACTCCTCGAGCCCGCGAAAGGCGGTGTGGGGACCGTGGGCGTCCATGACGTTGGCGAAGGCGACGACCGGCCCGTCGGGCTCGGCGACCTCCCGCTCGAGGGTGCGGGCGATCGCCCGGCCGCCGAAGTCAGTCGGCTTCTCGATCGGCAGCTTCCGGCTCACGTCGTCGAGTTTGAGCAGGACGCCGTTGGCCAGCGAGCGCAGCGGGTGGTCGTGGGCGAGGGCCTCGCGGACGAAGTCGGCGTAGGCCTCGACGCCGTCGGTCGACCGGTCGGAGATGTGTTCCTGGACGTCCATCCCCGCCGGCAGCCGACGGCTCGGCGAGATGGGGACCGTCCGGTCGAAGAACCGGTCGAAGCCGAAGACGGGGCTGGCGTAGATGTTCGACGTGACGCAGACCGACTCGTACCCCTGTCGCTCGAGGGGCGCGATCCAGGTGTCTTCGGCGTCGATCCGATCGAACCGACGTTGGTGAGCGTGGACGCCGGTCTCCGATGCGACCGAGCCGGTCAGGAGGCCGGCGTGGCTCGGGACGCTCCAGCCGCCGAGCGCGCGCATTCCCTCGAAGCGGACGGCCGCCCGCTCCCGAAGACGGGTCGCGAATCGGTCGTAGACATCCTTTCTGACGGTGTCCAGACAGAGGACGACGATATTCGGTTGGCGATTGCCGGTCATGCGAACCCCTCGAGTGCAGCGCTGAAGCGGTCGCCCTGATTCGATTCGGTCAGGTCGGCGACGAGGTCTCGCTGCTCGCTCGCGACCGCCCGTCGCTCGTGCGGCGGTCGCTCGAAGACGTCCCACAGTCCCTCGAACAGACCCGCCTCAGTCGACGGGACGACCTGCCGCGGCGGCAGGAGCTCCCGGACGCCGGTCGCCTCGGTGACCAGCGTCGGCGTGCCCGAGAGGAGCCCCTCGAGCGCGGCGACGGGGAAGGCGTCGCCCCGGGAGGACTGGACGTAGACGCTCGCGCGGTCGAACCAGTCGGCGAAGGTATCGAGGTCGACGAAGCCGGGCGTGAGGACGTGGGACCTGTCCGCGTAGCCTTCGGCCTCGTGGCCCTCGCCGAGGATGACCAGTCGCACGTCGGCGTCGACGGTTCGGGCGAATCTGCCGACCGCTCGAGCCAGTCGGTCGTAGCCGTTGGCCGGTTTGGCCTCGCCGGCGGAAAGGATCGTGAACGGCTCCCGTGGCGAGTTCGGCGAGAGAGACGCGAGGCGCTCGTACTTCGCATCACTGATCGGCGGCCGGACGTAGGCGACCGGAGGATCGCCGAGGTACGGTTGCGCCCAGCGGTAGGCGTCCCTGCCGACCGCGATCACGCCGTCCAGCAGCCGCCTCGAGAGCGGCTCGAGCCCGCGCCAGAGGTAGCGCGTCGGCCGTTCGGAGAGGGTGTAGAAGGTCTCGTCCGCGGCGAGGTAGACGAGGGTCGCGTCCGGCCGGCGGAGTTTGTACGCGAGCCCGGTCTGGAGCGGCGCGCTCCCCTCCGCGATGACGGTGTCGTACGCGGGAAGCGTCACGCCGGTCCGAATCCGGTCGACGATCCGCTCGGTGTTGCCGTTCGATTCGGACGGACGGACGCCGGTCTCGAAGTGGCGACGGTCGGCGCCGACGGCGTCGGCGAACACGCGGTGTGCGGGGTGGGCGTCGCTGTTCTGGTAGAGGAGACAACAGTCGCCGGGTTTCGTTCCCCGCGAACGTGTGGATTCGGCGTCCGTTCGCATCCTCGAGTCGCCGCCCCGATCGCGAGCGGTCGCGCTCGCCGTCACTGATCGGCCACCCCCTCGGCGCGCTCATCGTCGCGTTGCTGTTCGACTCGTCGAGTGTCATCCGTGCGTCCGGCCCCAGATTCGGATCCGGGAACGGACCTTGACACTGGTTCCGACGCTGGTTCCGGCACGTCGATCTCGGCCGCCGCCGTCTCCGCGACGACCTCGCGCAGCCCGGCCGCGAAGCGGTCGTACTCGTATCGTCGGGCCTCCGCGCGGATCTCGGCCGAGTCGAAGTCGTCGGGATCGAACCGGCGAACCGTCTCGCGGATCGACTCGACGGTCGGCTCGAAGAGCAGCCCCGTCCGGGCGCCCTGCACCTGATAGCGCGTGAACCCCTCGTTGACACCGAGAAGGGGTTTGCCGGCCATCATGGCCTCGGCCCCGACGAGGCCGAAGTCCTCCTGCTTGGGGGCGTAGACGACCGCGGTGGCCCGGGCGACAAGCGACTCGATGTCCTCGACGTAGCCCCGAACCTCGATGTTGTCGTAGTTCGCCGCGAAGGACTCGAGTTGCTCACGTTGCTCGCCGTCGCCGGCGATCACGAGCCGTTCGTCCAGCCCCGCGAAGGCCTTCGCGATCGTGTCGATCCGCTTCTCGGGGGCGAGCCGGGACCAGGTGACGAAGTAGCCGTCGTCGCCCTCGTTGCGCCAGTCGCCGGTCACCGGCGGGTAGACGACCGTCGCGTCGCGGTCGTAGAACCGCCGGATCCGGTCGCGGACGAGTTCGCTGTTCGCGACGAACTGATCGACGTAGTCGTTGGCCTCTTTGTCCAGCGCCCGCCAGCCCTTGGCGTAGGCCTTGAGCCCGGTCTGGACGAACGGGGCGTCGAACCCGGAGAGCCGGTCCCGATAGAGGTCGTACAGCCACCGCGGCGGGCTGTGGGGGTAGTGGACGATCCGCTGGCCCACCTCGGGGACGTAGTACTTCGAGAGCGGCGCGCTCTCGAGGATCACGTCGTACTCCGTCAACGCGGGGTGGGCGTCGGTCATGTCCAGCGCCACGTTGAGCGTCTCGAGGGGGTTCATCCCCTCGTTCTTCCACTCGAGGAACGGGCGCCACGGCAGCGAGGTGTACTTCGCCTGCTGGAACGGGATCACCTCGACGTCGTCGGGGATCTCGGTTCCCTCGGCGACGTAGGTCGTGTAGATTGGTGCCTCGAGGACGCGGGCGGCCTCGATGGCGAACTCCTCGCCGCCGCCGATGCCGGGGAACCGGTCGTGGAGAATCGCGACGTTCGCGTCGGTGCCAGCGTCGGTCACTGTAACACCTCCCGGAGTTCGTCGTCGGGCGACCAGGTGCCGTCGTGGGTTTCCTCGTCCCCGTCGGCGCGGGCGCGGATGAGAGAGACGCTGGCGCGCAGCAGCGAGATCTGGGTGTCGAACAGCGAGTACAGTGGCTGGACCGGCCCGAGGGCGTCCCGCGACCCCAGCGCCGTAAAGGCGAGGACGCCGGCCGGCGTGAGCAGCCCGGCGGGGCCGAGGACCGCCAGCGAGCCGAGTGTCGCCAGCGCGAGGCCGGCGCCGACGAGCCACGGCGAGACGATCATGAACCACCAGTTGAAGGGCAAGACGACGCGGCCGTAATTACCGTGGCGACCGAGCGCGTCGCGCTGGCGCCAGAGCAGGCGTAACAGGCCCATCGCGCGGCGGTCCTTCTGCTCGCGGCGCTTCCCGAACTCGGAGTGGGCGGCCTCCTTGTAGTGGATCTCTGGATCGAAGACGGCGCGGCCGCCGTTACGTCGGATCTTCAGGGCGAGTTCGCTGTCGTCGGCGATCGAATCCTCGTCGATCGGGACGATGGCGTCGCGCTCGAACGCCGAGAACGGTCCGTGGAAGATCAGCGTCGAGTCGATGTGGGACTCGAGGATCTGGATCATCGTCTGGATATCCCGGTAGCTCTGTTCGACCTCGCTGCCGCCGATGACGTCGGCGTTGCGTCCGGTCACCGCCTCGACGTCGGGATCGGCGAGGTTCGCGACCGCCTTCCGGACGGCGTCGGGCGCCAGCCGGGAATCGCAGTCGGTCTTGACGACGACTTCGTTCTCCGCGGCGGCGTAGGCTTCGTTCAGCGCGGTCGCGAGCCCGCGCCGCTCGTCCTCGCGGATGAGCGTCAGTTCCGGCTCCGGACGGCCCGCGAAGAAGGTCTCGACTAATTCGGCCGTTCCGTCGTCGCTCGAGTCGACGACGACGATTTCAACCTTCTCCATCGGGTAGTCGAGTTCGACCAGTTCCTCGAGTTTCGATTCGACGATGGCGGCCTCGTTGTACGTCGGCAGCACGATGCTAACCGACGGTTCGCGGGGCCGCGTGTTCGCCGGCGTGCCAGACGGCCGCCGGAGATAGTACGCTCCCAGGTAGATCAGGTACGGGAGGCCCGTCAGTGCGACCAGTCCGAACAGGGCCTCGACGAAACGCTTCATGCAAGTACGCCTAAACGCTCAACAGACCGCGGTAAAACCAGACGGCTTGCATTGTGCAAGGAATGCCGTCGAGATGTCGAACGCCACGAATTTCGGCGGTGCGAGTCGAGCAGGGAAATCAGTCCGAAAACCTCGGGGGGACCGGTGGCTTTTTGCGCCGGGCGCGGAATTACAGGACACGCGATAAACGCTCGACAACGCCATCACAGTTTTGGTACGCATACCATATTCGGTATGCTTTTAGGGAATCCGCCCATAGGATCGGGTATGTCAGTCTCAGCTGAGTCCGCCGTCGGGCACGACGAACTCGCCGTGCTCAAACTACTCGCGCTCGAGGGCGGTCTCGAGGGCGACGTGAAGATCTCCTGTTCTCACCTCGCGGATCGACTGGACGCGTCGAACCAGACCGCCTCGCGCCGGCTCCAGCGCCTCGAGAGCGCGGAGTTGCTCGAGCGCGATACGGTCAGCGACGGCCAATGGGTGGCGATCACCGACGATGGCGAACACGCGCTCCACGCCGAGTACGAGGACTACCGCCGCATCTTCGAGACGGACTCGGAGATCGAACTCGACGGCACCGTCACCAGCGGCATGGGCGAGGGCCGCCACTACATCTCCCTGCCGGGCTACCAGCGCCAGTTCGAGGACCGACTCGGCTACGAGCCGTTCCCCGGCACGCTGAACGTCGACCTGCGCGACGACAGCGTCCGCCGGCGCGGCGCCATGTCGTCGCTCGAGCCCGTGCCGATCGACGGTTGGGAGGACGACGACCGCACCTATGGTCCCGCGGTCTGCCATCCCGCGACGATCGAGACGGCCGACGGCCGCCAGTACGAGACCGCACACATCATCGCGCCCGAGCGGACCCACCACGACGAGGACCAGCTCGAGGTCATCGCCCCGCACAAGCTCCGCGAGGAACTCGGCCTCGAGGACGACGATCATGTCGTCGTCTACGTGGGTGGTCGCGAATGACCGGTCACCACGCCGGGCCGCGATCGACCGCGGACGGCGAGCCGAACGCGAGCGCCGACGGCGGTGCCAGTCGGACCGCGCGGGCCGACGCCGTCGACGACGCCCTCGAGTCGCTGCGGGCCGGCGAGCCGGTGTTGGTCCACGACGCGGCCGATCGCGAGGGCGAGACGGACCTGATCTACCACGCCGATTACGTCACGCCCGAGGCCGTCGCCCGCCTGCGCAACGACGCGGGCGGCCTCGTCTGCGTCGCGCTGGGCCACGAGGTCGCCGAGGCGTTCGACCTGCCCTTCTACGCCGAGGAAGTCGACCACCCCGCGACGGGCGACCACGAACTCGGCTACGACGAGCGCTCGTCGTTCTCGCTGACGGTCAACCACCGCGACACCTACACCGGGATCACGGACGACGACCGCTCGACGACGATCCGCGCGCTGGGCGAGGCCGCCACCGCGCCCGCGGAGACCGATTTCGCCGCCGAGTTCCGCGTCCCCGGCCACGTCCACCTGCTGAAGGCTGCGCCCGACCTGCTCGCACAGCGGGAGGGTCACACCGAACTCGGCCTGGCGCTGGCCGAGGCCGCCGACCTTCCGTCGGCCGTCGTCGTCTGCGAGATGCTCGACGACGAGACCGGCGCGGCGCTCTCGCCCGCCGACGCCCGCGCCTACGCCAACCGACACGACTTCGCCTACCTCGAAGGCAGCGCAGTCCTCGAGCGACTGGGGTAGGGTTTCGGTAACCAACCGGTCCCACTTCTCGGGAGCGAATTCGTCGCCTTGACCGCTCACTCGAGGGAGAACGCGGTAGCCTTCCACATAGTAGCGTCCCCGCCGGAGACAAAACCATATGTATATAACTGGTAAACTTGGGGACATGAACAGGGGACAGCTCTATCACGTCTCGATGGGAATCGTCGGCCTGAGTGTTGGATTCGCCGAATTCATCCATATTCTCACACAGGGAGTTCACCTCGGAGCGTCGCTGATGGCTGTCGGTGCTCTCGTTCTTCTTGTACACGCTGGCTACTCCCTTGTTGTCGCGGAGTCCGCAGAACTCAAATCTGGTCAAAACGTTGTGATTGCTGTTGGTAGTGCAATCCTGTGTTCGTCCGGAGCGGTACTCCAGTTCGTCGTCTACTGACACAGCAGTGTTCTAGACGTGTTCTCTCCTGAACGTCGGAGAAGGAGCCCTCTCACGAGGTGATATCGGTCCGTTCGAACCAGCGCTGGCTGGCGACGACGAGGACGAGGGTCATCGCGACCAGAATTCCGGCGTGGACGGGATCGACCGAACTCTCGAGCAACACGGCGTTGGGATCGAAGTACCGCATGGGGGCGATGGCGCCGATTGCCTCGTAGTCGGTGCCGGTCAGGAGGGACTCGAGCATGAACAGCCCAAAGGTGATCCCGAGGGCGAGCCGCTGGGCGATGCCGACGCGGTCGACGACGACGGAAACGACCAGCCCGATGGCCCCGCAGGCGAAGAGGTATGGAACCGAGAGGGCGTGGAGGGCAACCAGGTCCGCGGCCGAAATCGGCTCGTCGACCAGCGTCGCGGCGACGAAGACGACGATCGGGGTGACGACGTTGACGACGACGATCGGAACGGCCAGCGAGGCGAACTTTTCCGCAACGGTCCGGGCCCGCGAGATCGGCATCGACAGCAGGACGTCCATCCGCCCGCGCTCGACGTCGTCGGCGATCGTTCCGGCCCCCAGATAGGCCAGGTAGAGCCCCAGCAGGATCGTCCAGCCGAAGACGTAGAGTTCGAAGGCGAGAAACCCCTCGAGGGAGGCCATCGTCCGGATGTCGAACAGTTGGATGACGCCCTCGGGATAGGCCTGCAGGAACTCCTCGTCGACGTCGTCGAACGAGCCGCTGAAGGAGGGGTAGATCCAGACGACGGTGACCGCCAACAGCGACATGGCGACCGAGAGATAGAGGCTCCCCTTGAGTCGCTGGCGGCCGTCGTACCGAGCGATTTCGAGCATCTCAACCGCCCCCCGGCCGCTCGGACAACTCCGGTTGCGACGCGGATTCGGCGGCTTCTTCGCTGTCGCCATAGAACCGCATAAAGACGTCCTCGAGGGGCGCCTCCTCGATCGATAGGTCGAGTAAGCGGTACTCACGCAGGTGGGCGAGCAAGGCGTTGACGTCGCCGGTGAAGGTGAACGCGCACTCGGTGACCGCCGTCGTCGCGTCGTCGGCATCGTCGGCGTCGCCGCCGCGAACGACGCTCGTCTCGAGGTCGTGGACGCCGTCGATCGCGAGCGCCTCGCGGGGGATCGAGGCCGCGGCGCGCAGTCGGACGACCTTCCCACTGCGGTCGAGCAGCGATTCGACGGGTTCGACCGTCACGAGGCGTCCGTTCCGGATGATCCCCACGCGGTCGCAAAGTCGCCGGACCTCGCTCAACACGTGCGAGGAAAAGAACACCGTGACGCCGCGCTCGCGTTCCTCGCGGAGGAACTCGGCGAAGCGGTGCTGAATCAGCGGGTCGAGGCCGCTCGTCGGCTCGTCCAAGATCACCAGCTCCGGGTCGTGCATGAACGTCGTCACGAGGCCGAGTTTGCGGACGTTGCCGTGGGAATAATCCCGAACCGGCCGGTCCAGCGGCGGTTCGAACAACTCGAGCAACGCCTCGCTGCGCTCGTCGCCCTTGATCGCGGCGTGGAGGTCGAGAACCTCTCGACCCGTCGCGGTCTCGTCGAACGCAGGGGTGTCCGGCAGGTAGCCCAACTTCCGTTTGGCCTCGAGCAGTGCGTCCTCGTCGGTAACGTCGCGGCCGAGCACGCGGGCGGTTCCCGCCGTCGGCGCGAGCAGACCGAGCAGCGTCCGGATCGTCGTGGTCTTGCCGGCGCCGTTGGGCCCGAGGTAGCCGAAGATCTCGCCGCGCTCGACGGAAAACGTGACGCCGTCGTTGGCCAGCACCTCGCCGTAGTCCTTGGTGAGCCCCTCGAGTTCGATCGCAGCCATGACGAACTGTTGGTGCCGCGTTCACATGTAACCCGCCACCGGTCGCGGTCCGAGCCGAGGCGCTTCGAGTGAGGAGGAACCGAACTCATTTCTGATGGGACGTAGGCCGGACACGTATGAGCGAGATCTTCGCACGAGATCTGGGCGGAAAACGCGTCGTCGGAACGGACGGGAAAATCTTCGGTCGACTCCACACCGTGACCATGGACCCCGATTCCGGCGCGCTGCTCGACCTCGTCGTCGAACCCGGCGACGGCTCCCCGAGGCCGGCGTCCGAGCGATCCGACGACGACCGACTGTGGGTTCCCGTCGATCGCATCGAGACGGTAAAGGATCAGATCATCGTTCGATCGTCCCGCTAAGGGCGGCCGGTACGGACGGGACAATCGGGCGGTACCATCCGTTCTCGAGATCTATCAAGGGACTCGACCGACGGTGACGAAAAACGGCACCGCCTCCTCGCGGTGGTACTCCCGCGCTTCCATCTGTTCAATTACGTCCCGGCCCATCTCGCGCCACGCGCCCCGGAGGTCGTCGTACGCCGACTCGGTGAGTTCCCCCGAGAGCATCGTCTCGCGGTCGTCAGCCAGCCCCGCGCCGGTCGCCTTCCGCCGGGCCGCGACCAGCGCCATCTCGCTGTAGGGCGGCTCGACCGTCCGGACGTGATCGTACCGGCGCGTCTCGCACACCTCGAGGCCGGTGTCCTCGAACGGCGCGCGGGCGTCGGCGCCGAGTGCGACATCGGTCGCGACGCCGTCGAGGTAGGCGGTGCGGGCCCGCCGCTCGAGGCGGCCCTCGCGCTCGACGCTCGAGTCGATCTCGACGGTGGCGTTGTTCGGCTCGACGGCCGCGACGAGATCCGTCGAGACGCGGGCGAACTCCGCGACGGCGGCCGCGGGATTGGGCAGGTTGATCAACAGCGCCTGACAGACCACGAGGTCGAAGCTGTCGTCCGGGAACGGGAGGCGCAGGGCGTCGCCGGCGACGACGGGGACGGGGTCGTCGTGGTCGGCCGCAATCTCGAGCAACTCGCGGTCGGCGTCACAGCCAACGATGGTGGCGTCGTCGGGCGCCTCCTCGCGCAGAACGCGGCTCAGCTCACCGGTCCCGCAGCCGACGTCGAGGACGCGCTCGCGGGACTCGAGGGCGAGGGGCTCGAGGGCCTCGCGGGAGTCGTCCCACATCCCCTCGCGGGTCCGGCTGAGGTAGGATTCGGAGAACTCGCGCACGACCGACGGTACGAACGGTCCGAGTAAAAACGGGTCGATCTTCGATTACCTCACACTCACGCGATCGTCATGCCGATCACAGCAACGACGAACCCGAGCGTGGCAACAGCGGCGATCACGCACAGGGATGTCGGAGCGGGCTCCATCCCGCGAGGAACCCGTCGTGGCTCGAGGGAGACGAGTACACCGGCCCCGACCCCGAACAGTCCGAATACGAGTCCGCCGAGTTCAGCGCTCGAGACGCCGGCCGTGAGTGCGACCGTCGCCTCGACAACGAACAGCAGTCCGACTAAGAGGAGAAGATACCCGTGGAGAGTCGCCCGACGCAACGAAATAGCGCTAACACTCGCGTTACCGCGGCCCATATCCGATTGACCGCGGTCATTTGTCTTATTATTTTGGGGCTGGAATGGTGAAATTACTTCCCGCGTAGCTCACGGCTCGCTTCGCTCGCCGTTCGCATTTTCGCGGTTCTCGCTCACTTCGTTCGCTCCGAACCGCGCTCACTCCGAGTCGCGCAGCTCGCGGGTCACTCCGTTCCCCGCTCGCAACCTCGAGACGCTTACGCGTCTCGCAGTTCCTTGACCTTCTCGATGTTCCAGGCGAAGCCTTTCCCGTCTTCCGTCGGCGTCTCGAGCGCGAAGGGCAGATCCCGCAGATCCGGATGGTTCACGATGGCTTTCATGCCGTCCTCGCCGATGTAACCCTCGCCGATGAGCGCGTGTTCGTCCTTGTGGGTGCCGACGTCGTGTTTCGAGTCGTTGAGGTGGATGTACTCAAGGTACTCGAGGCCGACCTCGTCGTCGAACCGTCCGACTGTCTCATCGACCGCTTCGGGCGTCGTGAGGTCGTTGCCGGCGACCAGCGTGTGGGCGGTGTCGATGCAGATGCCGATGTCGGTTTCGGTGCGGTCGATGATCCCCGCGAGGTGCTCGAACTCGCCGCCGAGCTTGGTCCCGCTGCCGGCGTCGGACTCGATGAGAATCTGAACGTCCTCGGGAACGTCGAGTTCGTCGATGAGACTCGCCGCGTTGTCGAGGCCGCCCTCGACGCCGGCGCCCGTGTGTGCGCCGAGGTGGACGTTGACGTACGGAATGCCCAGTTTCTCGGCGGCGTCGAGCTCCGCCTGCATGCTCTCTTTGGACTTGCGCCGGAGGTCGTCCTTCGGGGTACAGAGGTTGACCAGATAGGCCGAGTGGATCACCCACGGCCCCTCGAGTCGTTCGTCCGATTCCTCGCGGAAGCCGTCGGCGGCGTCGTCGCTGATCTCGGGCTGGGCCCAGACCTGCGGCGAGGTTGTGAAGATCTGTCCGCAGTTCCCGCCGAACGCGCGCTGGCGGTGGACCGCGTTGCGGAGATCGTCGTACGGCGGCGTTTCGTCGTCGGAAGAGACGCGCGAGCCGGAGATGGATACGTGTGCGCCGACCTTCATGGACGCTCGTCAGTACCGGTCGGTGATAGGTATACTGATTTCGGAAACTGATCGCGGGAATCGCGGCCGACGAACCGAAAACCCGGAGAACGAACCCGATAGGCATCGATTCGACGCCCTATCACGGCCGATCGTCGTCAGTTATCTCCACCGCACAAAAGGTCAGTAATGCGGTGTGTGTCGTCGATTCGTCTCACCTGGCGACTCGTTGCGGACGTGGAAACCGAACCCCCGGACGAATTCGACACGTTCGAAGAGCCGCAATATATCATGTACATATCATGAACTTATCCTTTAAACTTAAAACTGACAGTCAACCGGCCCCAATAAAAACAAACAACAATTAAGGTTATTCGCCCCCCTCGAATTGGGTAGAGGTACCATGACCCAAGTCATATGGATCATCGCGGCAGTACTAGTGACGTTCACCGCCGGCTATGTGGGGTACTCGAGGTACCTCACGCAGTTCGTCGAACTCGATGCGGAGGCGAAGACACCGGCACACAAGTACGAGGACGGACAGGAGTACGTACCAGCGAAGAAACCGGTCTTACTGGGGCACCACTACTCGAGTATCGCAGGTGGGGCCCCGATCGTGGGGCCAATCACGGCCGGCGCCGTCTGGGGTTGGATGCCGGCATTACTGTGGATCGCGATCGGTAACCCGCTGATGGGTGCGGTACACGACTTCGTCTCGCTGTCGGGGAGTCTCCGCCACGAGGGGAAGTCGGTCGGGTACATCATCGGCGAGTACGTCGGTAAGACCGGCAAGAATATGCTGCTGTGGTTCGCGTTCATTACGATCATACTCGTCGTCGCAGTGTTCGCGCTGGTCGTCGGGATTGTCTTCAACGCGTATCCGCAGGTCGTCACGGCGTCGTTCATCTACATCCTTCTGGCGCTGGTGTTCGGCGTCTACCTGTACCAGTTCAACGGCCCGTTCATCCCTGGGACGGTCCTCTTCGTCGCTGGGGTCTTCGCGGCCGTCTGGGTGGGGCTCCAGTACCCGCTGGCGCTGTTCGCCGGCGACTACCCGGCCGAAACGATCGTGCTGCTGGGTGGTGACGGCAGTTGGGTGCCGGGTGCGGGCACACTCGGCGGTAACACTGCGGCGTGGATTCCGGTCGTGCTCGTCTACGCCGCGGTCGCGAGCGCACTCCCCGTGTGGGTGTTGCTCCAGCCGCGAGACTACCTGTCGTCGTTCCTGCTGTACAGCGGCGTCGGCGGGGCGATCGTCGCGATCATCGTCGGGACGTTCCTTGGGACGTCATCCCAACCGCTCGTCATCGACGAGACGATCGGCGCGTTCCAGGGCTTCTGGGGCGTCGAGGCCGTCTTCTTGCCCTTGTTTCCGCTGCTGTTCATCACGATCGCCTGCGGGACGATCAGCGGCTTCCACTCGCTGGTTTCCTCGGGCACGACCGCCAAACAACTCGACAAGGAGACCGACGCCAGACTGATCGGCTACGGCGGGATGCTCGGCGAGGGGCTGCTCGCCGCGGTCGCACTGTCGACGCTCGCGGTGTGGGGCTTTGCCGATCCCGCGGGCGGGATCGGTGCCGCGCTGCCGAACTTCGCGTCCGGTGGCGGCGTCATCCTCACGAGTCTCGGTATTCCGGAGACGGCCGGGGCCGTCTTCATGGCACTCGTCCTCTGTAGCTTCCTCCTCACCTCGACCGACACGGCCGCTCGTCTCGGTCGATACATGATGGAAGAGATCATTGGGACGCCCGCGGGGCGGACCGATACGGGGCTCAATCTCAACGTGCGTTCGATCGCACGCGGTCGGTACACGAATCCGGCCATTCAGATCGGTCTCGCTTACCTACTCGTCGTCTCCGGTCAGTGGGTCACGCTGTGGGCGCTGTTCGGGGGCGCGAACCAGCTGCTCGCCGCGCTGGCGCTGCTCACTGCGACCGTCTGGCTGGCTAACTGGGACGACAACAAACAACTCGTCTCCACCGGCGTCCCGATGGCGATCATGGTGACGATCACCGTGCTCGGCCTCTCGTGGCTGGTGTTCTACGAGAACCTGTACGCGAACCTGATTCAGGGCGGAGCGGAATCGACCAGCGCGATGATCTCCTCGGGCGTCCAGATGATTCTCGGGCTCGTCCTCATCGGCCTGGCGCTCGCACTCGTCAGACTCGGATACAAGAACATCAGCCGCGTCCGTCGCGGCCCCGAGACGCCTGCGGCAGAACCGGGCGACGACTAACAACACGCTGTCCGTTTCCTTTTTCGCCGCGAACTCCGATCTCAGACGGGTCTGTCACCTCTTTCCGAAATTGAAGACCGACTTCTCCGCCGGACGGTCTGGAATCCCGCTTCCTACCGCCAGAACCGTTTCGCGAACCGCGACAGGAGCCCTTCGTCGGGCGTGTTCACGTTGTCCCAGAGGGTAAACGCCTCCGCGACGTCGGCTTCCTCGCTGGCGACGTGGTCCTCGAGATCGGGGACGACGACTACGAGATTGATATCGTAGTGCCCGTGATAGCCGAACTTCAGTAACGTCCGATCGCGGAAGCCAGCGACGAACTCGCGAACGTCGTCGGACATCCCGTTGGCGACGAGCACGAACGTGAAGTCCGTCCCAAAGTGCTCCTCGTCAGGGACGACGCGCTCGTCCGCGAGTTCGTGGCCGAGATCGACGAGTCGCTCGAGTTCAGCGATCGTCGGACGCGGCTCGCGGCGGGCGAAGAGATACTCCTCGGTCTCGTGATCGGCGTAACTCAGCGCCGGGTGAAAGAACTGCTTCTGACTCAGCACGCGCAGTTCCCCGTAGAGATCCCACCGCTCGCCGTCGACGCGGTGGTTCTTCTCGAGGTCGTAGTTGTACATCAACCGATCGGAGACCCGGTCGAGGTACTCGTCGTCCCAGTCGGGTACCGCCTCGCGGATCTCGGCCGGCAGTTCCTCCGGTCGTACTTTCTCGCTCATCGTGTATCTGTGGAGAGCGATCGCGGTCGCGTCCGGCGAAGCGTCGGTCCGGTCTCGGGGCGATCCGTGGTCCGAAATCTCATACCATCGGTTACCGTCGGGGTATCAAATAATCGTCGGTGGGAACGACGCCGGCGACGCGCCGTTTTCGACGGCGCTCGCGGACCCGGGCGGCAGCTTTTAGCCATCGGAGACGTAGTATCCTGCAAGGGATTCTCATGGAAGGCAAGAAAACCGAAGCCTGCGGTCGGTGCTCGATGTCGACGGTCGTCGACGTCGCCTCGTCCGACGACGGTGACGGCGAGAGCGAGGCCGAATCGACTCGCGACCCGTTCGGCGAGAACGCCATCGAGATCGACGAGGAGTCGCTCCGACGCGTCTCGCCGGGAGCCTGGGCAGGACGGGTCGCCGAGCGGCTCGACGATCTCGGACGACGACTCATTTACGGGCGGTAGAGCGGTCGAGGATTGAGCTCGGGAGCGTAATCGTGGCCGGAACTGGCACCGAAGCGGGACTCAGTTCATCGTCACGAGATACGTTATCGCGAACAGCACGACCGCGGCCGTGGCGACGTTGATAAGGCCGAATTCGACGGCACCCAGAAACGACAGTCCCCAGACGATCGTCCACGCGAACAGCGTCGACAGGATCGCGTTCATCGCGATCAGAACGCGGGGATCGCCCTGCGACCCCGCCGTCCCCGCCTCGAATCCGTCCCGCTCGGAGTCGCTATCGCTCATACAGGGAGAGGACGGTACCGTCACTTATATTTTCGCCGTCCAGAACGATCGATGGACTCGACGGCGCCGCGGCCACGCCGCCAGCAAACCAAGTTGTATAGCTCTTTGTCGATCGAGGTCGAACGCACCGTATGCGACTTCGTAACCGCCACGGCTCGCGCGTCGATCCGGTGCCGTTCGTCGTAGTCGTCGGTCTCACTTTCATGGTCCTGCTCTCGTTCGGGCCGCTGTACGGACAGGCACTGGGGCTGTCGCTCGAGGCGGCGATCGCCGTCTCGGTCGCCCTGTTCGCCGTCGCCACCGTCGCCGCCTATCACCGCCAGATCTGGACCGCGCGGCCGGAGCTTCGGGGCCACGTGTCGGCCGCGGTCCGCGCCGAGCGCCTGTTCTACCTGATTCCGATACTGGCGGCGCTGATCGTCGCGCTCGCCGTACCGTTAGTCGCCCGATAGGTCGAATATCGCCGCTGGAGCGACGCCGCTTCGAGTCCGCGACGGGCGTGCCGATCGCTTATCCGTGATACATATTCGCACAGTATTATTTGCCTCCCCGGCGAATGGACGAGTATGGGTCTCGTCGATTCACTAAAAGACGCGTTCACGTCGCCAGCCCCGAATCGCCGGCCCACGGACGGCTCCGCGGGCGCGTACTGGTGTGACGATTGCTGCGTTCGGATCAGGGACGTCGAACTCGAGGGGGAGCCCGTCTGCCCCAACTGCGGCGCCGAGATGCGCTTCGAGCGCGCTACCGGCGGCGACTGCGCGTGCTGACGGTCCGGTGAGCGGAATCAGGGCTTGCGGATGACCGTCTCAGTGGCCTGCTCCACGGGGAACGGGCCGTCGTGGCCGGTCTCCCACTCCGCGTCGGTAACGAGCGCGTCCTCGAGCGCGGCCCGCAGCGCCGACTCGTCGTAGTCGGTGCCGATGAAGACGAGTTCGGTCCGCCGGTCGCCGTGCTCGTCGTGCCACTCGAGGTCGGGGCGGTTCGATCGATACATGTCGCGCTCGATCTCGGGCAGACTCGCGATCCAGGGGCCCTGCGCGGTGGCCCTGATCGAGGGGCCGGCCTGAGCGATTGCAACGCGCATCTCGTTGTCGGCGATCCAGGCGGTTCCCTTCGCGCGGACGATCGACTGCGGCAGGTCCCGGAGGACGGCGACGAACCGCTCGGGGTGGAACGGGCGACGCCGTCGGTAGACGAACGACGAGACGCCGTAGACCTCGTCGGGATGGTGGTGGCTGCCGTGGTCGTCGCCGTGCTGTTCGCTCTCCTCGTGCTCGCGGTCGGTGCCGCCCTCGGCGGCCTCCAGCGCGCGCTTCCAGCCCGGGAGGTCGTTCACCCGGTCGGGTTCGAACCGATCCGCGCCGAGCAGCCGATCGGGATCGACCGCGGAGAACTCGGTGTGGATCGTCTCGGCGTCGGGCTGGAGCGCGGCGACGAGGTCCGCGGCCTCCTCGAGTTCCGCCTCGCTACACAGGTCGGCCTTGTTGAGCAGGACCACGTTCGAGACCTCGACCTGCTCGACGAGCAGGTCCGACAGCGGCCGGTCGTCCTCGTCGCCGCGCCGTTCGGGCGTCCCCTCACCGGCGAACGCCTCGAGGAATGCGGGCGTGTCGAGGACGGTCACGAGCGTATCGACGTCGTAGCGAGCGGCGACCCGGGACTCGATCGTGAACAGCCGCGCCACCGGCGCGGGCTCGGAGATGCCCGAGGACTCGACGACGAGGTGGTCGAACGAGCGGTCGCGAGCCAGCCTGACCACGGCGGTCTCGAGGTCGTCCTGGAGCTCACAGCAGATACAGCCGTTCGAGAGCTCCGCGACGCCGTCGTCGAGTTCGAGTTCCGAGCCCTCGGCGACGAGTTCGGCGTCGACGTTGACCTCGCCCATGTCGTTAACCAGTACCGCCAGCGTCCGCTCGCCGGCGTTCGAGAGCAGGTGGTTGAGCAGGGTCGTCTTGCCGGCGCCGAGGCTTCCGGAGAGGATGGTTACGGAAATCCGATCGTCGGCGTCCGCGGCCGCGTCCGTCTCCGTGTTCCGCTTCATATCCGAATACTGGGAGCGGAGCATCTTGAAAGCGAGCCACGACAGTTTTCACCGTTCGATACGGACGTACGCGCATGGACCTGGCCGATCGGATCGAATCGTTCCGGGAGACGCTCGAGGAGTGGCTGCGAGGGCTCTATCACGGGATGATCACGCATCCGGCCTACGAGAAGATCGAAAAGGAAGCCGAAGACGCCGAGGACGCGTTCATGCTGGCGTGTTTCCCGGACGCCTTCGGCATCCCGTCGCCGGTCTCGTACTACACCGCCGAACTGCTTCCCTACCTCGAGGACGAGTTCGAGGGGTGGGAACGGCGACTGTGGGACCGCGGAACGTACCTCGAACGCAAGGGTCAGCAGTACCACTTCTAATGGAACCGTTCGTCTTCTTCGGCGGCAAGGGCGGCGTCGGCAAAACGACCGTCTCCTGTGCCTACGGGCTCGAGTGCGCCCGCGACGGCCACCGGACGCTGGTCGTCTCGACCGACCCGGCCCACTCCGTTACGGACGTCTTCGACCAGTCCTTCGACGACTCCCCGCGGCCGGTCGAGGGGATCGACGGCCTCGACGCGATGCAGATCGACCCCGAGGACGAGGTGACCCGTCATCTGGACGAGATCCGCCAGAACCTCTCGGAACAGGTATCGGCGTCGATGGTCAACGAAATCAACCGCCAACTCGAGATGGCCCACGGGACGCCGGGGGCCTATGAGTCGGCGCTGTTCGACCGGTTCGTCGACGTGATGCGCAACGCGGAGGCGTACGACCGAGTCGTCTTCGACACCGCGCCCTCGGGGAGTACGCTACGGCTGCTCGGGCTTCCCGACCTGCTCGAGGGGTGGATCGACCGCCTGATGTACAAACGCCGGACGAGCATCGACCTCTTCGAGAAAGCCGCCGTCGGTAACAACGAACCGCGGCGCGTGATGGACGGCGACCCGGTTCTCGAGCGACTGCAGGAGCGCAAGCAGTTCTTCGAGTTCGCCGGCTCCGCGCTCCACGACGACGCCGCGTTCTTCCTCGTCATGAACCCGGACGAACTGTCACTGAACGAGACCCGCAGATCGATCGACGACCTCCGGGAGAAGGGGTTCGACGTCCGCGGACTGGTCGCTAACAAACTCACGCCGTCGCCCGACCCCGACGAGAACGGTCGCGGCGCGCGCTACCTCCGCGAGCGCGTCGCGACCGAACGAGAGCGCCTCGAGACGATCCGCTCCGAGTTCGAACCGCCGCTGGTCGCCGAAATCGGCTGGCGGAGCGCGGAGGTCAAGGGCGACCTGCTAGCGGACGTCGCCGCCGAACTCGACGTCGAGACGGCGGTCGAGCCGCCGACGCACGTGTAGCGGAGTCGAGCGGGGCACGGGCTCGGTTCGATCGGGCGAGCCGAATCGATGCGCTCATCTGTACCACGGACTTGCTACGTCCACGCATACCACTTCGCCCTCGGACAGAAACCCGTTTAGGCGGGCCGCTCCACGGACGGATAATGAGTACGAGTTACCGGATCGGACTCGTCGGCAAACCCTCCGTCGGCAAGTCCTCCTTCTTCAATGCAGCCACGATGAACGACGTGCCCGAGGGCGCGTACCCGTTCACGACCATCGACCCCAGCGTGGGCGAGGCCTACGTCCGCGTCGACTGTGCGGCTCCCGAGTTCGACGAGACGTGTACCCCCAACGTCGGCTACTGCGGCCACGGGACCCGGTTCGTCCCGACGAAACTCGTCGACGTCGCCGGCCTCATCCCCGGCGCCCACGAGGGCGCGGGGCTGGGCAACCAGTTCCTCAGCGACCTGAACGAAACCGACGTGCTCGTCCACGTCGTCGACTTCTCGGGGCAGACCGACCTCGAGGGCGAACCCACCGAAGACCACGATCCCCGGAAGGACATCGCCTTCCTCGAGGAGGAACTCGACCAGTGGTATCTCGACGTCTTGGAGAAGGGAATCAATCGGTACGAGTCGGGCTACACGACCGAGGACGACGCCATCGAAGAGGAGCTCGCCGAGCAGATGAGCGCGTTCAAGACCAACGAGGACGAGATCAAGCGCCTGATTCGGCGGACGGACGTCGGCTTCGATCCCGAGGAGTGGGACGACGAGGACAGACTCGAGCTCGCCCGCGAGATCCGCACGGAGACCAAGCCGATGGTCATCGCGGCGAACAAGATGGACACGCCCGAGGCACAGGAAAACTACGAGGAGATCGCGAACGACCCCGAGTACGAACACCTGACGATCGTCCCCTGCAGCGCCCACGCCGAGAAGGCCCTGAAATCGGCCGACAAGGCCGACGTCGTCGATTACCGTCCCGGCGACGCCGACTTCGAGATCACGGGCGATATTTCGGGCGACCAGGAGCAGGGCTTAGAGCAGATCCGAGACTTCCTCTCCGAGTACGGCGCGACGGGCGTCCAGGCGGCCCTCGAGACCGCGCTGTTCGACGTGCTCGGCGTCGTGCCGGTGTTCCCCGGCGGCGCGAACGGGCTGGGCAACGAGCGCGGCGAGGTGCTGCCCGACTGCTACCTGATCCCGCCGAACTCGACGGCCGAGGACTTCGCGTACAGCCTCCACTCCGACATCGGCGACGGCTTCCTGCACGCCATCGACTGCCGGACGAACCGCCAGCTCGGCAAGGACTACGAAGTCGAGTCCCGCGACGTGATCGAGGTCATCACGACGAACTGAGCGCCCGGTCGGCGCCTCGAAACGATGCGGTCCGCTTTTTGCTGTGAGACGAACGGTACGCCGATGATTCGTGACGAGGGCCGTCTCCGTTCGGCGGCTCGCCGCGATCCGTTCGCGTCCGTCGCCAGCGGCCGGTAGCCCGGGACTGCGACACGATACCTATCTTTACATTCGTTTTTACACTACTATATAGTTGCGAAGAATACAGTTCTGCCCGTCGTGCATCGGATAGTTTCACTACTCGATTGCTGATTGGAAAGCGTACCGTTGTATTTTGGGGAAAATATGATCCCAAGGTGCGAGTACTGCAAAATCGTGATTTATGGAGTTAGATGACGTGAGCAAGGGGGTTCTGTACGTACTGCAACATAACTCTCGGCAAATCACGACGCGCGAGATGGCGGATCAAATCGGCGTGTCGGCTAGCACGGTTCGGAATCGCATCGAGCGGCTGGAAGACGAGGGCGTCATCAGGGGCTACTATCCGGAAATCGACTACGATAACGCGGGGCTCCAGTTACACGTGCTCTTCGTCTGCGGCGCTCCCGGCGTCGAACGGAACGCGCTCGCCGAAACAGCCAGAAACGTAAGCGGCGTCGTGAGCGTTCAGGAAGTCCTCGACGGAGCGGAGAACGTTCGGATCGAAGCCGTCGGGACGGATACCGACGACATCGCTCGCGTCGGCGACGAGTTGAGCGCGATCGGCCTCTCGATCGCCAACTCGAAGGTGTTCAAGAGTTCGCACAGACAGCCGTTCGATCACTTCGGCGAACAACTCGTCGACGAACCGGAATGACGGGGGGAACGCCTGACGCCATCGAGACGCTCGAGTACGAGCCGAAAACGGACACCTATCGGATCGCCTACGACGCGCGGACGACGCCGCCGAGCCTCGCCGTCGTCTCGGCGCTCGACTCCCTCTCCGACGGCGGATTCGACGCGCCGCTGTACGACGTGATCGATCCCGATGCGCTCGACCGGCTCCTGTCGCCGTCCGAGTCCGCCGAGACCACGGATCGGCGCTCGGTTTCGTTCGCCGCTCGCGGGTTTCGAATCACCCTTTCCAGTCGCGGGTACCTCGAGGTGCGATCGGACCACGACGGGGACGGGGCGGAGGGATCCGAATGACCACCGACCGGTGGATGCGACGTCGATCCGCGACGACGCACTCCGTTCGAGTCGGGTGCCGACGCCGGTGGAGCGGACGTCCCGACCGTCTGAGAGACGGCGCGTGGCGTAGCGGAATCTCGTAGCGGATCGGGGCCGGATGCCACGGGTTCGTGAATCGTCGCGTTCCGTCGGACGGTCGATTCGATCACCCCGACGGGAGAACGCCGCGAGAGATATCGTTATTGTCCCAACACTAACCTAATACAATAAAGTTTAGGTCAGTCCGATTCGGCTACTCGAGTGAGCAGTATGTCAGTTACAGACCGCCCCGTTCATCCGCCGAACGCCTCCGCCAGCGATCCCGGTGAATCGGACGCCGAAGCGTCCGCAGCCCTCTCCCCCGACGAAACGTTCCACATCCTCCAGACCTTCCGACGGCGGGAGTCGATCCGATACCTGCTGCGAGAGGACGGTCCCGTCAAGATGCGCGACGTCGCCGAACATGTCGCCGCGCGGGAACACGAGACGACCGTGGCCGAGCTCACCTCCGCGCAACGCCAGCGCGTCTACATCCCGCTCTACCAGTCACACCTGCCGAAACTCGACACGGCCGGCGTCATCGAGTACGACAAGCCGCGCGGAATCGTGCGGCCGACCGAGCGACTCGAGTCGTTTCGCCCGTATCTCGAGGCGGCAGCGGCCCCGACGAACGCAGAGCCCGATCGAGCGGACCGCGAGGCGTCCCCGAACGGACAGCGTCGGTCCGTCGCAGCGCTCGGAGCGATCGTCGCCCTTCTGCTCGCGATCGCGGCGGAAGCGCTGCAGATCTCCGGAGTGGTCTTCGGAGCGGCGATCGTCGCGCTCGTCCTCGTTGCGGTGGCGGTGTTCTGAACCGACCGCGAATCGACCGCTCTGCTACGAACCGTTTGCCGCCGTCAGGCGAGACGCTGGACCGCGTCGCGAGGAAACTCGAGAGGCGCTCACTCCGGCCGTCCAGCGAGCGGGTTCACAACGGTCGTGGCCGTGCTGGTGCGCCGACGACTTCGACAGTTGAATGGCTGCCCAACAGTTACGGGCGTCGATGTGAAACGACAGGGCGCGCGCTTCCAGCGCCGGTCTGCGGTCCCACCCGCTCAGACGGAGTCACGGCTCACCGGCGTCGTTGTGCCGTGAAAACGGGAGCGGGTGGTGTGTCTTGCTGCGACGCAGCTCCCGTGGTGGACGGTCGCCACTGGACGCTAATAATGGCATCGGCTCGAGACGAACGGGCGAGTCTGGACGGCGCCGATCCGACGGCTCTCGGCCCTCGACCTCGGGTCACACCACGCCTCGGCACTTCGACTCGGGCGACACTCCGCCGCCGCCGGAGACTCGATCGGACGACTGCGCCCGCGACTCACTCGAATGCGTCTGCGAGTTCCTCGAGCAGCCGCGAGCACTCGCCCTTGCGCTTCCAGGCGGCGATCCGGTCGCCGAAGGGCAGCGGGGCCGACAGCGAGACCGACGAGCGGATCGCGACCCGAGTGCCGCCGGCGGCGTCCTCGAGTTCGATCCACGTTTCCATGTGGGAGAACGGGCCCTGCTCGCCCTCCTGCGTGTAGTAGATCGCGCCGTCTCGGTCCTCGAACCGCAGCGGGAGGGCCATCCCGGGGCCGCTGGCGAGGACGATCACCGCGTCGTCCCGGTCCTCGACCGCCTTGACGTCGAAACTTCCCTCGGCGCGAACGATCGTCGGCGGATCGAGCCACTCCGAGAGCTCCGCGGGCGTCGCGTCGACGACTCGAGACACCGTCACCTCGCGCATACCCGCCACGTTCGCGTCGACCGGCATAAATTCCGGTGACGACGGCGGCGTTCCGATGCGGCCCTGAGACAGCCTCGACGACCCCGGGGTCGTCGTCGAGGCGACAAGTTCTCGTCATCGGGCCCCAATATTGAAACGAATGACTGCGCGGACCGCGCTCTCTTATCGACCCGCGAACCCCGAACTCGCCGTCTTCGTCTCGGGAATCACGAGCATGGGGATCGAAGTTCTCGCCCTCCGGATCGTCGCGCCGCAGTTCGGGAGCCACATCTACACCGTCGGCGGCATCATGACGGTCTGTCTCGCGGCCCTGAGCCTGGGCTACTGGCAGGGCGGCAAGCGAGCGACCGACGCGACCAACCGGGAGATGACCTGGCTGTTGCTCGGGACGGCGGTCTACATGGCGGTCGTCATCTACGCCAGCGACATACTGTTGAGCCAGACCGCCGCGCTGGCGTTGCCGGCGCGGTACGCCGCCCTCCCGTCCTCGATCATCCTGTTCGGCCCGCCGACTTACCTACTCGGTTTCATCAGCCCCTACGCGGCCGAACTCTCCAGAAAGGAGGGCACCGGCGAAGCATCGGGGCACGTCTACGCGCTAGGGACGATCGGCAGCATCCTCGGCTCGGCCGCGACGACGTTCGTCCTCATCCCCGCGCTGACCGTCGACACCATCGGTCTCGTCTTCGGCATCACCCTCGTCGCGACGGCGGTGGCTATCGAGGCGCCGTCGCTGCCCCAGAAGCCGACCTTCGCGAGCGTCGGCATCGCGGTCCTGCTCGTCGTCGCGACCGGCGCCGGGCCGGTCGCGTTCGACCACCGCGGCGACGTCGTCTACCACACTCAGACCGCCTACCAGGAACTCGAGGTCGTCGACGACGGCGACGTTCGGACGATGTACTTAGACGGCGCCCTCCACAGCGCGATGGACCTAGAGGAACCCAAGCGCCACGTCTTCGAGTACACGAAGTACTTCCACCTGCCGATGCTGCTGACCGATGACGTCGAGGACGTCGATAACGTGCTGTTCATCGGCGGGGGCGGGTACACCGGGCCGAAGGACTTCGAGCAGCGCTACGACGTCGACGTGGACGTCGTCGAGATCGACCCACAGGTGACCGATGCCGCCGAGGAGTACTTCGGCCTCGAGCACGGCGAGAACATGACGAGCCACACCATCGACGGCAAGCAGTACCTCCAGAACACCGACGAGACCTACGACGTGATCGTCCTTGACGCCTACAAAAAGGATCAGGTCCCCTTCCACCTGACCACCGTCGAGTTCATGGAACTCGCCTCCGACCGGCTGGCCGACGACGGAGTCTTCCACGCCAACGTCATCGCCGCGCCGAGCGGCGCCGCTGGAGAGTTCTACCGCGCCCAGTGGAAGACGATGGACGAGGCCTTCGGCGGCACGTACGCGTTCCGGACCTCGAACACGAACGAGATCCAGAACATCGAAATCGCGGCGACCAACGCCGAGACCGACTTCTCTGAGTCGGACCTCGCCGAGCGAAACGACGAACGCGACCTCGGCATCGATCTCGCCGACGAGGTCGACAACTACATGGGCGAGCCGGACACCTCGGACGCACCCGTCCTCCGGGACGACCGCGGCGAGGTCGACAGCCTGCTCGATCCGATGCTCGGCCAGCGCTACGTCATCGAGGAAACCGAGGACAACTCGAGCGCCAGCGGCGACGGCGGTGACCCGGCCGCCCCCGCGGTCGCGCTCGGTACGGCCCCGCTCGTGATCGCGGCCGCTCCGAAGAAGCGAACGCCGGTCGAACGGTAACTACCTGTTCCTCACTCCGGCCGCTGATAGTCCGGATCGAACAGCTGCGCCGAGCCAGGCTCCGGGTCGCCCTCGGTGAGGTTGTACCGCGAGAAGTCCTCGATCCCCGCTTCGTACAGCAATTCTTCGTCGTAGACGGCGTTCCCGGTGAACGAGGCCGGATCCCGGGAGAGGATCTCGAGGACCGTATCGGCGACGATCTCCGGACTGCGCCAGTCGTCTTCGGTCCCCATCCCGAAGTGTCGGGTCGCGCGCGTATCGATCGCCGTGACGGGCCAGAAGGTGTTACAGCCGACGTCGTCGGCCGCGAGTTCGCTCGCCATCGAGAGCGTGAGGAAGGTCATACCGAGTTTCGACCACGCGTAGGGCGCCAGGTCCGGCGCGCGATCGATCGTCACCGGCGGCGCGTTCGTGAGCAGCCACGAGTCGTCGGCCTCCCGGAGGTGGTCCGCGAACGCCCGCGAGACGAGATACGTCCCGCGCGCGTTGACGTCGGTCAGGAGGTCGAACCGCTTCGGCGGGAGCTCCGCGACGGCCGCGAACTGGATCGCGCTCGCGTTGTTGACGACGATCTCGACGGTTCCGAACTCGTCGATGGCCCGCTCCGCGGCCGCCTCGACGGCCGCCTCGTTGCGGACGTCCAATCGGATCGGCAGCGCCTCGACGCCGCGCTCCCGCACCTCGCGGGCCGTCCGTTCGATCGTTCCCTCGAGGTCGCTGTCCGCGTAGTCGTCGTCCTCCTCGCTCGTTTTGCCGGTCGAGACGATGTTACAGCCCTGCTCGGCCAGTGCGAGCGCGATCGCCTTGCCGATGCCGCGGGTCGTGCCCGTGATGAACGCCGTCTTGCCGGAGAGATCGGGTCGCTCGAGAGCCATGTGCTACCGTCTCTCGAGCGCGTGATAAATCCCGGCGACGACCCGGGGTCCCGTCCGGTTCGGACGGTCTTTCACTCCTCCCGCTGGCCGCCGGTGACGACGACCGGGCGGTCGCTGATCAGGATCACCGACTGGGTGAGGCTCCCGAAGACGACCTTTCCGACGGGCGATCGCTTCCGACCACCGAGGACGATGGCGTCAGCGTCGCGCTCGTCGGCCGCCTCGAGGACGTCATCCGCTTCGATCTCGCCGCTGCCCTCGAGGACGGTGACGTCGACGCCGGCCTCCTCGAGGCGCTCCCGCGCTCGCCGGACGGACGCGACCCGCGAGGCGGACTTGTAGCGTTCGATCTCCGCCGGGAGGTCCTCGTTCTCGTCGGTGAAGACGAACAGGATCGAGGCCTCGACGGACTCGGCGGCGTCGGGGAGCGACGCGACGGACTCGGCCTGCGCGATCGCTCGGCTCTCGTTCGTGTTGACGGGCATCAGAACGCGGTACATGGACGATCATTCATGCAACCGAGTGATAAAACCGACTTCACCCGTCACGGGTTCGGAAACACCCGGCGCCGAGCGACCGCTCCGTGAGCGAATTGACCGCCAAAAACGATGGTTGCTGGATAGTCGTCCGTCGAGCGGTGGACGGACGCGAATCGATCGCGACCTACTCCTCGTCCTCGTCTTCGTCGGCTTCCGCCTCGCTTTCCTCCTCTTCAGCAGCCACCTCCTCCTCACCTTCGACTTCGATCTCCGCCTCGACCTCGATCGTTAGTCCGTCCGTCTCGAACTCGCCCTCGAACTCGCGGCGGTCCTCGGCCTCGAGTTCGAGTTCTTCGCTGTCGACTTCGACCTCTACCTCGACATCGACGGTAACGTCCGAATCGTCCATACGTCACCTTCGCTCGAGACACCTAAAGTGGTGTCGCGGATTTTCGCCGCCAGAAATCGTCGAGGTCGTCGGCGGTGCGGCCGTGCCGCGGGATATCGTTATGTGGCCGGAGACAGAGGCTCGAGGTATGGCAGGAGACGCCGTAGAGCGCGCCGTTCTCGAGCGGGAGCCCGACGACCGCATCCGGGTCCTCGACGCCGACGGGACGATCGTCGCGCCGGAACTGGAACCCGACCTCGCCGACGAGACGCTGCGGTCGATGTACCGGGATCTGCGCTTCTCTCGACGGTTCGACGAGCGGATGATCAGCCTCCAGCGGCAGGGTCGGCTGGGAACCTACGCCTCGCTCGCGGGTCAGGAGGGCTCGCAGATCGGCTCGACGTACGCGCTCGCGGACGACGACATGCTCTCCTTTCAGTATCGAGAACACGGGGCCGTCGTCTCGCGGGACCTCCCGTGGGAGTACCTGCTGTACTGGATGGGCCACGAGGACGGCAACGCGGCTCTAGCCGAGCTCGACGTCTTCCCGCTGAACATCTCGATTGGCGGCCACCTCCCCCACGCGGTCGGCTGGTCGTGGGCCGCGAAGCTGAACGGCGACGAACGCGCGAGCGTCGTCCACTTCGGCGACGGGGCCACCTCGGAGGGCGATTTCCACGAGGCGATGAACTTCGCGGGCGTCTTCGACACCCCCACGATCTTCTTCTGTAACAACAACCAGTGGGCCATCTCGATCGCGCGGGAGAACCAGACCGCGAGCGCCACCATCGCCCAGAAGGCCGCCGCCTACGGGTTCGAGGGCGTGCAGGTCGACGGGATGGATCCGCTGGCGAGTTACGTCGTCACGCGGGCCGCGCGGGAGAAAGCGCTCGACGCTCGCTCCGGCGACGACGGCCGGCCGCGGCCGACGCTGATCGAGGCCGTCCAGTACCGCTTCGGCGCGCACACGACCGCTGACGATCCCTCGGCCTACCGCGACGAGGCCGAAGTCGAGCGCTGGCGCGAGCGAGACCCCATCGACCGGTTCGAGACCTACCTTCGGAACCGCGGTGTCCTCGATGACGACGGGATCGAGACGATCGACGCCGAGATCGAGGCCACCCTCGAGGAACTGGTCGATCGCGCCGAATCCGCAGAGGCCGACCCGCGCAACCTGTTCGAGCATACGTACGCCGACCTGACGCCGCGACTCGAGACCCAGCGCGAGGAGCTCGAGGACCTCCGCGAACGACACGGCGACGATGAATTACTCGATTACGAGTAATGATCACACCATAAAGCCGGAACTGGGACAGGACAACGGCTACCGGGGCGTCGTCCCCATCCGCGAGTACTATGCAACTCGAGCAGCCGACGCAGGTCGAGCAGTCGACGCAGGAGTCGGGCTGGAGCGGGACGGTTCCCAGCGCGGTCGACGCCCGGATCCTCGGCCTCGTCGTCGTCGTGGGCGGACTGGCCGCGTCAGTGAACATCCCCTACGGCGGCGTGCCGACGGCCCTCGCCGCGTTCGCCGTGCTGGTCGGCGGCGGCGTCGGCGCCCACGTGCTCGGCGAGCGGCGACTTCGGCGGATTACCGACGGCCTCGTCGAGCGGTGGGTCGACGCCGGTGCCCACATCGAGGACGTCACCCGGTCGTCCGACGGCATGCGAACCGAGTGGACGGTCCACACACCCGACGGCGAGATCCGTATCGGCGGCCTCGCGCTGGTCCCAATCAGCCGCTTCTCGGTCGAGTGGCAGGGCGTCGGCGACACCATGGACGCAAGCGAAGCGGAGGAGAACCTCGACGCCCTCGCAAAGGGGCTCTACGCCGAGTTCTTCGACATCGGCTCGGCGACCCAGCGAGCGTGATATCCTCCGCCCGAAAGGGGTATGACGAGACGCGAAGCGTTTTCGAGGGTAAAGTCTTCAAAGATACTACGGATGGCTGAGGGAGACGTCCCCGTAGGGATTCGCGGACGAAATCGACATCTCGAAGACGACGCTGCCTAACCATCTCCGAAAAGCGGGAACGAGAGTTCTCGGCCAGTACGAGCGGTAACTACTCGTCTATCGAAGTGATACTGAAGCCAGTTATCGGGTCTCTCGGATCCTTCACGAAGGTGTGCTTGCCCGTAATTCGGGCAGATTCGGTTATCGGAGGGGTGATCAGAGTGATGTCGTCCGCCTCTCTCGTGTCCACGATTCGGCCCTCGAACTGGGTTCCAAGGATGCTCTCGTGCTGGGACAATTCGTCAACCGCAAGTCGTCCCTCCTCGTATAGCAGCGCCATCTTCGCACACGTACCGGTCCCACACGGAGAGCGGTCCACCTGTCCGTTACCGAAGACGACGATGCTGCGGTCGGCGTCGTCGGAGGACGCATAGATTTCAGTGATAGACGCCACACCTCGTTCGCCGGAAAACGGATTGATGATCTGATCTCGAGTTCATCAGTGACGGCGTCCCGGATTTCGAGTCCCCAGTCGACGAACCCGTCAGTTCGGGCAGTATCGATAGCAACAACCAGTTGGTCGCTATCGACTAGCGCGAAGAAGTTCCCGGCATAGACGACGTCCACCCGAAGCGGCGAGGGTAAGAACGAGATGGGGACGGTCGTCGTGCCCTCGCGGTTCTCTAATCAGTAGTTCACGAATCCAGTCGTACTGCTCGACGAAGGACTCGCGCTTAGTGGGAGCGCAATCCCCTTCGAGAGTGGACCGATCGAGACTGTCGAGGAGGTACGTGTCGATTCCCCCTCCGTGTGCGTGTCGACTGTCGTAACCGATGTATCCGTACGCACGTCGAAGTCTCCGTTGGTTCTCATTCTTCGATCGTCTCCAGTGCCTCTATCTGCTCGGCAGACCAGTCGTAATACGGTTCGTCGATTTCTCGGAGCGAGCGCACGCACTCGTTGTATCGCTGTCGCGCTTCCGGTGCATACGGGTCGTTCGGGTTTGTCTGCACCCATTCGCGGAGTTCCTGCAGCGCACGGGGCGGGTAGCTGTCGATATTCCCTTGTTCTCTGAGTAACTCGAGCTTCCGGTCTTCGGTGCGAAGTGATCTGATGAGGATGGCGCCTGCGACGCCGGGAAGCGCGAGTATCGCGAGGAGCATCGTTACCCACGCGACGGTCGAGAGCGCCATCTCAGTTCCCCCCCTCCGAGGTGGGTTCAGGAGAACCACTAGACACATCGCCAACGACGCTCATCACGGTCGTACTTACGACAACGAGAGCGATCATGAGCCCGATACCCAGTATCATCAGCGTCTGGTTTTCAGTCCCGATGCTCGTGACAACCCCGTAGCCGAGAATGAACACAACTACCGCGGGTATAACGTACTTAACGACCGGATTCCACCACCGACCGACGTAAATGCCGGCGTTACGATTCAGATCAATAACGCGAGCGCGCTCCGGGCCCAACTTCCACGCGACGAGCGCGATGATCGCCAGCGTCGATAGCGGGAGGCCGAAGCTTCCGAACATAAAGTCCATCTGACCGAGGAACGACGACGAGTAGGCGCTCGGGAGACCGAGCAGCCAGATGATCCCGCAGACCGCGAGCACTGAACCGGTTCGTGAGAGGCGCGTCTCTTCGGAAACGGTCGTCACGCCGACTTCGGTGATACCGAGACCGGAGGAGAACGTCGCGAAGAAAAACGAGACGAAGAACAAGACGGCCCATAACGCTCCGCCGGGCAGCTCCGGGAACACCTCGGCCAGCGAGATGAATAGCAGATTAGAACCCGCAGTCGGTTCGATTCCGAACGCAAACACGATAGGAAACGTCGCGAACACAGCCAATAGACCGACACTTGTGTTACCGATCGCGGTGAACATACCGCCACCGAGCGGGACATCATCGTATCTGCCGAGATAGCTCCCGTAAGTGAGGGCGATCCCCCATCCTAACCCCGTCGAGAATAGTGCCTGACTGAGTGCTGCGACCCAAGTACTCCCGCGAGTGAGGTACGTCCAGTCGGGAGTAAAGGCAAATGCCACCCCTTCCATCCCGCCGGAAAGAGTGACACCGCGAACCCCAACCGCGACCAGTGCAAAGACGAGTAGCGGAATCATCCACTTTACCACACGCTCGATACCGCGACGGATCCCGAAAAGGAGGACACCGGCGATCGAAGCCATAGTCACCGTGTGTAACCCGATAACGAGCGCTGGGTTCGAGATGAAGCTCTCCCAGAACGCCTGTGGCTGAAATCCGGGTTGGGTGAACGTCGCAAGTAACGAGTGGCCGGCGTAGTAGAGCGCCCACCCGATGATCGGCGCGTAGTACGACATCACCGCGACGTTGACGATGAGAACGACAAGACCGAGTCCTCGCGCACGTTTACTCTCGAGGATCTGATTGAACGCTCCGATAACGCCCCTGTTCGTGTACCGACCGATCATCGTCTCTGCCATGAGACCGGGAACCGCGACGACGTACAAGAGGAGGATGTACGCGATGAGGAACGCTCCGCCACCGTTCTGTCCCGTGGTGAACGGCATCCTCCAGATATTTCCCGCTCCAACCATGGCTCCCACCATTGCCATCAGGAAGCCGAATCGGCTTCCCCATTCTTCTCTTGCCGTTCTCGTTTCTGAGTCTTGCATGGTCGATCCATACAAATCATGTGAAAGATGGTGGTTATATTGGACCCCGACTATAGTCGGCATCCCAATAACGGAATCTGAAGGCGGCTACCTTACAGAAGACGTTGCTATGGAAGGAGACGCTTCTTGTGGCTGAAGGAGGAAGAGAACGAAGTCGACCGCACATCTCGCCTGGTGACAGTGGGCACTGTACTTCCATCGTCGAGTTCGAGAGCGCAAAGAGAACCTACTGGTCGCGGCCCGTGCCGTTACGGGACGAACCGTCCCGGTACGTCGGCGAGTCGGTCGAGATCTTCCCGGTCCGTTTGAGGGACGCCTGCAGACAGACGCCGACTCCGCCGTCGTCTTTCAAAGCGATCCCCTCATACGTGTTCGAGGTTCTGTCCGTTGTCTTGTAGTCCTCCGTGTCGATCCAACTGAACGCGCGTCCTGTTCAGCAGCTCGTTCGGCGATTCTATCGTGATGAGGTTCGAATCGGGGACACCTAGATTGAGGTGCATTCGACAGAATAGCCAAAACGTCGCTTTCTAGTGATACGGAGGAAAGACAGACGGAAGCCACGTATCTTCGACGACGGTCGAAGATACCAGAACCGGTGAGTGGCGGTTGTGCCGGTTCGAATAACGATTAGAGGGACTCTGTAACTTCGTCGATCGCCGGATCGAGAAGTTTGACTTCCGCTTTTCGGAGATGTTCGAGGAGCGTCGTCTTCGAGATATCCGCCTTGTCGGCCAGTTCACAGGTCGTGATTCCTCGGGGCCACGTGTAGTAGTCGTGTTCGCACGCGAGTTCGAAAATTTCGCGCTGGCGTTTCGAGAGATTTTCGACTCTGCCGAGCGCATCATCACCGGAGAGGTTGTGAGAAGAGATCTTGGTAACGGTAATTTCGGCGTCTCGCATCTCCTGTACGGCCTCGAGACGCTCGTGAAGCCGATCCCGATCGTCGCTGTCGACGAATACGGACCAGTACTCGGTCCCGTTACGGATCTTGACGGGACCCTCCTGGATAAACCCCTGAGAAGCCAGCGCATTGCTGACCGTGTTGTTCGGGTCGTATTCGACGAGTAACTCGCGGGTCACGTTACCCGAAGCGACGTGGGGGTGGTCGAAGCCGTATCGGTGTTGCATTTCAACGACCGAATAAGTCAATCGGGAGTTGGTAGCTTCGTCGACGAGTCGATCGATCTCCTCGGCCGAGTCGCCGTAGGCCGTAAAGTGACCCTTGACACGTCCGTCTGCCGCATTGTATACCGTATGTGCAAGCAGGTTTGCGGACACCGCCCCTGTCACTTCTAGGGTCCAACAATCCGGATGCCAGATCTCGAGAGTTAATAATGCGTTCTGGGACGCCCGCTCTTCTGCCTGTGCCATACACACACACAGACAATCGGTGATATAAATATCCAACCCTACCATAGAAGGGTGGTCCTGGAGGGGACCGTGTTCGAGGTCAACGAGGTGGTTGCCGTCTGGCTCGAGGAGACCGGCGTCTCCTGGGAAAACGGAACCGTCAACAGCGGCGCCATCGCGCGCGGCCACCCGCTGGGCGCGATCGGCGTGACGCCGCTGCCGAAACTGATACACGAACTCGAGCGGACCGACCCGGATCGGGCGCCGTCCACCAGGTGTATCGGTTTCGAGCAGGGTATCGCGACGATCATCGAGCGCGTCTGATCGACGGGCGACATCGATCTAATCGTCTCTCCTCGGCATCCTCGCCGCCCTCGTTGCCCTCGTTCGGTTCTACCTCCGAAACCGTCCCTACGATAAAGTACCGGAGCGTCGATACGGATGATGTGCGACTAAATGACGTTCGCGTGCTCGACTGCTCGCGGCTGCTGCCCGGCCCCTACGCGACGCAGTTGCTGGCCGACTGTGGCGCCGAGGTGGTGAAGGTGGAGGATACCGACGCCGGCGACTACGCTCGAGCGATGGAGCCCGACACGGCCGACGGCGTCGGCGCGATTTTCGAGATGGTCAACCGCGGCAAGCGCAGCGTCGCGATCGACCTGAAAACCGACGACGGGCGAGCGGCGTTCTACCGACTCGTCGAGGACGCCGACGTCGTCCTCGAGGGGTTCCGGCCGGGCGTCGTCGACCGACTGGGGATCGACTACGAGACGCTGGCCGAGCACAACGACGAACTGATCTACTGCTCGCTCACCGGCTACGGCCAGGACGGTCCGTGGGCGGATCGGGTCGGCCACGATCTGAACTACGTCGCGCTGGCCGGCTTGCTCGATCTGACGCGGGAGTCACCCGGGGAGAAACCGCAGGTCCCCGGCTACCCGATCGGCGACATGGCCGGCGGGCTGTTCGCCGCGTTCGCTATCGTCGGGGCGTTGCTCTCCAGGGAACTGGGAAACGCCGGCGGCGAGTACGTCGACGTCGCGATGGCCGACATCGTCGCCTCGTTCGCCCAGCCGGTCGCCTACCAGGCCGCGACCGGCGACCCCGCCGAGCCGCGACCCGGCGAGACCCCGTTGACGGGCGCCTATCCGTGGTACGACTGCTACGAGACCGCCGACGGGAACTGGGTGACGCTCGCGGCCCTCGAACCGGGGTTCTGGCGGGCGTTCTGCGAGGCCGTCGGCCGGGACGACCTCACCGACGAGCACGGGACGGATGATCCAGCCGTGCGCGCCGCCCTCGAGGCCGAACTCCGCGATCTCTTCCGCGAACGAACCCGTGGCGAGTGGGAGGCAGTCCTCGAAGGCGTCGACGCGGCGTTCGCCGGCGTCTACTCGCCCGCCGAGATGCTCGAGCACCCCCAGTTCCGGGCGCGAGATCTCATCGAGCGTCCGGACGGCGCCCCGCCGCGGATCGGATTTCCGGCCCGGTTCGACGACGAAACCGCAGCGACGGCGGAGCGTGCAGAACTCGACGAGCGCGTCCCGACGCAGGGCGAACACACGCGCCGGTATCTCGACGAGGCGGGCTATAGCGACGCGGAGATCGATGCGCTCTACGATGCCGGCGCCGTCCGGTGAGCCCAAGGCGACGGGCGGACTCGGATCGGACGGCGAGACGAATCCCGCTCTCGGGTGGGCATCGTAACGAGTGGACTATGTAGCAATATGTTCTCGTATGGGGCCATATTGTCCAATAATTCTGCAATTTAGAACACATAATAGTGGTATACTAGGAAATAGAGTGCATATATGCGAAGTGGTTATGTAGCGGGTCGTAGTAGCGACGTGTAAGCGATGATCGACGTTCCACTCGAACGTGTACTGACTCGGTCCGGTCGAACGATCCCGCCCGAAGCGCCCGTCACCGAAGCCGCGGAACGACTCCGCGATCCGGACGTGCCGGCGCTCGTCGTCCTCGAGGACGAGACCGTCGTCGGAATCGTCACCGAATCGGATATCGTCGCCTTCGTCGCCGAGACGCTCGAACCGCACTCGGTCGGGGCGGTCATGTCGTCGCCGGTCACCGAGATCTCGCGACACGAATCGCTGGTCGCCGCCGCGGAAACGATGCGCGCCGACGGTGTGAAACACCTCCCGGTCGTCAGCGACGGCGCCTACTACGGCCTCGTCTCCGCGTCGACGCTCGCGCCGTACCTCTCGCGGCACCGACTCGAGATCGACCGGGAGGACGACCCGATTCGCCTCGGCGCCGACGGCGGACGGGAAATCCCGGCCGGCGAGTAACGGGCCCTCGCCGCCGACTCGTTCGGACCGTCGTGCGGCGCACTCAGTCGAACAGTTCCTCGTGGCGGCCGGCCAGGTTCGTGTACTCGCCCGACGAGAACTCCTCGAAGATCGCCTCGGCGTCGACGCCGGTCTCCTCAAGCGGCGTGATCTTGGCGGGAACGCCGCGGGCGAACGACTCGGGCGGGATGTCGTACTCGTCGGGGATCACTGTCCCGGCAGCGACGACGCTCCCCGCGCCGACGGTCGACTCCGTGTTGACCGTCGCGTTGAATCCGATCAGCGTTCCCTCCTCGACGGTCGCCTCGTTGAGCACCGCGCCGTGACCGATCATGACGCGGTCCGCGAGCGTCGAAGCGTGAATCGTCGCGTTGTCGCCGATGTGCGCCTGTTCGCCGACGCGAACGGGTCCGATGTCGCCCCTGAGGACGACGCCCGGCCAGACGCTCGCGTCGGCGTCGATCCGGACGTCGCCGACCAGCGTCGCCTCCCGACTCACCGCCGCTGCATCGTCAACCGTCGGTTGCGTCCCCTCGAACGCGTAGGTTCGACTGTCCACCATGGTGAACGGACCACGAAGGCCCTCATAATTCTCAATGGCTCCCACACTGACACTCAGTTTCGCGTGACGGTTGCCGGAACGCAGAGCTACCTATTGGCAAGCCAGTTGTGGTATTATTCACCACCAGACCCCATTCAGTGGTTTGCAAGCCCGCCACTTATCCCCGAACGGCGCCGACTACCGAGTGACCAATGAGTCAATCGGAATCCCCCATTCGAGCGATGTTCGACGCCCAGCGGACCGCGATCAAAGGAAGCCAGCAACTGTTCACGCAGGGGCTGTCCGCACAGTCCGCCGTCGATAGGCTGGCGGTGACCGGACTGAACGGACAGGAGTCGCTCCAACGCCAGCAACTCGAGCTCGCGCAGGCGGCGACCCACAGCTATGTCGACGCGACGACCGCGATGGTCCCCGGCGAGGGGTCCGCGGACGCCCACCGGAGCGTCGACGAGGCGTTCACACAGCTGAAGACGACCCACGCGGAGTTCTACGACGCCCTCGAGCGCGAACTCGAGCGGGACACCGACGTCGCGGACGAGTTCTCCGAGGAGTTCGTCGACGCGCTCGAGGACGGGACCGAACAGTTCCTCGAGCTCACCCATTCAGTCGAGGAACAGACGGTCCAGAACGTCGACGAGCTCTCGAGTCAGCTCAGCGAGCAACTCGAGCGAACCCAAGAGCTGCAGGATCAACTCGAGGAGCAACTCGAGCGTCAGAGCGACGACGTCACGGACCTGCTCGACCGGCAGGCCGAACAGATCGAGCGGGTCCAGCAGCAACTCGAGGAGCAGGCCGAGGAAGTGACCCAGCAGCTTCAGGACCAGCAGGTCTCAGCGGGGACGAAGATTGAGACCGACCCGGAGCACACGCTCGAATCCGTCGCGGGAATCGACGCGGACGTCCGCGAGCGACTCGCCGACGCCGGCATCGCGACGGTCGACGACCTCGTGCGTGCCGACGCCGAGACTGTCGCCGAAGCCGCCGACGTCTCGGAAAGCGACGCCGAGGAGTGGATCGACCAGGCCGAATCCTGAGCAACGTTTTCCGCGACGGGACCGTTCATCCACGCATGCTCGTTCTCGGCGACGCCCACGCGTCCGAGCCGGACCGCCGCGAGACGCTTCTGGAACTGTACCGAGCCGTCGATCCCGCCGCCGTGTTACAGCTCGGCGACCTCGAGTACTACGACCTCCCGGCGCCGACGTGGTTCGTCGCGGGCAACAACGAGGATCTCGACGTTATCGAGGCGCTGCGCGCCGGCGAGGAACCGCCCGAGGCCGACGGCGTCCACCTGCTCGCGAGCACCGTCGCGTCTGTCGGCGGACTCCGCGTGGCCGGCCTCTCGGGGAACTACGCGCCGACGAAGTACGACTGTCCCCGCGACAAACTCGAGGCCGACCGCCGCCGGCACTTCACCCGCGAAGACGTCGAGCGAGCGGCCGAACTGGACGACGTCGACGTCCTGCTCACCCACGAGGCCCCGACCGGGCTCCTCTCCTACGGCTACGATCCCGGCTGCGAACACGTCGACACCCTGCTCGAGGCCCTCTCGCCGTCGCTCTGTCTGGTCGGCCACCACGAGCGCCACCGCGAGGCCGAGATCGACGGCGTCAACGTGGTGAGCCTCGCCCCCGCCTGGGAGCGATACTACACGCTCGAGGGCGATGTCGACGAAGGTGGGCTCCGACTCGAGGGCCACGATCACGCGTTCGGCCCCGACGCGTCCGACTGACTGCGGCCCGGTCGCGATACGGCCCGCTCCGCGAGCCTGCGGCTCGAGCGCTGGACGCGAGCGACGGACCGAAACAAAACGGCGAGAGCGAGAGAGAAAACGGCAGCGAGTCTACGCCGGACGTTCGAGTGACCTCAGAACGTCTCGAGGTAGCGGTCGAGTTCCCACTGGGAGACGTCGACAAGGTACTCCTCGAACTCCTGGCTTTTGGCTTCGACGAACTTCGGTGCGACGTGCTCGCCGAGCGCGCTGTAGATGGCCTCGTCTTCCTCGAGGGCCTCGACGGCCTCGCCGAGGTTCGACGGGAGCGTTTCGATACCGTACTCCTCGCGCTTCTGCTCGTCGAACTCGTAGATGTTCTCCCGGACCGGGTCGGGACACTCGAGGTCTTGCTCGATGCCGTCGAGACCGGCGTGGATCATGACGGCGAAGGCGAGGTACGGATTACACGAGGGGTCCGGCGAGCGCAGTTCGACGCGCGAGGCCGCCGGCGTGCGGGCCGCCGGTTTGCGGATCAGCGCCGATCGGTTGCGGTCCGACCAGGCGACGTAGACCGGCGCTTCGTAGCCCGGCACCAGGCGCTTGTAGCTGTTGACCGTCGGGTTCGCGACCGCTGTGATCGCCGGCGCGTGCTCTAAGATACCCGCGAGGAACGAGTGGGCCTCGTCGCTGAGGTTGAACTCGTCGTCCTCGTCGTGGAACGCGTTCTCGCCGTCCTCGAACAGCGAGAAGTGCGTGTGCATTCCCGAGCCGTTTATCTTCGGGATCGGCTTGGGCATGAACGTCGCGTGGAGGTCGTGCTGGGCCGCGATAGCGCGGACGACGGTGCGGAACGTGGCGACGTTGTCCGCGGTCGCGAGCGCGTCGTCGTACTCGAAGTTGATCTCGTGTTGCCCTTCCGCCACCTCGTGGTGGCTGGCCTCGATCTCGAAGCCCATGTCCTCGAGACCGTAGATGATGTCTCGGCGGACATCGGAGGCGAGGTCTTTCGGCGCGAGGTCGAAGTAGCCGCCGGCGTCGTTGGTCTTGGTCGTCGCGCGGCCCTCCTCGTCTTCCTCGAACAGGAAGAACTCCGGTTCGGGCGCGGCGTTGACCTCGTAGCCGAGGTCCTCGGCGCGCTCGAGCGCGTTCTTGAGAACGCGACGCGGGTCGCCCTCGAAGGGCTCGCCCGTCGAGGTGTTGTAGACGTCACAGATCATCCGGGCCGCGGCACTACCCTCCTTCTGGCGCCACGGGAGGATCGCGAAGGTGTCAGGATCGGGGACCAGGCGCATGTCCGACTCCTGAATGCGGACGAAGCCTTCGATCGAGGAGCCGTCGAAGTAGATACCCTCGCTGAAGGCCTTCTCGGCCTGGCGAGCGGGAACGGAGACGTTCTTTACCGTTCCGAGAATGTCAGTAAACTGAAGACGGAGGAAATCGACGTCTTTCTCCTCGATCTCGTCTAATACCGCCTGTTCGGCCTCGGTGATGTTTCCGCTTGTCATATTTCTCGTCGTCCTACCCAAGTAACTCTGCTACTAAAACCCTACTGCTCTAAGCAAATCTTCTCTCCAACCGTCGGAACTGACTGTTCGTAAAGTTCTAATGGGACTAGCGAGTGGGTGTGCGTGATGACGTACGAAAATCTCGATGCAAAACTAGTGAATGAACTTCTGGGTAACGGGCGGGCGAGCCTCCGCAGCCTCGGCGAGGAACTCGACGTTTCGGTGACGACAGTTTCGAACCACCTCTCCGATCTCGAGGACGACGGCGTGATCGAAGGCTACACGCCGCGGGTCGATTACGACGCGGTCGGGTACGACGTCACGGCCGTCGTTCAACTGCAGGTCGAGGGGAACGCACTCCCCGACGTCACCGACGAGCTTCAGGATCACCCGCAGATGACCTCGGTCTACGAAGTGACCGGCGACTACGACGTCATCGCCGTCGGCAAGTTCACCGACACCGACGGTATGAACGACGAGATCAAGGACCTGCTGTCCAACCCGGATATCAAGGCCTCGAACACGAGCGTCGTTCTCAACGCGGTCAGCGAGAACGAACAGTTCGAACTCGAGGTCGACGAGAGCTAAGTCGAACGGAAGCGGGCGACTCGGACGATTCTCCGTCAGTCAGCAGCCCGTACCCGAGGGGCTTGGCGTCGGCGCCGTACCCGCAGCGTTTGCGACCGACGCCGACCCGATCAGTCGTCTCCGTCGGTCAGTGCTTCGGCGGCCGTGTCGCGATTTCCGGCCTGGGCCGCCCACAGCATCGCGTACCGACCGTTCGCCTCCAGGAGCTCCTCGTGATCTCCGCGTTCGACGATTTCGCCGTCCTCGACGACGAGGATCGTATCCGCCTCCTTGATCGTCGAGAGCCGGTGAGCGATCGTCAGCGTCGTCCGCTCCGCGGTGAGCCGGTCGATCGACTGCTGAATCTGGAGCTCCGTCTTCGTGTCGACGGCGCTGGTCGCCTCGTCTAACACGACGAGCGCCGGGTCCGCGAGGACGACCCGCGCGAGCGCGATCCGCTGTCGCTGGCCGCCCGAGAGCTTGACGCCCTCCTCACCGACGCGGGTCTCGTAGCCGTCGGGCAGGTCGGCGATGAACTCGTGGGCCTGCGCTGCCCGCGCGGCCTCGCGGACCGCCTCGTCGTCGGCCTCGAACCGGCCGTAGCGGATGTTGTCCGCGATGGTCCCGTCGAAGAGGACCGTCTCCTGACTCACGTAGCCGATCGACGACCGCAGATCGGACAGCGAGAGGTCGCGGACGTCGTGGCCGTCGATCCGGATCGATCCCGACTCCACGTCGTACAGCCGGAGGAGCAGTTTGACGAGCGTCGACTTGCCGGCGCCGGTCGGGCCGACGAACGCGACCGTCTCGCCGGGTTCGGCGGTAAAGGAGACGTCCCGGATGACGGATTCCTCGAAGGCCGTCTCCTCGCCGACGTGGGCCTCGCTGGCGTCGTAGCTGAAGGTGACGTCCTCGTACTCGACGCGACCCTCGACGGACTCGAGTTCGGCCGGGTCATCGGGATCGTCGACGCGGACGGGAATGTCCATCAGCCCGAAGACGCGCTCGCTCGAGGCCTTGGCGTTCTCGTACTGGTCGACGATGTTCGACACCTCGGCCAGCGGGGCGACGATCCGCTGGGTCATGAAGAGAAAGACGACGAAGTCGCCGACCGAGAGGGTGCCGGTCAGCGGGCCGGGCGCCGTGCCAGTGGCGAGCCAGAGGCCGCCGACGAGGAAGGTCCCGGCGAAGGCGAGTCCGGCGAGCAGTTCCATCCCGGGCCGGTAGAAGTACGAAAGGCGGAGGACGGCCATCGTATCCTCGTAGAGCCGCCGCGACGCCCGCCGCACGCGATCGATCTCGTGGGACTCGCTGTTGGTCGCCTTCGTCAGCGTGACCGCCGAGAGGCTGTTCTCGAGGCGAGTGTTGAGCCAGCCGACGGCCGAGCGCTGGCGGACGTACCGGGGTTCGACGACGCGCATGAACCAGATCGTGAAGGCGACCATCGCCGGGATGGCGACGAGCGTGACGAGCGCCAGCTGCCAGTTGAGATAGAAGAGGACGCCGGCGATCCCGCCGACCATCACCAGCAGCCGCGCGGAGTTCATCAGGGCGTTGTCGAGGAACATCTCGAGGTTCTGCGTGTCGTTGTTCAGCACCGCCATGACCTCGCCGGTCTCCTTGTCGTCGAAGAAGGTCATGTCGAGGCGCTGCATCTTCTCGAAGGAGTCGACGCGCACGGCGTGCATCACGCCGTGGGCGAACAGGTTGGCGGTAACGCCGTAGATCCAGGTGAAGAGGGCGACGACGAGGAACGAGCCCGCGATGGCCGCGATCGAGAACCAGAACTGGGCCATCTGCGTGGTCGGCAGCCAGGCGTTGGGCACGATCGGCAACTCGAACGCGCCGTCGCCGGCGAAGATCGCGTCAATGGCGGTGCCCAGCAACAGCGGCGGGACGAGACTCGCCATCCGGGCGACGAAGTTGGCGAGCATCCCTGCGGTGAACCAGCCCAACCGATCGGGCGCGTATTCCTGAAAGAGTCGCCACAGCGGTCGGTCGACGTGCTCGCGGTAGGCATCGAACGGCGTCTCGTCCTCGGTGGTACTCACTGGCGAAGAGCTTTCGGTTCGAAACGGAAAGCGGCCATGATTTCGGCAACTGATGGCATCGACCGCCGGATCGGCACCGGTGGCGCCGCGGCTACCGGTAGTACAGCAACACCAGCCCGACGGCGAGGAGCATGAGCCCCCACCACAGCGAGTCGCCGGGGAGCGCCTTCAGGACGAGCGTGACGATACCGGAGGTAAACAGCGACCAGCCGAAGGTCGTTTGCGACGACATAGTCGCCGTACAGGCCCCAGGACAAAAGGTCGCCGGCTTGCCACGAAACGGGAGCGGAAATCGGTCCTGCCGGTCGAGAGCGATCGAACTCGAGAAAAAACCGCTCACCGCGAGCGGATTACGACTCGAATCCCTCCGACGAGCATCGGCGAGTGAGCGGAGCGCGGCGCCACGCGCCGCGGAAAGGCGAACGGGCGCTTTGCGTCCGTGAGCGGTTCGGAGAACCCGAACGATGCCGTTCACCGAGCGCGGCTTCGCCGCGCTCGGGCCGACGACCGATGTGGAGTGCGCGGCGCTACGCGCCGCGTATGGCGAACGGCGAAGCCGTGAGCCGGGACGCAACGCGTCCCGAAACGGAGGGAGGAGTGCTTTTGATCCAGGTTTTACCGAGCGAACGAGCGAACGGCGTGAGTGAGTGAGCGCAGCGTAAAAGCTGGGCTTACATCATGCCGCCCATGCCGCCGCCCATGCCGCCCATGCCGCCGGGCGCACCGCCGGGGCCGCCGGCCTCGTCGTCGCCCTTGTCGGTCGACAGGTCGCCGGCGGAGATGATGTCGTCGATTTTGAGGACCAGGTTCGCGGCCTCGGCAGCGGAGGTGACGGCCTGTTCCTTGGCGTGGGCCGGCTCGACGACGCCGGCGTCGAAGGTGTCCTCGACGTCGCCGGTGAAGACGTTCAGGCCGGCTTCGACGTCGCCATCGTCGTGGGCCGAGCGCAGGTCGACGAGCGTGTCGATGGAGTCGAGGCCGGCGTTCTCGGCGAGCACGCGCGGGACGAGCTCGAGCGAGTCGGCGAAGGCCTCGACGGCCAGCTGTTCGCGGCCGGAGACGGAGTCGGCGTAGTCGCGCAGACGCGAGGCGAGTTCGACCTCGATGGCGCCGCCGCCGGCGAGGACGCGACCGTCGGAGACGGTCTGGGCGACGACGTCGAGTGCGTCGTTGACGCCGCGCTCGAGTTCGTCGACGACGTGGTCGGTCGAGCCGCGCAGCAGGAGCGTGACGCCGTGGGCGTCCTCGCCCTCGACGTAGAACAGCTCGTCAGCGTCGTCGCGGGTGACGTCGCCGAAGCCGAGATCGTCCTCGGTCGCGCTCTCGAGGTCGGAGACGACCGACGCGCCGACGACTTCCGAGAGGAACTCGAGGTCGGACTTCTTGGCACGGCGGACGGCGAGGATGCCCTCCTTTGCGAGGTAGTGCTGGGCGAGGTCATCGATGCCCTTCTGGCAGAAGACGACGTCGGCGTCGAGGTCGGCGATCGTGTCGACCTTCTCGCGGAGCTGTTTCTCCTCGCGGTCGAGGAACTTCTGGAGCTGGTCGGGGTCGGTGACAGAGACCTCGGTGTCGACGTCGGTCTCTTCGACCTCGATAGCCTCGTTGAGCAGCAGGATGTCGGCGTCGGTGGCCTCGGTGGGCATGTTGTCGTGGACGGGGTCCTTGTCCACGATGCCACCCTCGAGCAGGTCGGACTCGCCGGCGCTACGGCCGGTCTGGGTCTCGATGTTGAGGAACTCGAGGTCGACGACGTTGTTGCCCTCATCGTCCTCGACGGTGACCTGTTTGATCGCGTCGATGATGAGCTGCGAGAGGTGCTCCTTGTTGACCTCGGTGCCCTTGCCAGTCATCGAGGTTTCGGCGACCGAACGCAGGAGTTCCTCGTCCTCGGTGTCGACGTCCTGGGCGATGTCGTCGATCTCGTCGCGGGCCTGCTCGGAAGCCATGTGGAAGCCCTTGATGATCGCCGTCGGGTGGATCTCCTGCTCGAGGAGGTCCTCGGCGTTCTTGAGGAGTTCGCCGGCGATCGCGACGGCCGTCGTGGTGCCGTCGCCAGCCTCGTCCTCCTGGGTCTCGGCGACCTCGATGATCATCTCGGCCGTCGGGTTGTCGATGTCCATCTCCTGGAGGATGGTGACGCCGTCGTTCGTGATGGTGACCGAGCCCATCGAGTCGACGAGCATCTTGTCCATCCCTTTCGGACCGAGTGTGGAACGGACAGCCTCGGCGACCGCACGGGCCGCGCTGATGTTGTAATCCTGCGCGTCCTTGTCCTTGACGCGCTGGGAATCCTCGCTCATTACGATCATCGGCTGACCCTGCTGCATTCGCTGGCTCATAGTCGGTCGAATCATTGATTGTGATTCTACATAAACGTTACGCTATTCAACGCTCGTGACGATCGGCAGCAAACGAATTGAGCGGTGCAAAACCGCCGTAGTGCGCGGCGTTCGGCACCTATCCACGTGAGAAGCTAACATTCCAAGAGGGAGCTCACAAGGTGGGGACATCCGCCATATTTAAGTAAATTCGATTTGCGCGACGGGGTGGTCCGTTCCGAAAGGGCCGATGGGACGCCGACGTATCGAGCGAGCGGCGACGCACTGGTGACTCGACGCCGGAAAAACTATTAGCGATCCGATACGTCTCGAACCCGACCACGGCGAAGACTCGAGGAATCGATGGCAGAAGAATTTGAGTCATCGACGGCGAAGACAACAATTATCCCGACGTCAATGGATCGTCCAGTATGGAGCTCTCGAACGGACGGGTTCTCGTCACGGGCGGCGCCGGATTCATCGGATCGCATCTGACCGAACGACTGCTGGCCGACGGCGTCGAGGTCACGATCGTCGACGATCTATCGAACGGTGACGCCGACCGCGTTCCCGAGGACGCGACGTTCGTCGACGCGGACCTGACGGAACCCGGCGTTCTCGACGGTCGCCTCGACGGCGTCGATCTCGTCTTCCACCTCGCGGCGTCGAAACACGTCGACACTGACCGCCCGCACGGCCAGTTCGATGACAACACGCGGATGACCCGCAACATCCTCGAGTCGATGGCCGACGCCGGCGTCGCAGAGATCGCCTACACCTCCTCCTCGACGGTCTACGGCGAGGCACCGCGGCCGACGCCCGAGGACTACGCCCCCCTCGAACCGATCAGCGCCTACGGGGCGAGCAAACTCGCGGACGAAGGACTGCTCTCCGCGCGGGCCCACAGCCACGATCTCACCGTCTGGAACTTCCGCTTCGCGAACGTCGTCGGACCGCGCCTGCGCGGGGCCGTCATTCCGGATTTCATCGAAAAGCTGCAGGACGATCCCGAGACGCTGACGATCCTGGGCGACGGGCGACAGGAGAAGTCCTACCTCGACGTCGAGGACTGCCTCGACGCGATGCTCCACGTCGTCGAACACGCCGACGACGCGATGAACACCTACAACCTCGGGACGCGAACGACGACCTCGGTCGACCGGATCGCCGCCATCGTCGCCGACGAGATGGACCTCGAGCCCGAGTTCGAGTACACCGGCGGCGAGCGCGGCTGGACCGGCGACGTGCCGAAGATGCGCCTCTCGATCGAGAAGCTCTCGGCGCTGGGCTGGGAGCCGACGCGCTCGAGCGACGAGGCCGTCCGGCGGGCAACTCGGGAGATTCTCGCGGAACTGGACTGAACGCCGCGCCGCGTGGTTCGCGTCGGTACGTATTCAGGCACCACCATTAGGTGCAAGCTAGCTGCTAAGACGGCTATGACTACCCAGCGGTGTAGACACGTCACGAGTAGCAGCGGGGTCGACGAGGCCGGTGCGGTCTGTTGCTGGCGGCCAACGTGGGACGACGCCGATCGATGTCTCTGGCACACCGAGCGCGTCGTTCCGGCGGAAGAGTACGAGCGAAATCCGCCGGAGCCGGGCGAACGGCTCGACGGAGCGAATCTCGAGGGGACGATGGTGAGCGGGACGTCGTTCCTCGCGGGGCGGTCGCTCGTCGCCGCGGACTTCACCGACGCGGTCCTCGACGGCGCCGACCTCTCGGGGGCGGACCTCCGCCGCGCCAGATTTCAGGACGTCGACGCACACGGCGCGTCGTTCCGAAACGCGAACCTCCACGACGCCGTGTTCACCTTCGCCGACCTCCGGGGCGCAGACTTTCGAGAGGCGAGACTGTACCGCGCGGGGCTGACCGACGTTCGACTCAACCTCGAGACGGCGTTCGGCGAGCGGTCGGTGTACGAGGACGAACTGGAACGGGTGTCGGACGAGGATTTCCTGGCCCTATCTGAATCCGCACAGTGGCTCTACAGGGAACTGCAGCGCCTCTACGGGGAAAACGCACTTTCAGAGCAGGCGCAGACCTACTACCTTCGCGAGATGGATCTCCGGCGCCGCCTGGCCTGGCGGGGCGGGAACTACCTGCAGGCGATCACGCTTGCCGGATCGCGCTGGGTCATGCGCTACGGGACGAGTCCGTGGCGCGTCGTCGCGACCTCGCTGCTTCTGATCGTCGTCTGTGCGGGGCTGTTCCCGCTGACCGGCGGCATCCGTGAGGTCGGAACTGACACGGCGATCACCTACGAGATCAACGATCCGACGGACACACCCGGTCCCGTCCTCGTTCGAACGTTTCTCAAGAGCCTCTACTTCAGTGTCATCACCTTCGCCACGCTCGGCTACGGCGACATTCAGCCGGTCGGCGGGTGGGCCCGCGCCGTCGCCAGCGTCGAAACGCTGCTCGGATCGCTGCTGATGGCGCTGCTGGTCTTCGTCCTCACGCGGAGCGTTCACTACTGAACGCACAGGGCGAACGAGCGGGAGAAAGCCAGCGATTCGGACGGCTCAACCGGTCTCGAGCGGATCGACCAGCGACGGCTCGTCGACCGACGGATCGTTGACCGCCCGCGAGACCGGATACGCGCGCATTTCGTCGGACGGGTGTGGCTCAAGGAGGTCGCCGGGGTTGTCGGCCGTCAGCCACTCCCGTTCGGCTCCCGGCTCGAGGATCACCGCCATCCGGTGGTGGAGGTCCGCGACGAGGTCGTTGGGTTCGGTCGTCACGATGGTGAAGGTCTCGAGCGGGCCGTCAGAACCGTCGTCTTCGCTCTCCTCGAGCCCGCCGCCGAACGCCTCGAGGCCGGCCTGGGTCGTCTCCTCCTCGGACTCCCAGCGTTCCCACAGCCCCGCCAGCGCGAACACGCGATCGTCCTCGAAGCTGACTCTGTAGGGCCGTTTCCCACTATCATCCGTCTCGACCCACTCGTAGAAGCCGTCGGCCGGGACGATGCAACGACGGCGCTCGTAGGCCTCGCGGAACGCCGGCTTCTCGCCGATCGTCTCCGCCCGCGCGTTGATGAGCCCGCCGCTGTCGTCCTCGGCCCACGACGGCACTAGCCCCCACTCGAGTCGTCGGATCGTCTCCGGTTCGTCGTTCGCGACCACCGGCAGGCGCTGGCCCGGCGCCATGTTGTACCGCGGTTCGAACCCGTTACCGCCGTCTGCGAACCGCGCGTCGAACCGCTCCTCGAGTGTCCCCCGCTCGACCATCAGTGTGTAACGACCGCACATACCTCGACCGTCGGACCGTCGGGATAAATCGTTGTTCGTCGCCACTCGAGAATGTCGGTTCCACATACCGCACTGCAGACGAGTCCCCGGGCCAGATTCGGGGCGCAGACGGCCGCTCGAGCCCCGACAGCGCGACGAGTACCGGTCCGTTCGCGGGGCGGTATGGACCTCATACCATCGCCGAGACGGCCGGTAAGGGCCCCGTTACGATATCCGATCCCAGCACAGGTCACGACGGGGTCATGATGACGGATCGATACGAAATGGTGGTGTGTCAAAGCGGTAACCTCGAACTCCGCGATCCGGACGACCCCGACTGCTGGATTGCGACCGACTCGCCGGCGACAGTGACGCGGTAACCCGTCTCGCCTCCACGATACCGGTACCGCTCATCATTTTTCGACGACGCGATTGCACTGATCGCTCCGTAAGTAAGAGCGTTAGTAGGATACTTCACAGAACGCCAAGACTGGGATGCCGACGGCCCTGTTCGGGGCTTGTCAGTGAACGCGACGAGACCGAGACCAACGTCAGCCGGCCGGGATAAACCCGCGATTCGGCTTGACGGTTCCTGACTTCAGGGCGAGTCGACTGTCGCCCGTCCGCCGAGACGACTGTTGGCCCCAACGGACGTATCGCCATCCGATGTTTTTCGAACCGATGTAATCGGCGTTCGCCGTTGCGCCGCAGTTCTCGCATTCGAACAGAGCCTGTCACACGCGGTTTTCCGCACTGGTATGTCCGCATTCCGGACACCGCTGACTCGTGCACTCCGGCGAGACGAACGCAACCCGGATCTCTTCGGCTTCAGCCTTGTACTCGAGCAGATCGACGAGCTTCCGGTGGGCCCACTGGTGAAATTCCTTGGCAGGTGGTGCCCGTTGACGGATATGCGTCAGGTTCTCGACGGCGATAACGGTACAGCCGTGGTCGAGCGCCTCCCTGAGGATATCGTTAGCAACGTCGTGGAGCGTCTGTCGAACGCACCGGCCTTCCCGTCCACTCAGTCGCTGAATGGTCCGATGTGCTGACCGCGTCCCGGTTCGCTGGAGCCCGCTTCGGATACGGTCGAACTCGCGATGACGATGTCGCAGTTCCCGTCCCGAGGCGAAATACGCGGTGCTGGTAGTCGCGATGTTGACGATACCGAGGTCAACGCCGAGAACTGTCCTGTCCTCGTCGCCGGATTTCGTCTCATCGCGCGACTCGGGTTTCGGTTTGCGAAAGCCGAAATGGAGATACCAGTCGCCGTCGCGTTTCGAGAGCGTCGACTCGGTCAGATCCTACCCGTCGTCATCCAGATACTGACGTTGGTAACCGGTTTCGTCGTCTGGGAGCGCGAGATCGCACTTGATTCGATCTCCGGTACCGGCCGTCGCCAGTGACACGGAATCGTCGTCGAACAACGTCATCGTCCGTGCGTCGTAGGTCAGCGTATCGCTGGTGAACGTCGGCCGAGACGTATCGTAGCCCTTGTCGAGGCCTTCGATCTCTTCGACGCCTGCGAGCGCGGCCGCGGCCTGATGGATCGCGAGAATCGCGTGTTGACTCCCGAGACGGGTTCGGTCCCGTACATCGTCGTCAAGACTATTGAATGGTGGCTCAATAGAGTATATAGTATATACTTATCCAAATAAATCTATCAGAATTGATAGAATGTCCAGAAGCGCCAGGACAGGGATTTGAACCCTGAATCCCAAAGGGAACACGCTTTCCAGGCGTGCGCCTTACCGTTCGGCCATCCTGGCCCGTCTCCTCCTAACCGCGTCCGTCTTTTAACTCTTACTTTTGTCGTCGCCGCCGTGTGCCTCGGTTTCACGCCGCGCACGCTGCGCCGCCCAGACGGCCACGCGGTGCTCGAGGCAGTAGGCCGTTCCCGCGGTAATTGCTCCGACGAGGACGGCGACGACGACCGCCTGCCCGAACGTCACGAGCGGGTCGACGACCAGCGCATAGCCCTGCACGAGCGCCAGGAACGCCATCCAGCCGACGGCGCCCCACAGGAGCGCCGAGACGATTCGGGGATGGGACCGGACGATCGGGGGCAGCGCCGGGGCCATTACTCGAGGGAGGCGACGGCTTCGATTTCGACGCCGACGCCTTTGGGAAGGGCGGCAACCTCGACGGCGCTGCGGGCGGGCGGCTGGTCGTCGAAGTAGTCGGCGTAGGTCTCGTTCATCGCGTCGAAGTCGTCAATGTCGTCGAGGTAGACGGTGACCTTGAGGATGTCCTCAGATGACGCGCCCGCTTCGTCGAGGACGGCGTCGAGGTTGTAGAGGGCCTGTTCGGTCTGGGCCGCGATGGGTTCGTCGTCGAGCAGTTCGCCGTCGGCCGTCAGCGGGATCTGGCCGGCGGTAAAGAGCAGCGAGTCGGTGCTCGTCGCCTGGCTGTAGGCGCCGACCGCGGCAGGCGCGTCGTCGGTGTCGATGATCCGTTTCATGGTCGATGACTCGAGCCGAGGCGGCTTAAAAGCGGCCGAAGTGCGTTCGAGCGCTCGGCGGCCGCAGTGACCGACACGAGCGCAGTACGAGTGTCGAGCGCGTCGAATCGCAGTTAGGAATCCGGCTCGAGGGCCTGGACGCTCACCGAGATGAAGTAGACGAACATGAACAGGAAGAAGCCGACGGTGAGCGGAATGAGCCGGTGATCGATGACGGCGAGGTCTAGCACCGCCGAGAGCGCGATTCCGAAGACGTAGATCCCCATCACGCACACGCCGATCGCGTAGTAGAAGCGAAGATCGGATTCGAAGTATTCCTGAATACCCATATCGCGTTATTGCCGACTGGTGGGAAAAGCATAGTGAACTGACCGGACGCGATTCGTAGTTCGAGCGAACGAGCGACCGCGCCGAGCCGATCAGGCGAGCACGTCGACTTCGTAGCCGGCGTCTCGCAGGTCGGAGAGGAACGCGTCGACGTGGTCGGGGCCGCGCATCTCGAGTTCGATCTCGACTTCCGTATCGCTCATCTCGACGTCGCGGGAGGTCCGATCGTGGTGGATGGCGTAGATGTTCGCCTGGTGGGCGGTGAAGATATCGAGGAGATCCTCGAGCGCGCCTGGGCGGTCCTTCAGAACGGTGCGGATCTTCAGGTAGCGCCCGGTCTCGACGAGGCCGCGGACGATGACGTTGGTCAGCGTGTTGAGGTCGATGTTGCCGCCACAGAGCGCGGGAACGATGACTTCGTCCTCGTCGTAGTCGAACTTCTCGAAGAGGACCGCGGCCAGGGGCACCGCGCCCGCGCCCTCGACGACCGTCTTCGAGCGCTCGAGGAGGTAGACCAAGGCGACGGCGATCTCGGGGTCGGAGACGGTGACGACCTCGTCGACGTACTCCTGGATGTAGGGAAAGGTCTGCTCGCCGACGCTGCGGGTCGCGATGCCGTCGGCGATGGTGTCGACCTCGTCGATCGAGACCCGCTCGCCCTTCTCGAGCGAGGTGGCGGCACTCGAGGCGCCCGCGGCCTGGACGCCGATGACCCGGACGTCCGGGTTCTGTTCCTTGATCGCGGTCGCGATGCCGCTGATGAGGCCGCCGCCGCCGATGGGGACGACGACGGTCTCGACGTGGGGGCAGTCCTCTACGATCTCGAGGCCGATCGTCCCCTGGCCCGCCATGACGTACTCGTCGTCGAACGCGTGGACGTAGGTCCGGCCCTCCTCGCGTTCGATCTCGTGGGCGCGCTCGGCGGCTTCGTTGTAGTCGCGACCCGACAGCACGACCTCGGCACCGTAGTTTCTGGTCGCCTTGACCTTCGAGATCGGGGCGTGTTCGGGCATCACGATCTTCGAGTCGACGCCCGACCGCGTGGCCGCGAGCGCGACCCCCTGGGCGTGGTTGCCCGCGCTGGCGGTGACGACGCCCGCGTCCTTCTGGGCGGCCGAGAGCGTCGCGATCCGGTTGGTCGCCCCACGGATCTTGAACGCGCCCGTCCGCTGGAAGTTCTCCAGTTTCAGGTGTACCTCGGCGCCGGTCATCGACGAATAGGTGTGGGACCGCTCGAGCGGCGTGTGTCTGGACGTTTCCTGCACCCGTTCGCGAGCCTCGAGAATATCGTCGAGTTCGAGCATACGCCCGACTACGGGGCTGGTACTGTAAGACTGTCGGGGACGACTCGCCGGACGGCCCGGCGCTCACGGCGACCCCGACAGGACAGTGTTGCCGGATTGGCAACACGACAGGGAATACAGGGAATGCACGGCGTGTGACGTGCGAGTGTAGAACGGGACGCGGTGCATATAAAGCTCATGGCTCCAGGGTAAAAGTGAAATCGCCACACAGAAGCGGGGAAACGCCCGCGTCTGACGGTTGGCAGACGACCGTCATGCGCGTCTTCTTACCACGGTAGTATCCGGCACGATAGCGGAGCGAACCGCGTCGCGAAACGGGCGGTCGTCCGGCCACCCGTCGGCGTCGACGCCGAGTCGATCCGGCTGCCCAACGTAGATCCAGACGCGCCGGTCGTCCGGTCCCGAAACCGCAACCCGAACGTACAGTCCGCGATCGACGCCCTCGTAGCGATCGAGCCGCTTGAGCGCGGGGTCGTCAACCGAGAGGAGTCGGCCCTCGACGCTGCCGCCCGGAACGAGCGTCGGATACCGGCCGTCGACGCGCTGGAGTCCCTCGAGCGTCGCCGGCCCGACGAACTCGTACTCGCCGGGACCGTCTTCGAGCAGCGACGCAACCCGTTCGGGATCGGTCAGCGTCCCGTAGACGAAGACCAGCACGCGTCGGGGTACGCGCCCGACGGTCTTGCCCGTACTGGTTGGTCTCGCGCTGCTGGGACTGGTATCGATGTCGTCGAAACAGACCCGCGACGCCGAAAAAACTGACTTGCTCGAGCGACCGCGTTACCGCTCTTCGACCGGGACGAACTCCTGATCCTCCGGGCCGGTGTACCGCGAGAGGGGACGGATGAGACGGTTATCCTCTTGGTACTCGAGGACGTGACCGACCCAACCGCCGGCGCGGCTCATCGCGAAGATGGGCGTGTACATGTCGATCGGGATGCCGAGCTGGTAGTAGACCGAGCCGGAGTAGAAGTCGACGTTCGGGGCGATCCCCTTCTCGGCCAGCCCCTTCTCCTGGGAGAGGTACTCCTCGATCGTGGTGGTGATGTCGTACCACTTCGAGTTGCCGCTCTCGGCGAGTTCCTTGCTGCGCTCTTGCAGGATCTTCGCGCGGGGGTCCTTGACGTTGTAGACGCGGTGTCCGAAGCCGGGAATGCGCCGGCCTTCGTCGGTCGCCTGCTCGACCCAGTCGAGGGGGTCGAGGTTGCTCTCGTCGATCTCCATCAGTACCTCCATGACGTCCTGATTCGCGCCGCCGTGAAGCGGGCCGGAAAGGGCACTGACACCGCCGGTCACGGCACTGTAGATGTCGGCCATCGTCGAGCCGATCACCATCGACGTAAACGTCGAGGCGTTCAGGCCGTGGTCCGCGTGCAGGATCAGCGCCTGGTCGAAGGTTTCGGCGTGGACGTCGCTCGGCTCCTCGCCGGTCAGCATGTACAGGAAGTTCGCGGCCAGCCCCAGGTCAGGATGGGGGTCGACCGGCTCCTCGCCGAGTCGATAGCGCTCGAAGGCTGCCAGCGCGGTTGGGATCTTGGCGGTGATGCGCCGCCCCTTGCGCATCGTCGCCTCGAGATCCTCAGGATCGGCGTCGTTCTCGGGCTCATAGGCCGAGAACATCGAAACCGCGGTTCGGAGGGCGGCCATCGGCCGTTCGTCGGCCGCCGCGAGCCGCTCCATGGCGTCGAGAACGTCGTCGTGGACCTCGCGCTCCTCGGAGAGCGCCGCAGCGAACGACTCGAGTTCGTCCGCGGTCGGGAGTTCGCCGTGCCAGAGGAGATAGAGGACTTCCTCGTAGCTCGTGCCGCGAGCGAGATCCTCGATCGAGTACCCTCGATAGATCAGTCGACCGGCGTCACCATCGATCGAGCTGAGCCCTGACTCTGCGACAAGGACTCCCTCCAGTCCTTTTTTGAGATCGTCAGCCATAGTCGATATTCCGCACCCCATTGGAAAAGTATTGTCGTTTGTTCGCCGTCACAGCCAAATGCGTGTGATGTCTCCGTTTCGTTCCGTGCGTATGGTCAATCGAACCCGTTATAAGAACTGCTAATTCGACGTTCGGTCACCAACCACTATATGAGGACGAATTGTTTTACATCATTTTTCGAGCAGTGCATCGAGCAGTTTCGTCTGGGCGGCGGCCAGATGCTCGGTGAACGTCGATCGAGCGATCCCCAGTTCCTCGGCGACGTCCGTCGCATTCGCACCTTTCGGATAGTCGAAGTAGCCCATCTCGTGGGCCGTCTCGATGATCTCGCGTTGGCGCGTCGTCAGCAGGTCGCGGTCGACGAGCACCGGATCCGACGTCTCGTCGTCGTGGTCCTGCGTGAGTTCCTCGACGAGGACGCTCTCGAACCGGTCTCGAAGATCGTCGACGATACCGGCGATCTCCGTCAACTCGAGCGTTCGAAACGTCAACTCGAGCGCGCCGTCCTGTGCGCGGACCGAGGAAACGGGCGTCCCGGTTCCCTCGACGATTTCGCACGCGCAATCGGCCTCACTCTCGCGTTCGAATCGGTAGATTTCCTCACGATCGTTCGCCTGAATGGGGGTCAGGTCGGTCGCGGTGCCATCGTTGATCGACTCCGTCTCGGCGTCGGCGGCGATACCGAACTCTTCGACGACCGTCCCGTCGGTCGACGCCCGCGATCGCGTCACGGAGGTAATCGGCTCGTCGGTGGACGCCGACACGTCCGCGATCGGGCACTCCCCGGGGTCTTTGACGACGACTGTGGCTCGAAACCCGGTCATGGAAATGGATTACACACTGGGCGTAATAACCCGTCACCGGAATTCCCGCCGGATGAAAACACGTGAAAGCCCCTGGACCGCTCGCCGCGGGGCGAGCGGCCAGCCCCTTTCAGTCCCACCCGAAAGCCCCGACCCGCTGGCGCCTGCGCCAGCGGGTTGCCCCTTTCAGTCCCACCCGAAAGCCCCGACCCGCTGGCGCCTGCGCCAGCGGGTTGCCCCTTTCAGTCCCGCCCGGCCTCGGTGGCCGCTCGGCCGGCCGAAACGGAGAAACAGACCGGTCGGCCGTCAGAGTGGTCTGGACCGGCCGGCCGGGTCGAAGAGTCGATCCGTCGACCGATTCGGACGGAATCGAACGAGAAATCGATTCGAGCGAAATCGGCGGAAGCCGAAGCGAGCACGTCACGAGACGAGCGTTCGTCGTCGGTCGAACGCGGTGCGCTACTCGAGGGGTCGAGCCGGTCAGACGCGACTCAACACCACTCCTCGTACTGGTGGACCCGCGCCGGGTTCAGCGGCTGCAGTTCCCGATCGGTGCCGTCGTAGGCCTCGCGGTGCGCCTCGTAGGTGATGCCGACCGAGCCCTCGGGATCGTACGCCCGCGGGAGGATCGACTCGGCGCAGCGCCGATTCCAGTCGGCGAGTCGCTCGAGTGCGTCCGGGCAATCGATCGCCGCCGCCTCGAGGCCGTCGGCGGCGCTCTCCCATGCGTCTCGGCCGGCCTCGGTGCGGACGACGACCGTCGTTTCGCTCTCCTCCGTGCCGACGTTCCCGGCACTGATGTCGGCCCCGGCGCCGACGAAGTCCGCACACTCCCACAGCCACGCAGGCCCGCGGCGTCGAACTCGTCGACGTCGGCCTCGAGCAGCACGTTGCCGGACTCGTCGAAGGCATAAAGCACGCCGGCAGTGATATCGAGCTTGTCGACTCGTTCCGGATCGACGTCGAAACGCTCGAGGCGCGAGACCAGCCGCCCGTACTCGAAGCTCCGGGTACACATCAGCGCGATCGGATCGGCCGGCTCGTGGTCGTACCGGTCGAGCGCGGTCGCACCCTGGATCACGCAGGGCGTCCCGACGAGCGCGAGGTCCGTCTCGGCGGGATCGAGCCCCTCCTCGGCCAGCAGGTCGTTGATCCGTCCCAGTCCCATCGTCTGGTTGTAGATGCTGCCACCGGCTTCGAGGAGGTCCTCGCGGGAGGTCGCGAGAAACGGCTCCCCGCGAAGCGGGTCCGAATCGCTCTCGCGGGCGACGACGGCGCCGTCGAGGTCGCCGGATTCGATCAGTTCGGCCAGCAGAGCGGTCACGGCGCCGCCGTCCTGTCCGGTCGCCGCGGCGTCGCCGTTCGCTCGCGCGGCGTAGGTCGCCGGCTCCTCGAGACCCTCTTTCAACTACGTCTCAGGGTAAGCCGTACCGCAGCTCCGGAACCACGGCAGCGCCGCGTCTCCACTCGCGACAGCTCCGTTACCCATCGTACGTCCGGCCTTTATTCGACCGCCGCGACGGGATCGATAGCAGGGGACTCGAGACCGGCGGTCGCCGCTCATCAGACTCGTCACTGGGTTCGGCAACAAAATCCGGGAAATGGTGCCGGCCCACGGAGTCGTACCGTGCCGTGTGAGGTCGCGGGACACTGATCGCTCTGTTCGAACCGATACAGTTCTCCCGACGCCGGTTCGACGGAAGGGACGTCCGGTCCCGAATGCGAACGAGATGAACCGCAGAACAGTCGAATCGCCGATTCAGACCCGCTGGCCCAGTTTCTCGCGGCTGATGTGGACGCCGGTCGGCGTGATGATGATCTGATCGTCGCCCTTCCGGACGATGTCGCCGTCGACCTCCTGGGCGACCTGCCGGAGTTCGTCGACGATGTGTTCGACGGTGCTGTCCGAGGTTCGCAGACGCGTGATGTCCGCGATGACGATATCGCCGTCGTAGACGGCGTCTTTGATATCGATGGCGTCGGCCTGGTCATTGACTTCGGCGATATGTACCTGCATGGCCGCCTCGGCCGAACTCGCCGACGCGTCGTCGAGATCCAGTTCGACGTAGTCCTCGGCCGTCCGAGACTGACCGCCGCCGAGGATTTTGCTCATAAGTCCCATTGGGGTAACCCACCGCGGCCGCCAGTATAGTTCTTACGTCAGACACAGTCACGACTTCGAATGAATCAGCCCCGAACACGGGCGGACGAGTCTCGAGGTGGTACCCGGCAGTTACGCCCGAAAATGCGAGGAGACCGTTCCGTTAGACGGAACGAACGACCGGACCGAAGATATTTCCAAGACGTTTATATTCAAAAACTGTATAAGTGCGGCGCAACGCTCGAGTTATGTCGAATGGAACTCTTCTCGTCGACCGACCGTCCGACGAACGAAGCTGTCTAGGACGATCCGATGCCGACCCCGCCTATCGAGACCGACGCGAGATTTTTGTCTGCGACCGGTGACCCACGAATGATGACGTTCAGCATCTGCGCTCACGAGGCATACGAGACCCCTGACGGCGATAGCCACCACCGATTCGGCGTCGCCGTGACGACCCGCCTGCCTGGCGTCGGTGCCCTCTGTCCGTTGGTCAGCGACCGCAGCGCCGTCGCGACCCAGAGCCTGGTCAACGTCGAACTCGGCGACCGCGGACTCGCGTATGTCGAGGACGGACTCGCGATCGACGACGTCGTCAGAACGCCGGCGTTCTGACGGCCCATCAGACGGAGTTTGATGAACCCCCTCGAGGCGCTGCTCAACGCCGACGAGGGCGCCCTGCAGCGACAGTTTCGCGGCGTCGATCGCGAGGGGACGTTCGCCTTCATCGGCGCGGAGTGCGTCGAGCGCTCCGGACACCTCGGGCGCGACAACTTCACCGTCGCCGGCAACATACTGACCGGCGAGGACGTCCTCGAGGCGGCCACGGCCAACTACGCGGCCAACGCCGTCCACGAGACGACCGAGCGCCACGACTGGGAGTCGGCGTACAACGACCTGCGGATCGTCGCGAGCGAGACTACGACCTCGCGATGGCCGGCTACGAATCCACGTTAGCGCGGTACAGCGACGCCTTCGAGGCGGACTCGCTCGAGTCCGTCGATAACTAGACGCCGGTCGCGAGGCCATTAGTTCGGTATAGCTATATGTGGTTCATTTCGGGTTCGTCCCGTCGTTCGGCGTTACGCACCCGACAGTGAAGGGAGGACCAGGACGCAGGTCTCGGAGAAACGAACGCTCCCTCCCTCAAGACGATGCAGCGTTCGTCGCGAACACGTACGAGAAGACGCCCGGCTGCCCATCCAGCGGAGGCCGACATCGAGGAGAGGGCCTACGTGCCGGCCACCATCTCTCTCGACGGCGACGTCTACGAAATCGTGCGAACCGCGGGCGAACTCATCGAGCAGAGTCTGCGGACGACTGACGCAGTACGGCACGTCGATGGACGGCGCTGCTCGAGATCGACGGGCTACATCGACGACGAGTGGAACAGGCTGGAACGTAGTGCCCTCGAGGACGCACAGTCTCCGTCGCGGTAATCAACTGCTCGCGAGGTCTAGCAGTAACGGGATTCCATTGCTTCAGCCTCGAAGCGAAACGGAAGTCAGTTACTGGCAAGTCTCAAATGGATCCCAACTGTACCGGGTATAGATGGCGTACTCGTTCCGGTCTGGGGCCGGCTCCGCGCTCGAGTTCTCGACGAGCGAACTGACGGGCGCGCTAGGTGATTCGGTTACGGTATTGCCGCTGTTGGTCGCCCTCGCGGCGACGACGAGCGTCTCGCTGCCCCACGTGCTGGTCGGCTTCGGCGTCTTCCAGATCGTCTGGGGGCTCTACTACGGACTGCCGCTGTCCGTCGAGCCGATGAAGGCCCTAATCGGGCTGGCGATCGTCGGGACGCTCACCTACGCGGAACTCGCTGCCGCCGGCCTGTTGGCGGGGGGCATACTGCTCGCGGTGGGGAAATTGGGGCTCGTCGGCCGACTCCAGCGGGTCGTCGGCGAACCCGTGATTCGCGGCGTCCAGTTCGCCGTCGCCCTGCTCCTCCTCGAGGCGGCCGTCGACCTCTCCGCGGGGAACCTCCCGGTCGCGATCGGCGGACTGGCTGTCGTCGGCCTGTTAGCGATGGTCGGCTACCGGCAAGCCAGCGTGCTGGTCGTACTCGGACTCGGCGCCCTCGCGGCCGTCGCGACGACGGGACTCCCGACGCCGCAGGTGCCCGCCCTCGCCGTCTTCCCGGCGGGCGGACCGACGCTGTCGAGCGCCGCGCTCGAGGGGACCGTCGCACAGTTGGGGATGACGGTCGGGAACGCGGCGATCGCGACCGCGCTGCTCTGCGGCGATCTCTACGACCGGGAGATCTCGCCAGACACGCTCTCAACGAGCATGGGCGTGACCTGTTTAGCGGCGATTCCGCTCGGCGGCGTGCCGATGTGCCACGGAAGCGGCGGACTCGCGGGGAAGTACGCCTTCGGCGCTCGCACCGGCGGTGCGAACGTGCTGCTCGGGGTCGGCTACCTCGCGCTGGCGCTCGTCGCTACGGGCGCCCTGCTGGCCGCGTTCCCGCTCGCCGTCCTCGGCGTCCTGCTCGTCGTCGTTTCGCTCGAGTTGGCTCGAGCGGCGTTCGAACCGGTTTCCGGCCGGCGCTCGCTGGCGTTCGTGCTGGGCGTCGGCGCCGTCGGCCTGTTTGTCAACGTCGGCGTCGCGTTCGTCCTCGGCGCCGTCCTCTTCTGGGCGCTGGCTCGAGCGGAGTGATCGGTCACTCGAGGCTGGCGTCTTTCCGCACTGCCCGTGCTGTTTTCGACGGTAGCGTAGCAAATCCTCCGCAAAATCACGGTGAGAACGCCGCTCGAGCGGTGCAGCGGCGGCTGTCGGCTGGGTCCGTCACTTCCTCGGTTTCGACAGGATAAATTACATACTGCGATATCAAATCCGTCGAACGCGAGAGACGCGGGGCTTTTCTCTCCGGACTGCGAAGGTGTGCCGATGCCAGCGAGCTGGGCCAAACTCTTCGACCGAGGCACGGATTACGACGTGGATCTCAAGGCCGTTCGAACGGCGGCCGACGAGCTATCGGCCGAGAGGGAGAGGGAGACCGACTCGGGGACGGAGGCCGGCGACGATGCCTGATCGACCGAATCCTGCCCGCGTCGTCGCGGCTCCCGAAGTGCTCGCGGCCGACCTGCTCGTCGGCGGCGATGCCCGCGAGGCCCTCGATCACGTCCGTCGTCACTCCTGGGTCGAACTCGTCGCGAGCGACCGGTTGCTCGAGGAAACCGAACGGCTCGTGACCGAGCTCGCCGACGCGGCCCTCGCGGCCGACCACCGGGAGCGACTCGAGATCGAGCGAGTGGCCGTCGACCAGCCGGCGGACGACCATCCGTCGCTCGCCTCGGCGTACCGAGGGGGAGCCGCACACCTGCTCTCGTACGACGAGGGACTGGGATCAGCGCAGGCGGGCCTCTCCTTACAGCCTCGTGTCTCGGTCAGCGTCCGCCCTCCGGACGCGTTCGCGCAACTGTTCGACCCTGAGAGCCTCTACGAGGCCGTCGAAGGTGGCGACTACCCCGGACCGGATCGGGACCCGCGAGCGACGGAGTAACACGCGAGAAGAGCATCGCGGCGCGGCCGCTCGAGCCGAGACGCTTATCCGGCCACAGCCGCGAGTAGTGAGGGGGCAATGAACGATCTCCGCACCGGATTGAGTTACGGGGACGTGCTCCTCGTTCCGAACCGCTCGCCAGTCGACAGCCGCAGCGACGTGGATCTCTCGACGACGTTCACGCCATCGGTCGAACTCGAGACGCCGCTGGTCTCGGCCGCGATGGACACCGTCACGGAGGCCGAACTGGCGATCGCGCTGTCGCGGGCCGGCGGGTTCGGCGTCCTCCACCGCTTCCTCACGCCGTCGGAGCAGGCCGAACAGGTCGCGCGCGTGAAAGACGCCGGCGAGCAGGTCGGCGCCGCAATCGGGATCGACGAAGACTACGTCGGGCGCAGCGCCGCGCTGGTCGAGGCCGGCGTCGACGCGCTCGTCGTCGATGTCGCCCACGGCCACATGGAACGAACCATCGACGCCGTCGAACGACTCCGTGAGGAGTTCCCCGAGACGGATCTGGTCGCCGGCAACGTCGCGACGCCCGCGGGCGTCGAGGACCTGGCGGCCGCCGGCGCCGACTGCGTGAAGGTCGGCATTGGGCCCGGGTCCCACTGCACCACGCGGAAGGTCGCCGGGGCGGGCGTTCCCCAGTTAACCGCCGTCGACGACTGCGCGGAGGCGGCCGAGGCCCTCGAGGTCACCGTCTGCGCCGACGGCGGCATCCGGACCTCCGGCGATGCGGTGAAGGCGCTGATGGCGGGCGCCGACACCGTGATGATGGGCAGCCTCTTCGCGGGCACCGAGGAGGCCCCCGGCGCGGTCGTCGAGGTCGACGGCACGCGGTACAAGCGCTCGCGCGGCATGGCGACGACGACTGCCGCGGAGAAGCGCGACGACAAGGAGGAGAACGTCCGCGCCGACGAGGGCGTCGAGGCGCTGACCCCGTACAAGGGACCGGTCGCCGACGTCGTCGAGGAGTTCTGCGCGGGCATCCAGTCGGGGCTCTCCTACTGCGGCGGCCACACGATCCCTGCAGCCCGAGAGAAGGCGGAGTTCATCCGCGTTGCGGCCAGCGCGAAGGAACGAGAGGGCTACCACGCCGACCACGACTGGGAAGGCGTCGACGTCGACAGCACGGCGAAGGCCGTCGACGGCTCGGGGTCGGACGGCGGAAGCGGGAACGCGGCCGCGGAAGGCGACGACTGACAGCCGTCGATCGCCATCGCTTCGGCGCTCGCGATCGGGCTCGAGCGGAGACGGCCGACCGTGACTCAGACGGGTTTTCTCGCTTCGATCCGAGCGGACGCGACCGACAGGTCTGCGGTCCACTCGCCCTCGAGGGTGATCGAGACGTCGACGAAGCCGGCGTCGTCGAGCAGCGTTTCCAGTTCGTCGACCGTCGCGGCCCCGCCGACGCAGGCGTCGACGGCGTCGGGATTCTCGCGGATCTCCCGCGGGAGCGGCTCGGTCGCAACGAGATCCGAAATCGCGAGCGTGCCGCCGGGCCGAAGGACCCTGTACGCCTCCGCGAACACTCGTCCCTTGTCCGGCGAGAGGTTGACGACGCAATTCGAGACGATCGTATCGACGGTCGCGTCCGCGACCGGGAGGTGTTCGATCTCGCCCAGTCGGAACTCGACGGTTTCGAACTCGCCCTCGGCCGCGTTCTCGCGAGCGCGCTCGAGCATCTCAGGGGTCATGTCGACGCCGATGACCCGTCCCGCGGCGCCGACCTCGCGGGCCGCGAGGAAGCAGTCGAACCCGCCGCCGGAGCCGAGGTCGAGGACCGTCTCGCCGGCCTCGAGGTTCGAAATCGCGACCGGGTTACCACAGCCGAGCCCGAGGTTCGACTCTTCGGGGGCGGCCTCGAGGTCGGCCGGCTCGTAGCCGTGGGACAGCGCCCGAGACGGATCGTCCTCGAGGTCAAACTCGCCGTTCGAAGCGTCACAGCAGCCGCTGTCGGTTTCCGAGGTGTCACAACACTCCGTTGCGGTGTCGTCGTCGGCCGCGGGGTCGTCACAGCAGTCGCCGTCGGTCGTCGGTGCGTCGCAACAGTCTCCGTCAGCGGACGCGACCTCGGCGTACCGCTCACGGACATGCGTTCGCTGGTCGCGCGGCGCGTCGGTCGCGTCGTCGGTGGTGGTATCGGTTTCTGTCATAGTGGTCTCGGTTCGTATCGCATTGCGGTCAGTCGGATTCCGGAACGTCGACGGCGGCTCCGATATCGAGCAACTCGAGCGCCGCCGTGTCGGCGATCCGGTAGTAGGTCCACTTCCCCTTCTTGCGGCCCTTGATCAGCCCCGCTTCCCGAAGCCGACGGAGGTGGGTCGCGACTGTCGACTGGGGCGCCTCGAGGACGACCTGCAGTTCGCAGGCGCACAGCTCGCCGTCCCGGAGCGCCTCGAGGATCCGTACTCGGTGTTCGTTCGCGAGCGCGCCGAATACTGCCGCCTGCGTCGTGACCCTGTCCTCGGCCGGCCGCTGCTCCGTCAGGGCGTCAACTATCTCCTCGACATCGTCGTACACGCCCTCGAGGCTCCGGCAGGCCGTCTCGATCGCGTTATCGTCCGAACTCATATTGTATTTTCTCGATCTATAATGGGCGAGATCTTGCTCTCGAGAGCGGTTTCTCGAGCGCTCCCTCGCCTACGATACCTCACGTTACGCGCCATATAAAGGTCTAGCACCGGATATCAAGAATAGTCGTCTTCGGAAAGTCTGCAAAACGAATTCGGATTGGGAGGGTTGAATCGAAAATACCCGATCTATCGAATCACTGATCGCGTCCAGCGTACCACTCCGCAAACTCGGCCAGCGCGCGGCCGCGGTGGGAAATAGCGTTTTTCTCTTCGGTGCTCATCTCTGCCATCGTCTGCCCGTTGTACTCGAAGATCGGATCGTAGCCGAAGCCGCCCTCGCCGCGCGGGGCGACGAGCGTGCCCGCGACCGTTCCTTTGAAGGTCTCGGTCCCGTCCTCATCGGCGTACGCGAGCACCGTCCTGAATCGCGCCCGTCGGTTCTCCTCCTCACTCGCGAGTCGCCAGAGGCGTTCGACGCCGACGGTGTCCTCCACGTAAGACGAATACGGTCCCGGGAACCCCTCGAGTGCGTCGACGAACAGTCCCGCGTCGTCGACGAGGACCGGTTCGTCGCTCCCCAGTTCCTCGAAGGCTTCGCGGGCGCCGTGGGCCGCAATCGCCTCGAGCGAGTCGCTCTGGACCTCGGTGTAGTCGTAGTCGATCTGTTCAACTGGCTCGAGGTCTGCGAGGTAATCTCGCGCCTCGCGAACCTTCCCCTCGTTGCCGGTGACGAATCGAATGACCATATGCGATGCGGCGTTCGCGGGCGGAAAATAGCCGTCGATCGCACGGTTTCGCGGCGCGCCGGTTCCGGACCTCGGCGGAACCTTATGCTCGAACGACACGATTCGATTGTATGGACGTCACTGACTGGGACGATCCGACTCGAATCGACGACCTCGAGGGCGGCGGCGAGCGCCGCGTCCTCGCCTGCACGGACGAGCTGCTGCTGGTCCACTACTCGCTGTCGGAAGGCAAGGAGGGCGAGCCACACAGCCACGAGGAGACGACTCAGGCGAGCTTCGTCATCGAGGGCTCGCTCGAACTCCGCGGCGCGTACTCCGGAACGGTCGAGGCCGGGGGCTCCTACGTCATTCCGCCCGGGACGAAACACGGTGTGCGTGCCCTCGAACCGTGTCGCGTGATCGACGCGTTCGCGCCGCCGCTCGCGGAGTATTTGCCTGATTAGACGCACGAAATCGGTCGCGGCTCGAGCCGACGGCAGTTACAACTCGAGGGTCTCGATGACGGTCGCCTCCGCCTTCCGGAGGTGTTCGGCGGCCGTACCCGGGGCACTCGAGTTCCCAGGCGACCCACAGTACGTCGCCGACCTCGTCGCGGTGATCGCCAGCCTCGACTGCATCACGGGCGAGGTCAACCACTGACAGCGGTCAGCGATCGACGGTCGACGATCGGGCGTCGACGTCCGCGAGGCGCTCGAGCGGCACCCAGCCGTCGAGGACGGTCTCGAGGGTGTACTCAGCGACCTCCTCGTCGGTCAGCTGGCGGGCCCAGTCGACCCGCTCGTCGGGCGTAAAGCCGGGCCCCTCGTTCTCGTACTCGGCATAGAAGGCGGTTTCCTCCTTGTCGGGGTCCCGCCAGTTGTGCCACCCCTCGGGCCGAACGTGCTCGCCGAGGTGACAGTGAACGAATACCGTCTGAGCGTAGGGCCGCCACGGTCGTCCCAGGTAGAAGGAGTCGTCGGGCGCGTCGCCCATGATCTCGCAGTTCCGGAAGAGGTAGCCGTAGTCGGTGTCCTCGGTCGTCGAGGCGGCGGTGACGTACCCCTCGTCGCCGGTACAGAAGATCTCGCAGTCCTCGAAGACGGCCGTCGACCAGCCGAAGATGAAGTCGACCCGCCCCTCGACGTAGCAGTCACGGTAGTACTGACGGCTGTCCTCGCCGTGGGTGTAGAGGGTGTCCTGCCAGCCCAGGAATCGGCAGTTTTCGAAGACAGCGCGGTCGCCGTCGACACGGACGGCAACGGCCTGCCCTACGGCGCCCGCCGTGTTCTGGAACGTGAGGTCCCGCGCCGTGAAGTCGTCACCGAACAGGAAGCAACTCGAGGACTCGGTCGTCCCCATCTCCTCACCGAAGCGGTTCTCCTTGCCGTTGTAGTCGTCGTACGTGAGAATCGTGTCCTCGGGGTCCTCGCCGACGAGAGTCACGTTGGTCTTGGAGGACGGCACCACCAGTTTCTCCTCGTAGGTCCCGGACTCGAGGTGGATCGTCGTCTCCGCGTCCCGGAAGTCCGGAACGGCGTCGATCGCGGCCTGAACGGACTCGAAATCGCCGCTCCCATCTCGAGCGACGACGAAGTCGGGGCTCTCGACCTGCATACTGCCCCACATTGTGCCGTGGTCCGGTATAACGGTTCGGTCCGTCGACGTCTCGCGATTTCGACAGCTACTCGAGCCTAATGACTCCTCGCGGAGACGGATCGACACGAAACCCGAGGTGACGTTACCGTCCCGTCACATCCTCGTGTGCACGGGCGAGTTCGCGGAATCTGCGACGACAGTAACGCAGAGCCAGGACATATTTCCGTCAGAGTGGGTGTCAGACGGGAAGAATTAGAAGCACAGCGGTTCTGGTTCAGCGATTGTCCGTTTCTCGTTTCAGGCGATTTCGATGGTACAAGTACTATAACGGGACCACGACACCGAGGAGGGGGAGTCTCGCAGTTAGCGTCGGAAGCTGTCTGATCCTCGAATCCGCGTATTCTATTCGTCGAATATCGATGCGGAGAAGAAAATATCCGAAATATTGAACGATAATCGTCATTATCGTAATCGATAGTAGCATCCGTTCCATTTGGTACGCAATAGACTAATACGAATAACAGGTTATCGGAACCGAGTCCCGACGAAAAGGGACGGACGGCTAGGGGATCGTATGGTGACGGAATCGGAAATGAGCGCGCGATCAGTTAGCCGACTCGTCCTGGTCGTCGACGATGACCTCGACAGGTTCGTCCCGGCGGTCCTCGTCGGCGCCGGAGTCGCTCTGCTCTTGCTGCCAGAGGAGCGCGCCAGCGACGAGGACGACGATCCACGACCGCCAGTTGGCGAGGTTCAGGGTGTAGCCGACGCCGAAAGGCTTCTCGACGAGCATTCCCTCGCCGGGCTGCCAGTACGAGGAGATCATCCGTCCGAGGCTGGGTCGATCGAAGTTGTACGGTACGCCAAGAATCTCTCCGGAAGTCGGTTTGTCTACCATACGGGAAGATACGACCTCACCTGATAAGAGTATTTGGTGATCCTCTCCGTCAGCGGAATCGAACGCCCGCGGGGCCTCGAGAGCGCCGTCCCGTATCGCGGTTCCGTGGGGATGAGAGCCGCCGACCTACCGCTCGAGCAAGGCTCCGATTAGCTTCGATTCGGCTTTCTGGAGGTGTTCCGCGGCGGTCGCGGTCGCGCAGTCGAGTTCGCGGGCGACATCGGCCGCCGTCGCCTCGCGGGGAACGTCGTAGTAACCGATCTCGAGGGCGGCCTCGACAGCCTCGCGCTGGCGCTCGGAGAGCTGTCCGACGGCGCTCTTCGGGGCGACAGTCTCCCCGCCGACCGCTTCGACGGTGACGCCGACGCCGTCGGGGACGCCCTCGACCGCGTTCTGGATGTCGGCAGCCGTCCCGATGATCGAGAACGTGTTGGTCCCGTCGTCGTTGCAGACGATCGGCGGGACGGTGATCAGACTCCCCTGCGTGAAGTTCTCGAACAGGAGACGTGCGGCGTCGGCGACCGCCCCTTCGAGGAAGCAGTGACACTCCCGTTCGGTGAGCGGAAGGAGTTCGTACTCGTCGACGTTTCGGCTGGCCTCGAGTTCGGGCTCAAACCGGCGGTAGTCGCCGCGAAGCCACAGCAGGAACGCCGTCGGCGGCGCCGCGACGTTCCAGTTGATAATGTGGGCTCGATCCAGTGACGGCGCCCCGCCCGCGAACCGTCGGTACAGCGGCGGCGCGTACTCGCCGGCGGGGTCCAAGGTGATTCGAACGCGTTTCATCGGTCGGTCGCCGTCGGCTAGTCGGCAGGCGACGTAATAAATGCGCACGAGATATTCGGCCACACGATTTCCACTCGGCCGCCCGTACGACCGCGTATGCAGCGAAACGTCGGCGGACTCAATCGCATCGGACGCGGCGTGCTCGGCATCTGGCTGGTCGTGATGGCCGCGGCGGCCTACCAGGACGACAAGCGCGAGCGCGCAGCGATAGCGGGCATCGCCGGGCTCGGACTCCTCCAGAACGTCTGGATGGGCTTTTGCGGCGGGAATTACCTGCTCGGGGTCGATACGACCGAGGACTCCTGCTCCGCGGAGTAACGAAACCTCGAGTATCGAGTCAAGAACGAAGAACCGGCGACCGACGGTCTCGAGACAACTTCCTCCTTACTCCCGACCGTCGTCGCTGACGTACCGGCCGCGCCCCTCGACGTCCCGCAGACGCTCGAGCACTCGCTCCTCGCCGACCTCGCGGTAGCCCTCCCGTAGCGCCTCGCGGAGCGGGGCGGGGTCGTCGGCAGTGCCGACGAGGCTCTGGTCGAAGACGTGGATATCCATCGCGTAGTCCTCGACGTGGTCGGTGTGGTAGCCGAGTCCGAAATCGATGAGGACGGTCCGCTCGCGGTCCTCGGCCGTCCGCTCGGTTCCGGCGGCGTCGGGTTCCACGGACCCGACGCGGACGTTTCGCGTCGTCGGATCACCGTGGACGAATCCGGCCCGGTGTAGCCGCGCGAGGTGTCGACCGACGTCGCGAACGCGCTCGGCGGTCAGCCCGTCCCGGAGATCGCGCTCGCCGACGTACTCGAGTTCCAGGCGCGCCTCCCGCGGATCGACGTCCGAGAGCACCGGCGTCGGCACCCCCTCGCGGCGCGCGAGGCTCGTCAGGCGGGCCTCGAGGGTCGTCCGCTCGCGGCGCAGTCGCTCGTCGAGTTCGGGATGGCGATAGCTCTTGGCCTCGCGATGCTTCGTGACGCGATCGGTCTCGGGTTCGAGGTCGACGAGCGCCTCGGCACCGCGAACCTGCGTCTCACCGCCGTCCGCTCCGCGGCCGGCCGCGAGCTCCGGTTCGTCGCTGCGCCACGTGACGGGGACCTGATCTGGACGGTAGTTCGGATCGACGCGGGACTCCTCGATCGCGAGGGTGTCGCCGGCCTCGTACATCTTCGCCCCCAGCACAGCGATCATGCCGGCGTTGTCCCGGAGGAACCGGGGTTCGGGCGCGTGGAACTCGGCCCCGCGCTGGGCGCACATCTCCGCGAGCATCTCGCGGAGGCGCTCGTTCTGCCCGACGCCGCCGCCCAGCACGAGTTCGTCGCTGCCGGTCAGCGAGAGCGCGCGTTCGGCTACTTCGGTCAGCATCCCGAAGATGTTCTCCTGAAGTGCGAAGCAGATGTCCTCGACGGGGACGCCGTCGGACTCGCTGCGCTCGTCCGACGAGCCTCCGCTCGCCTCGCTCGCGGAGACGCCGTCGTCGTAAGCTTGCTTCGCGGCGCTCATGATCCCCGAGAAGGAGAAGTCCATTCCCTTGACGACGTAGGGGAGGTCGACGTACTCGCCGTCCTCAGCGGCCGCCTCGACTTTCGGCCCGCCGGGGTGGGACCAGCCGACGTGGCGGGTGAACTTGTCGATGGCGTTGCCGACGCCGGTGTCCATCGTCTCGCCGAGCACGCGGTAGCGGCCGTTGCGGTAGGCCAGCAGGTGGGCATTGGCGCCGCTGGCGTTCAGACAGACCGGCGAGTCGAAGCCCGAGGAGTGCCGGCCGATCTCGAGGTGGGCGACCATGTGATTGACGCCGACGAGCGGGACCTCGAGCGCCTGGGAGAGCGCCCGGGCAGCCGTGCCGACGATCCGCAGGCAGGGGCCGAGCCCCGGCCCTCGAGAGAAGGCGACGGCATCAACAGGCGCCTCGCCGGCGGGCCCGTCGTACGTCTCGCGGGCGTGCTCGAGTGCAGTCTCGACGACGCGGGGAATCGCGTCGTGCATGTGTTCGGCGGCCTCGCGGGGGTGGATGCCGCCGCTGTCGGGTTGGTAGGCGTCGCTCTCGATGAAGACGTCGTCGGTCACGGAATCGTACACTGCCGCGCTGGCCGCCCAGGCGGTGCCTTCGATCCCGAGGATTCGGATGTCAGAATTCACGGATTACTACTGCGACTGCTCGGTCGGTTCGCGCGGAGAGAAGGTCGGTACTCGCTTACGGGCACGAGGCGCCCGTTCGCATCGTCGCGGACTCTCGCTCCGCTCGACTCTTCGCACGCTCACGGCATCCACCGTCTGCTCGCGGGCCTCTGGCCCGCTCGCATGGTTCGAGGGACGCTTCACGTCCCTCGCAATTCGCTTTTCCACGATATGCCTCGCTACGCTCGGCACATCGCCTTACTCCCACTCGGTGTAGCCGCACTTGCCGCAGTGCTGGCGGTCGCCGTGGTCGGCGAGGAAGGCGTCCCCGCAGCGGGGGCACTGTTCGCGCTCGGTGCTGCCGTCGTCGTCGTAGAGTTCGTGTCGGGGCATTTATGCTTCCTCCGCTTCGGCGTCCGCCTCGGCCTCGGCCTCTTCGGCGCCGATCTTGTTTCGCTCGAGCATGTGGTCTTGCTCGACGTCGCGGGCGTCGTCGGCCGTGTCGTAGACCTTGGCCTCGCCGACGGTCTTTCGCATCCCGAACTTCGTGTCGAGTTTGCGGACGACGACCTCGTCAGCGTCCTTGTTCAGTTTGGCTGCGAGACTGTCCCGGACCTGCAGGCGCTCCGGCGTCGCGTCCTCATGGGACAGTTCGAAGGTCACGTCGGTTCGATGCAACATGGGATTCTCCGTTTCGGAGATGATGTCGACGTCCATGATATCACTCAGTTACCCTACTATCCCCGTGTCGCGACTAAAAGGATTTCGAAGCACCCCACCGTTGCCGGCCGACGAGACGAGCCGGGATCGATCCGTTCCCGTCGACTTTCCGAATCCGTCGGCTCGAGGTTGAATTCGTCCCGATGCGATGAAAGAACTTACACGTTCGCCGCGTGACGGGTCGATCGATGCCCTCCAGACGACGATTGCTCGCCGGCGTCGGAGTCGGCGCCGTCGGAATCGCCGGCGGTACGAGCGTTCTCGACGTCGAGTTCGCCGCCGACACCGCGTCCGCCTCGACGAGCGGCGAGACCGACTGGCCGATGGCACGCTACGATCCCAGCGGAACCGGCTACAATCCGAACGCAACGGGACCGAAAGACGGCGTCGAGGTCGCGTGGCAGCGGGATACGGACCCGAACATGTACGGACTGTCGGCACCGATTCTCGTCGGGGAGACGCTGTACGCGGTCGGTCAGCAGTCGCTCGTCGCGTTCGAACGCGACACCGGCGAGATTCGATTCACGCGGGACGGCCAGTACTGGTTGTCACCGGCTCGAGCCCCGGCGCGAGCGTATCGAAGCGACACGCTCGCCGTCAGCGGTCGAGAGGGGATTCACGGACTGAGCGCCAGCGGCGGCTACGAGCTGCTCGGGCGATCGATCGGCACCGAACGCTGGCACAGTCCCGGTCGGGAGACCCAGCGGTGGTCCAGTTCGTCGCTAAGGGTACAATCGCCCGTCGCCGCGGACGAAACGGTGTACGCGATCGTCCCCGAGACCGACCGTGCCGTCGCACTGGATGCGAGCAGCGGTCGCGTTCGGTGGGAACGAACGATCGGCGACGAGCGATCGATCGGATCAACTCGACCGGCGGTCCGCGATGGGGTCGTCTACGTCTCGAGTCATCCCGGGGACATCGTCGCTTTCGACGCCGAAACGGGCGACACTCACTGGAGCGTCAAACCGGATCCCGGGGAGGAGACGCCGATGACCTACTACGAGTTCCACCCGCCGACGGCGACGGACGAGGGACTCGTCGTTCCCTATCGGACCGGCGTCGTGCTGCTCGATCCGGCCGACGGCAGCGTTCTGTGGGAGTACACCCACGACGGGAACGCCACCGACGGCAGCGCCGCCGTCGCCGACGGAACGGTGTTCGTCACCGACGGCGAGGAGTCGCTACACGCGATCGACCTCGAGCGCGGCGAGCGGGAGTGGACCGCTGAGTACGTTCCCGACACGGATCCGGTCGTCGCCGACGCCGTCGTCTACCTCGGGTATCAGTTCCCCGAACTGGTCGCGATCGACGCCGAGACGGGCGAGCAACGGTGGCGTTACGAGGAGGCGACGTACTTCACACAGCCGATCGTCGGTGACGGCGTGCTATACGTCCTCACAGATAACGGACTGCTCGCACTCGAGGAGGCCGAGTAACCATGGCCGACGGACACGATCACCCGTCGAACCCGCCCGTATCCAGTCGGAAGCGGCAGAGCCCGCTCTCGGTCGCACTCTCTCGCCTTTGGGACGATCCCGTCCTCTTCGTCCCGTTTCTTCTCGTGGGGATCGTCCTCACGGTCGTCGACTGGCTCCACCGGCGCGACCCGATTCCGGCTCTCGAGCGGACAGGACTTGGTGCGGACGGAATCAACGTTCAGATCGAGTTCGCCGGCTATCCGACGGGCATCGGCCGGACGCTGCGCCCGCTCGAGTCGCTGATCGGCCTCGAACCGATATATCTCGGGTGGGGGCTCGCCCTGTACGTCCTGCCGCTGGTCGCAGTCACCGTCGCCGGCGCCGTAACGATGGCCCGCGCGATGGATCGACCCGTTCGGTTCGAGGCCGTCACCTCGCTGTTCGGATTCGTCGTCGCGCTGGACCTGCTCCAGCGGCTGCTCGGTTCCATCGCCGTCCTCCAAGAGATGGGGCTGTGGGGATTCGTTCTCCTGGCGATCTACTTCGCGCTGTTCGTGCGACTCTTTCTCGTTCCGGGACTGCTCGTCGCCGGGCGACCGCTGCGGCCGGCACTCCGGGAGAGCGGTCGGTTCGCGGACGGACGCGGCTGGTCCCTCTTCGCGCTGATCCTGGCGATCGGACTCTCGGCGTGGCTGCTCTCGCTTCCCCCGGTCGTGGGGCCGGTGCTGAGCAGCGCCCTTGTCGCACCCGTTCACGCCGTCGTGATCGCCGTCGGTCTCGAGCAAAGCGGCGCCCTCCGGCAGCCGACTGGTTGGCTCAATTAGTTCGGCAGCGCGACCAGTCCGCGCGGCGCCTGCACCTCGAGGCCATCTTCCCAGTCGGTATCGATAGCCGCCCAGGAGTCGCCGAAGTCCTCGCTGTGGAACAGCCCGCGGTTGTTCAGCGCGTAGACGACGCCGTCCGCGTTGGTCGTCTCGAAGACGGCGCGGACGACGCCCTCGCCAGTCGGGAGGCCGCGGCCCTCGAGTCGTGCCCAGGGTTCGTCGCCGAGCCGACGGTAGACGTGCGAGTCGGCCCGCTCGGCCGTGTGGGCCGTCCGGGCGCCGCTGGCGCTCGAGACGATTACCGCGTCGGGATCGGCGGGGTCGACGGCCAGCCCCCAGCAGTAGGTGTGTCCGAGGCCGTCCTGCGGGCGGCGCCAGGAGTCGCCGCCGTCGTCGCTGACCGCGTAGCCGTCGCCGGCGGCGGTGTAAACCCGGCCCTCGCGGTCGCCGTGGGTCGCGAGCGTGTGGTTGTCCCGGCGCGACCCCTCGGGGCGATCGTGCCACGTCTCGCCGCCATCGGAGCTCAGAATGAACGCGCCCGCTTCGATGCCGACGTAGAGCCGATCCGGATCGAAGGGGTCGACCTCGAGCCAGCGGACGTGGTGGGTGTGGGGTCGCGGTGGGAAGGCCCACTCGTCGGCCGACGGGAGGTCAGTCAGCCCCTCGAGGTGCGTCCAGGTGTCGCCGCCGTCGGCCGAGCGGTAGACGCGACTCGGTTCGGTTCCGGCGTAGACCACGTTCGGATCGCGAGGGCTGACCGCCAGCGCCGTGACGGCCTCGCTGACGAAGTCCGTCTCGAGACGTTCGAACTCTCGTTCACCCGGCTCGGTAGCCCGTCCGCGAGTGCGGTAGAGGCCGTCCTCGAAGGTGCCGACGAAGACTCGCTCGGGGGCCGCCCGCGAGGCGGCGAGACATTCGATCCTGTGGCCCTCGAGTCGAGTGCTCGCGTGGCTCATTCCGCCCGGTTCGGATTCGTCGCCCGCGTAACAGCGGAGCCGGTCTCGCATCGCCGCGTAGAGCGTCCTCATGTGGCTCGAAGACGGCGTCTATCACCAAACAAGTCGGGGTCGGCGAACGGAGTCGCCGGTCGAGGTGTCGATAGAATTGCCAATTGATTTATCATCGTCGTCTTCCCATCACGTACTGTTCCGACGATGTTCACCAGTGCTCGCCGCACGTCGACGTACGTCCGGGAGTACTCGGTTTCGATCGCCGGGCTCGGATTGCTCGCGATCGTCGCCGCGTACGTCGTGACGTTCGGCGGCCCCGTCTTCCTACTCGTCCTCGAGGCGAGCGTCCCGACGACGATCGGGCTCGGCCACGTCTGGTACGGGCTGCGGACCCGGACCGACGAAGAGACGACGCGGCGAGCGGACATCGTCACCGTCGGTTCGGTCACCTGCGGCGCGATGGTCGCGCTCTTCTGTGCCTGGTGTATCTACCTGCTCTCCGTCAGAATGGACTTTTCTAGCGGGTTAACCCAGCCGGTGATCAGCGCGCTGAGCACCGGGATGGCCTTCGGCGGCCTGCTCGGCCACACCTACGTCGAGTTTACCCACTACTACCGAGAGAGCGAACGGCTCTCGCGGGCGGTCGACGCCTCGATGGACGGGATCGCCGTCGTCGTCGACGACGAACACGCCTACGTCAACGACGCCTACGCCACCCTCTACGGCGTTCACGACTCGGCGACGATCGAGGGGACCGAGTGGGCGGAGCGGTACACGAACGCCGCGCAGGCGACGATCGACCGCGAGGTGCGTCCGGCTCTCGCCGAGCGAAACTACTGGCGCGGGACGCTGATCGGCCAGCGGGCCGACGGGACGACGTTTCCGCAGGACGTGACGGTCAGCGCCCTCGAGCACGGCTACGTCGTCGTCGCCCGCGACATCACCGAACAGCGCGACCGGGAGCAGCGGATTCAAGTGCTCAACCGCGTCCTCCGGCACAATCTCCGGAACGCCGCGACCGTCGTCAAGGGCCACGCCAGCCTCATCAGCGAGAAACAGCCCGCCCTCGAGCGCGAGCACGTCAGACCGATCCTCGAGGAGACCACCGACCTGATCGAGACGGCCGACAAGGCCCGCGGCGTCGAACGGACGCTCGAGCGCAACGGAGACGACGATCTGATCGACGCCACGGCGGCGGTTCGCTCGGTCGTCGACCGTGCGCGATCGGCCTACCCCGACGCGCGGATCGCGTCCAGAACCGACGAGTCGGGGGCGAGGGCGACCACGCCGACCGTCGACGGCAGCGTCGTCGACGCCCTGAACGAACTCGTCGACAACGCCGTCGAACACAACTCGGCCGCAGACGAAGAGGGTACGGACGGCCCGACCGTCGAGGTCGCGGTCCGAGCCGTCGACTACGACGGTGAACTCCGACTCGAGTTCACGGTCGCGGACGACGGCGACGGGATTCCCGAAACTGAGCGCCGGGCGGTCCTCGACGGCGCGGAGACGCAACTCGAGCACGGCTCCGGACTGGGGCTGTGGCTCGTCAACTGGATCGTTCAGAACGGCGGCGGCGACCTGCGGTTCGCCGACCGCCCCGACGGCGGGACGGTCGTGACGCTGTCGTTTCCGTACGAGTGCGCCGCCGGCCCGAGACTGGCCCTGATGGAGACACTGTGATCCGCGCGCCGCGACGGCGTCTCGAGCCACTGCGTAGCGCGGCGTCGGTCGGCCCGACAGTCACGGCATCGAGAGTACCACCTAAATTAATATAACTCGAATTCCTACCGGTCGGTCGAATATGCCCATCCAACCCCCCGCCCCGTCGACCCCCGACCGGCCCGTCCCCGCGGGCGAGGACCGAGTCCTCGCGACCACGTCCCAGCTGGCCGGCCGCGTCGAAGACGCCCTCGACTGTCGGCTCAACGCGGCCGTCCTCGAGGACCTCCTGCTCGAACTCGATCGCGGCGACTTCGTCGAGTGGGTGACCGTCACCCGCGACGGCGAGTACCTCTGGGACCTGACCGACGCTCCCGAACGAATTGCCGACGTCGTGGCCGCGATCGTCGTCGAGCGTCTCGAGCAGTGGCTCGAGGCGCGAACTGCGGCTTGAGATTACGGGGGCGAAATCGGTCTGGAATTACCGGCTCTCGAAGCGGTGGTACATTCAGTTAGGTGCCCTTCTGTAACCGCGTCGTTGCTCAACACAGAGCGAAGATTCTTCTGAAATCATATACTATCCAACACAAATGGAACAGGTTCTTTCCGATGCATTAGAGCGGGCGTTCCCAGACCGGAACATCTCTGAGATAGACAGCCCCTCAGAATCCCAGCATCCGGGGAATCAAACCTATCGTATTTCGTTTGCTAGTGGCGAGGAATCGTTTCTCAAACTGGTGACCGACGGTGGTAGCCGTCGGATTCGAAGGGCCGGTGCAGTTCTTCAGTATCTCAACACCCATGCAGAAATCCGGGTGCCACGCGTACTGTACACTCGCGTGCAAAGCGAGCCGTATTATCTCGCGACTGCCGCCCTCTCAGGTGAACCCATCGTTACCCGTTGGTCAGGTGCATCACCATCCGAGCGCGAGTCGATACTGTATCGGGTCGGTCGAGCAATGGCGAATCTGCACGCAGTTCGATTCGAGGAAAGCGGGCGGATTCTGGGGGGAACTGCTGACAACCTCACCCTCGAAGAAGACCTGTGGGTTACTGTCCTCTGTACTACAATCGAAGAGCGCGTACAGACGGTTTTCTCGGACCACTTCACGGAATTTCCGAATCGTGTGCAACAAGTTCTCAAAGACCATCGTGAGGTACTCACTGATGTCCCAGTATCGCTCCTCCAGGGCGACCCAAACCGAAAGCCGACGAACCCATTCCGGAATTAGCGACATGGATCTGTGATGAGATGCATCGTCGAATCACTGCTCTTGAATCCGAGAACTAAACACCACGGTTGCCGGGTATGGTAATTGTCGTATCGTCGCTATCGTATATGAAATGTAGGTTCTCAAGAACTTCCGTGAATGGCAGACCGGGTAAAGTGCATCATCAGTTCTTAAGAACTTCTAGATAGATGCTGTTTTAAATTATCGTGTGAAACATTTAACACCAACGTCGATGTGCGTTCATTGCCGATGAAAGAACTAATCGTCCTTGCGTTCGATTCCATGGATGGCGCGAAATCCGTCCGTGACGAACTTTACGAACTTCAGAAAGAAGAGTTGCTCCAACTCGACGACGCAGCGGTCGTCGTCCGGAAGGAAAACGGTCACGTCAAAGTGAAACAGGCACGAAGTCTGGTCGGTGCGGGCGCCCTAGGCGGGGCGTTCTGGGGCCTGCTTATCGGGACCATTTTCTGGATGCCGTGGCTCGGTGTTGCGATTGGAGCCGCAAGCGGTGCACTCTCCGGAAAGTTCTCCAATGTCGGTATTGATGACGACTTCATTGATGAGGTGTCTGATACGATCGAACCTGGCCACTCCGCGCTGTTCATGCTCGCTCACGATGTCTCCGAAGAGCGCATCGTCGAGGATCTCGCGTCGTACGATCCAGAAGTGATTCGCACGAACCTCTCGCCGACGGACGAAGATACGCTTCGGGAGATGTTTGCAGCTGAAGAAGTCGCAGCCTAAAATGACGGGAGAACGGAAATCGGTGCGAAAATTGGCAGGCGCCATTCAGAGAGGGCAACCGAGATGTGTACGCGGTTGATGTATCTCGGACCCGAGGACATCGTGCTCACCGGCCGGTCGATGGACTGGCACAACGAGATCGGCACCAACGTCTGGGTATTCCCGCGCGGAATGGATCGAACGGGCAAAGTCGGTCCAGCCTCGCTGGAGTGGACCGCTGAGTACGGCAGCGTCATCGCCTCCGCATACGACATCGCAACGACCGACGGAATGAACGAGGCAGGACTGGCCGCGAACGTTCTGTGGCTCACCGAATCCGACTATCCCGAGTGGGATGGCGACGCACCTGGACTGTCGGTCTCAGTGTGGGCACAGTACGTCCTCGACAACTTCGCGACGGTCGCCGAGGCGGTCGAGAACCACCGGAAAGAAGAATTCGTCGTCGTTTCCGACGAAATCCCGGACGAAGGTCGGTTCGCCACCCTGCACCTTTCCATGTCAGACGCCACGGGTGACAGCGCCATCCTCGAGTACGTCGACGGCGAGTTAGTGATCCATCACGATCGGGAGTATCAGGTGATGACGAACTCCCCGCCGTTCGACCAGCAACTCGCACTCGACAAGTACTGGTCGGAGATCGGTGGAACCGTCATGTTGCCGGGAACGAATCGCCCAGCGGACCGGTTCGCCCGTGCAAGTTTCTACGTGGACGCAATCCCACAGACACAGAACCGTCGAACCGCAACGGCGAGCGTCTTCGGCGTGATCCGCAACGTCTCCGTACCGTACGGGATCAGTACGCCGGACGAACCACATATCTCCTCGACGCGCTGGCGCACAGTCGCCGATCACCGAGACCGACGCTACTACTTCGAGTCGGCGTTCTCACCGAACGTTTTCTGGCTGGACCTCGACGAGATCGACTTCGCCGCCGATGCCGGAGTCCGATCGCTGTCGCTCGGTGAAAACCAGGCGAACGCCTTTGCCGGCGATGCCGTCAACGAACTCGTCGAGACCGAGCCGTTCGAGTTTCTCGGCGTCCCTGCCTCACCGAACTGACTCTCGCTACTCTCGATCCATTCGTACTAAGGGCATGTCGGCAATCGAAAAGCGATTTTATACCCTCAAAACGCGAATCGACCGCTTCCGTAATTCATGAGTGGGCAGTCGGGCGAGTACCCGAGAACGGTTCGAACAGTTCGTGCAGTACTACAACCAGCAAAGACGCCATTAAGCCTTCAACGGAAACGTACCAGTCGAGGAGGAGCAGACGAGACAGTGCCGGTCAAGAGGATCGTGTCGATCCGCATCCGCCGCCTTGGCTGTCGAACGTGACGAGCACTCACTGTTCCTCGCGGGACACGAGAATCGCGCTGATCATCTGAGACGAGGTCGGCGAGATCGGCAACCGCGGACAACGATTTCGGAAGTGGACACGCACCGTCCTACAGCGGGGTCATCAACAGTCGGACCTCACCTCGAGACGATATTTCTGAACACAACTGTGGACTCGCCGGGAGTCATGCGAGCGAAGCGAGTGTGACTACGGCGAGTCCCTTGACTGGAGCGAACGTAGTGAGCGGAAGGAAATGGACTCGCCGGGATGGTGAAATCCCGCGCTGTCGCGTAGTTTTGCAATTCATGTCTCTGGTAATTTATTTCGGAACGTCTTGGCGTCGAACCGCCATCTTCTCGCGTTCGGTTCTCGCGTCGTAGTGCTCGTACAGCACCTCGAGGGAGACGTCCATCCGCTCGCTGACCGTCTCGGGTGCCGTCTCCTCGTTCAGGTGGTTCGTGATCGCACCGCGGCGGACCGCGTGCGGCGATCGCGCCGACGGGCACTTCGATGGACTCGAGTCGCTGCTCCGCGCCTCGCAGCCAGACGGTGTCCGGTCGTGGGGACACTCCGCGTACGTGCACGGGTGTAGCGCCCGGATCACCCACTTGTATATCGAGTGGCCGGTCGGGCGGGTTCCCTGTCGCGTCGTGAACAGCGGTCGGCGACCGTGCTCGTCGACGACGTCCTTTCGGTCGGGGTTCTCCACGAAGTCGGAGAGAATCTGAAACCAGCGCGGTCCGAGGTAGACCCACCGGCTGCCGCCGTCGCCGTTCTTCAGCGGTGTGCCCGTCTCCGGTCGGTGCTCGACACGGATCGCCTGATCATCCTCGTCGAGATCGTCGACGTCGAGCGCTCGGACTGCACCCCGTCGCATCCCGGTCCGCCAGATCAGCGCAATCAGGGCGTGGTCCCGGCTGGCGTAGTGATGCCGGTCGAAGTATCGAAGCGCCTGCTTCGCGCGGTCGGCCGCGAGGAATACCTCGCGGGACTCGGCGCCGTCCGGCAGCTCGGGAGCGTGCAGTTTCTCCGCGAGACCATCGTCGACGGCCTCGATGTCGGCCCACCAACGCAGGGCCATCCGGACGCTACTGAGTTGCTTTTGCAGCGTGATCGGCGCGACGTCGCCCCGCCTCCAGGAGACGAACAGCGACAGATCGCGGCCGGTCAGGTCGTTCAGGTTGTCAATCTCTTGCTCTTCGCACCACTCGAGGAACACCGATAAGCGGTGCCGAGCGTTCTGCATCGAAGATTCGCGGATACTCGGCTGCCGGTGCTCGAGGAACATATCGACGCCCTCGGACGGCGTAAGCGGTTGGAGATCGTCGTTCATCGCTCACCCCCTCCGTCGCGCTCGCTGGTCTGGTCGTACTTGCCGACGCGGGTGAACTCGAGGCTCATCGCCTCACCTCGGAGCTATCCCTGCAGTTACAGTATCCGGTACTCTTACCGGGGTTGCGTGCAATCTCGCTCATGGTCTCACTGTTATGGGACCGCGGACTCACCGCGCGCGCCACTGTGTAGGAGCGGGGGCGCGCGCGGCTGCTGTCCGTCGGCTGATTATATCGAGCGTCTTCTCTCCACTTAGTTGTCGGAATATGGTTTCCGAATTCCCGATAATTCACGAAGTAGTGAATAACACCTGTTAGAGAACGTTGCTGACGGAGTCGGTCGTTTCCGAAACCGATTCCGGAAAGCGTGGGCTGTGGGCCGATACGCGACTCTCTCGGTCGATCGGGGGACTTTTCCCCCGCGCGGTTGCGCGAATACATGCTTCCGTATCTATGGTACGGAAGCCAGGCGGGCCGGTGTCCCAAGCACCGGGTCCGCGTTTCTCTCGAGGACCCGACCGGGTACCGGCGGGTCCGTCTGGCCTCCGTTGATCCTACACAGGAACAGACATTACTTAACCTTAACCCACTATTCCGTGTTCTACAGGTCATCAAATCTTGGTCTATACAATAGCTTTCGCTATCTGTTAAATGCGACAATACGAGATTCGGGTATGCGCCCGCGGGTTAGCTGGATGAATCAAACTGATAGTCGAATTCTTGAATTGCTCAATGAGTCCAATTTAATACTATCTCCCGCAGTCACAGCGATTAATTTGGACTATTCTCGAAACTGGGTCTCTCGACGCATGAGCAAACTCGAAAACGCTGATCTCATTGAAAAAGTAGATGGGAGTTATTACCAGATCACCGACCGAGGCCGTGCATATCTCGAGGGTGAAATTGAAGCTGAAGAACTAGAACAGACTCAATGAATTATTATCAGAAAACTATTTCTCTAATTTCATTGAATAGGTACTGCGGGTGTCTTTGGGGAGATAATCACTTCGGTCGGAAGATCGCCAGTTTGGCTTGACAAATCTTTTTCAAATCCACTGGGATTTTCTATAACGAACTCTGGATCATAGATGAAGCAAACTAAATTCTCACAGTCAGAATGTGCTTTATAATGCTCTTTATCTTCCGCTAACTGGTTTTTGAGATCCTTTTCTTTGTTATTTTCATTTGCATATTTCACCTCGATTCCGATTTTCTCATCCTTTAATAAAAAGTCAATTCTTGAATTGCTTCCACCATGACTTGGAGAATATTCTTCTTCCCTCACATCATCGAAATCTAGCCAGAGAATAGCATGAAGAAGATCTTGAACATCGTATTCATCATCCATTTCTATCGTATCTCTATCGTTATATCTACTTTCGAGTTCTAAGGCTATCCGAGGGAATCTTTCACATATCCTCAATATTTTACTAATAGCTTCGTACTCTTCAGAGCTACCAGTTTCATCTTCTGTATTATTTTCATCATCTGTCTCTGGTAGTATCTCATCTCTTTTTCCTTCTGGTATATATTCTAAAGCTGTAAGTAGTGAATGTTGGAACCATTCCTCTGGCCTCACAGTTAGGTCGTCAGGCCTTGGGAGGAATATTATTGAACCATTCTCGGATCCGTCATATGACGTGAATGCAACCCCACATACAGATCCATGAGGTCCGCGTGTTATTAATTCAGTCTCATTTTCAAACTTTGTGCCATCGTATTCCAAATAGCAGTCAGATTTACCAACCAAATCCACATATTTATCCAACCATTTGTTGTCTTCTTGGAGGTAGCATTCATAATCCTGTATTCTACCAGTTGAGAAAGCAATACCCATATCCTCAAATACAGCATCATTCCTTACCCTATCTTCTTCGAGTGTTTCTGGATTGTGTCCAAAAGCATGAGACATAAATGAGATCACAATGCCATCAGTTCTTAAGAATTGATCAATTTTATCTTGAAGATCGAGAACAGATTTGGCTATGTTATCACGAGTCCCCTCGTCGTAGTTCGTATAATAAATAAATGGATCGATGATTAGAATATCTTCTGTAAGTTTGTATCCCCCATATTTGTCCCATTTTTCTACACTCACATCTGAGTAACCTATATCAACTCCCCGCTTTTTCTCAGTAATTATCTTAATACTCAATCTCTCTAACACCCGGTATAGATGTGAAGTTTAACTTAATGATTAAAAAGGGATCGGTAGCTAATCGTCAAGGCGTTTGATACAGGGTTCTAATTGCTGAGATTTTCGAGAATCATTAAATCGGTCTGGCTTACGGCTCGAGTCCCTCGACTAACTCGACGCTCCATTTGCCGTCGCCGACGTGGCGGATGTGGACGTGGTGGTCGCTCTGGAGCTGGCCGTTTTCGTCAAGAAGGCCCTCGACGCGGACGTCGTCTTTCGGGAGGGTGATCCCGACCGAATCCTGATCCAACTGACGGAGTTTGTTCAGCGCCATATCCGGCGGGCAACCCCCCTTCTCATAAAACTTGGTGACCCTCTGGAATCCGGAGGGGTTCCGGTGGTATTCCGGACGCTTTCGTGGGATCGGAGAAAGCGGCGCGTATGGCACTGAGCCTACCACAGAATATGGTTCCCGACACGGTTCGTCGGGAGAACGGAATTGATCTCACAGACAGCATCCTCGCGCCGCTGTTCGTCTTGGCGTCGATCTCGGTCGGCGCCGTCGGGACGCTGCAGTTCAACGCACCGCTGAACTTCTCGCTGGCCGATGCGATCTGGGCGTCCAACGGAACCGAGGTGACGTATGCGTTCATCCTCTCGATGGGGATTCTCCTCGTCGGCTGGCTCACGAACGAGTCGACGCCGGAAGACTGGACCGACGTTGAGACCGTCGTCGTCTTGCTCGCGGTCATCCTCAACGTGCTCAGTTCGCTCGTTCCGGCCGTCGCGGTCGCTCTCGAGTCGATGTGGTACATCGGCTGGTTTACGGTCATCTTGAACGCGGCGGCGTTCTACGTTATCGCTTACAAGTAACCCAGAGAGGACTTCACAATGCAACTTTCGAACTACACACAGGCGGTTGTTGGACTGGCACTGTTGACTATCGGTATTGTCGGTTTCGCGGCGATCGGCGGAGCGGCGACGACTGAAATGGCGAACGAGACCGTTTCGTTCTCGAACGATTCGAACGTGACCGTGGACGTCGTCTGGAACGACTCGATTTCGGACCCGGCGAACGCGAGCGCGTCGGTGACGTTCTACAACGCGACCGAGTTCGAGGACAGTGGCACGAACGCGACGGTCGTTCTCTCGGACTCGATCGCGGCCGACGAGGGCAACACGACATCCACCGAGTACACTGAAGCGGACGGGCTCGAGGACGGGACGGACTATCAAGTCGTGGTCGATGCCGACGATACGGAGGCCGACGACGTGACGGTGACTGATGGCTCGATCGGCGGTATCTTCACCTTCTCGGACGGCTCGCCTGGCTTCGGCGCCGGCGTCGCGATCGCGGCGATCGGGGCGGCGGCCATGCTCGCCCGGAGGGGGTCGTAAATGTCAGCAGCGGACGATGGCCCACAGCCCACGGCCCACGACTCAAAGATATCGCGGCGTGGACTCATGCGGCGGACGGCGGCGACCGGGACGGCGCTCGGTGGGATGGTAGTCGTCGGTGATCGCGTCGCGCCCCGATACTCACCGATCGGCCGCGTGGCGGCAATCGCGCCAGCGTTCGTGATCGGTGGGATCGCGGCGGCGGCCGGCGTCCACTACGTGACGAAAAAAGCAGTCGACCACTTCACCGGCGACGACCGGGATTACAGTGGATATACCGGCGCTGACGCGCTGCTGAACGAGATTGAGAAAGGGGCGACTGATATGGAAAGTGCTGACGTGCGGGTGATGACTTCGATCGAGAACAACATCACCAACTCGGAGAACGTAGCCTACGCGAAGGGGAAGGCTGCGATCATTGAGGAAATGAACGCCGGAAACGGCGAATCTGCCGCGACCGACGCCATGCAGACGGCGATTGATGACTATTACTCGACTATCGAGAAAAACATCATCACTCACTCAGACGCCCAAATGCGTCAGTTAAAACACCTGTGGGAGCAGGCTGCGACGCACTCAAACGTGAATGCGTCTAACCACTTCACCGGCCAAGGGTCCGGCGGCCAACTTGTCGAATCTGGTTGGGGTGGAACATGGGAAACCCGCACGTACACCTGTCTGAACGGTACCACTGTCGAATATATGTCCTATAATGGAGAGACATCAGGCAGTGACGGAATGGAGATGTGGGTTGAGAAGGCCAATGAGGGGAGTCATGGAAACCATCTGCAAATAGATGGTCCGAACACCTCGGCTAAATTCCATGCAAAAACATGGTGGGGCTCCCCGCTCGATACCGTCATCTCGAAGCGAGACCAAGTGAATGCGGATCTCTCCGGGTTCACGTCGGACGTGTACGCGAACTACGAGCCGGGCGACATCCCGACCGAAGACCTCGTGGACCCGATCACGGCCGCGACGGAACTCGACCAGAACTACGACAACGCTGCCGGGCAGTCGGCTCATGCGGCGATGCTCGGTATCCCTACCACGGCCGAACTCTCCGCCGAGCTCGAGATTGAGAGCACCGAAGCGGAGGACGGCGTTTGGGAAGTCACGGCTGACATCTTTACCGCCCACACGCCGACCGACGCGGACGGAAACGAAATCGGGTTCGAGACGGGGAAGACCTACGAGCCGAGCACATGGAACGAACCGTTCTACATCGCGTACAACTACGTCGATGAAATAAGCGGCGAGCGGAAAGGAGCGTTCACGTCGATCGAGTCGCCGACGACCTTCGTGAAGGTGACTGACGCCGACGGGAACGATATCGACACGTTCCAAACGCAGAGCCGGAACAACCAGACCGCGGACATTGCCGCGCTCGAGGAGGAGCTTCAGGCACTCCGCAAGGAGTGGATCAAGATGCAGGAGGAGGCACAGGAGGAGACGGAGGAAGAGGACGACGACGGTTTCAACCTCGGTCTGCCGACGTTCTTCGGCGGCGACGGTGGCCAGTTGCTCGGTCTCGGTTTGATTGGCGTGGTAGTGATCGCGGTCGTCGGGATCGTAACGGACGCGATACCCGGACTGGGGAACTAATCATGAATCGGATTCTTTCGTTTTCCGTCGTGGTAGCCGTAGTGCTGGCGATGGGCATGGGCGCCGGGATCGCGCCGGTGGCCGCGCAGGAGGACGCCGAGAACGCGACCGACCAGGGCGACGATCGTTCCGACGGCCAGCTCGAGGACGAGAACGAGTCGGTGCCGACGGTCGAACCGAACGAGGAGTTCACGCAGGAGATCGACAGCGAGACGCGGATCACCGACTGGGAGTATGAGCCGGGAATGTTCACGATCGAGATCGAGGCCGATAGGCCGACGACGGTCTCGATGACTGAGGCAAGCGATTGGGAGCGAGGCACGGGCTCGTTCAACTACGCCGAGGAGGAACTCGAGGAAGGAACGAACACGATTACGTTCCCCGTGACGGCCACCCAGGGCGCGGGCGTCGCGATCGCGACCGAGAAGTCCCTTAATCAAGGGACCGGGGCGCGTATCTCGGTCGGACAGGTCGAGCAGAACCCGTTCCGGCACTTCGGCGGCGAGTCGGGGCTGTTCTCGGGTATCGGGATGACGGTCGGGCTCGCAGCAGTCGGCGCCTGGTACGTCGTCCGCTCGGAGGTAAGCGGGGTGATCCAGGCATGAGCGATACGAGTACGACGTTCGGCAACTGGCAGGATCGACTGACGTACATCGTCGCCGAGGGACAACTGATCGTACTCGGTCTCGCGGTCACGATCGGTGCCCTACTGATCTGGATTCGCCCGGAGGTGCCGGGCGTGCCGCCGATCGTCTTCGGCTGGTTCGCGGCGCTGTTGCTCCTGGGGCCGCCGCTGCTCGGACTGTTCGTCACGGGTGCCCGGAAACTCCGAAATCGGCACATGGTGGCCGTTCACCACATCAACGGTGTCTCCGACGAACGCGAGAAGTATTACGTCGAACCCGGCGTGTGGAGTAAGAAGACCGTCGAAGGCCCGAGCCCATATCCGGTGAACGACGGGGACGCGTTCGAGGTGCGGGAGTTCGACTGGCATCCCGACCAAGGCGAGACTGGGACGCTCATCGTCCGAGGCTGCTACATGAGCCAGATGGCCGACTCGAAACTCATCACGACAAAGGCCATGCTCGAGGACGTCCACAACGACCTCGTTGAGTCGTTCCTCGAGTACAACCGCTTACGCGGCCGAATTTCGAAGATGGGGCTTCAGATCCAGAAGGATGTCATCAACGAAGAAGCCGAGGCTGACGAGCGCGGGCTGATGAACCCGCGGACGACGGTCAAGGAACGCTTCGAATCGGCGAAGATAGACGCCGAGGGAAGCGATATTGACGAGATCAAGGATATCTCGCAGTACGTCGAAGAGTACAGCGACGAGCACGACATCGAGACAACCGGCGGACCGCCGCAGACCCGCGCACAGGCCGCAGAACAGGCCGCCACTGACGGGAGGGACTGACTGATGATAGACACACTCTGCACAGTCGGGAGTATCGCACTGTTCACCGCACTCGAGTTCGACCGCTGGAGGCGCTGAGACATGGGCGACGAACAAGACAATTTCACGGTGGGCGGCTTTCGCGAGTATCAAGACGGGAACCTCGCTCGCGATCCCGACGAGGTACTCGAGCACTCCGGGTTCGTTCGTGACGAGCAGGTCGACCGACAGATGTCCATGCGGGCAATCCACCACGACCCGGACAGATGGGACTCGAAGGCCGCAGCGACGTACATGGACGTCGGAAAGAATCGGGATATCCTCCGCGCCGAAGGGAGCGATACGGCCCGTCAGGCCCTTGAGAACGGCGACACGCTGACGCTGAAACACTACATCGGCGACCCGGCACAAGAAGCGGACCTATCCGGTATCAAGGCGATCACTCGGCTTCGGGAGATTGTCGCCGGGCCGGCGCCGGTGATCGTCATCCTGGGCGAAATGGGTGCTGGCAAAACGAACCTCGCGTGCCTACTGTTGCAGCTGCGGGATCGGTGGGTAGACGGCGATCTAAAAGTGGCGTCGAATATCCGCACGCTCCCGCGGAACGACGACTGGGTCCGTGACAACGGCGACGTCGAAGACGGCTGGATCCCGCACTACCCGCTGCTCGAGGAGTGGGTAACGCAGGACGGGAACCCGGTCGAGAACGCCCAACAGCCGAAAGCGTTCGTCGGAGACGAATTTTCGACGAACGCCTCGGGGACCGGCGAAGACGGCCAGAAAGTGCGAAAACTGATGGGGCCGCTCGTGTTCAAGATCCGCAAGTACAACGGCTGTCTCATCTATATCGGCCACGACGAGAGTTCGATTCATCCGTTGCTCTGGCGGGTCGGCACGATCATCAAGAAGCCCGACCGCAACAACAAGGGGAAGGCGATCAAAGCCGAGCGAATCAGCGGCGGCAAGCTCCGAGACGTCGATCCGCGGCCGTTCACTGGTATTCCGCCAGCGGACTACGAACCCCACACGCACGACGAAGCCGATTGGTCCTGGTCGGCGCCCTCGAGCGAGGACGACGGCCCGGCGATCGGTGAGAACGAAGTGAAACAGGTCGCCGCGTGGACGATGGAAACGTGCCGAAACGAGGGAATGTCGGCCCGCGAAACCGCCAAGTACGTGCCGTACAGCCACGCTACCGTCTCGAACTGGTGGAAAGAGATCGACGAAGGCGGCGAGAAGCGAGACTGGGTTGACACCGTCGAGCGGGTGATCGCATGACGGCGCCGGGGTGTAAAGGTGTAAAGCGCAACCGACCCCCCTTTAGTGAAGCCCATAGCCCACCGCGCTCGCTCCCTGTCGGGAGCGAGGCAATCGCGATGGGCGCGGTCGCTCTGCCAGCAGCGGAGGAGTATATATATCGACGCGCGGGGCGCATACGAAACACTCAGAAATATGATGTTTCCGAATGGCGATTTCGAAAAAATCGCGCCGCGCGTGAGAGGAGGCGATCGCCGTGAATCGATCGAAGCGTGCGAATCACTTCGGAACGGCCTGCGAGAAACGGATGGCGAAGAAGCGGCGATTCGAACTTGAGCGAGCCAGCTGGCATGACGCCAGGTTCGGGAACGAAACTCCCGTCGAGATTAAGAGTACGATGCTTGAGCACTCGGACGGCCAGCCGGGGAACTTCAAGGTCTATCGTGAGTACCACGAGAAGCTACGCCGCGCCGACGGCTGGTACTGTTTTGTCGTCTACCGACCGCATGGGCGGTCAGGCTGCACGATCGTCAGGGACAAGATGGTCAAGGCGACGAATCTACCGCTGCTCCGCTGGCACGGCGGTGGCGACCATCGTGGCACCGAACAAGCGAAAATCGCGATCGCCGATATTTTCTGAGCAGAGCAGTAGAGGTTACACGGTTTATTTATTTAAAATCGGCTGTGAAATACTCATTCAGTATAGAGAACTAGCCTATTACTAAGTTCTGTGTCTAATGCTTGGTCTCAAAGCCCTAGAAGTCTTCCTATATTGAATATATCGTAAAGAAAAGCGGTTGCAAGTCCAATAGCGGCACCGACAATGACTTTCCGTATCGTTTCCATCATCCTATCCATTAATACTCACATATTATGGTCCTAACGATAAGTTCGGATGTCTTCGTAACGAATCGTCTAACTCTAATTCAGACGAAAGACCTGATAAAGAAACCGTATCACCAACTACTGCTATAGTTCTCCTTTTGTCGATACCGATACCGAGGTTTCGATGTCGAAGCGAACAGCTCGAGTACTCAGTGTCTCGGCGATCTCCCGGCGCTGCTCGCAGGTGAGATCCTCACGCTCGAGGACGTCCCGAGCTGCGGAGACGAGCGAGTCGACGTCTTCGCAGGCGAACGCGACCGCGTTGCTCCGGTTACAGTCGTAGAACCGAGCGGCTTTCTGAATCGCGTCGAATCGCCATTCGTTCCCGTCGTCGGTCCGGATGCGAACCGATCCGGGCGTCTCGTTGTGAGACATGCCCGTGAACACAACCCGCTATTCCTAGTTTTTTCGGTTCACTCGAGCGGTCCCAGTTTATAAAGAGGGATCAGTCCCGGCGTGATCGCTGTGAAGACCAAGACGATCTCGTGGGCTATGGGCCGAATATGAACACGGACGGTACTCGGTTCGTGTTCATATTGGGGAAACCGCTCTTCGCGACGTGCAACCAGAGGGGAAGAGATCAAGGTAACTGAAATCTATATCTCGCTCTTGACTGTTTATATCAACTACACATCAGTTCGACCCATCATCTGTTAATTTCCTTGAGAAGTCAATTCCTACACCTCCAAATTGGGGTGATCCGATAAAGAAATACTTTATATTTGACACCAATTTTTTCAATTTCCCATCAGTAGAATGCCGCCATGCACGGTCAAAATTCCGTTCGATCCTATTTATTGTCCAACTTATTTGATGAAGTTCATCAACAGTTGGCCTGTCTATGCCATACGTTCGAGTTATATCAGTGAAATCTTCTATTCTCTCCATCTCTGATTTCCACGCAACACGATTATTATTTATCAACCTCCATTTGAATATATCTAGGTCATTTTGGAAGTACTCTAGTTCATCTTCCAGGTGTTCCATAGACAGATCTTTTAATCGATCATACGAATATTGATCCTCCAGAGCCTGTAGGAAGCCATCTATGAATTCTTGTGTACTCGGATCACTATCAAATTTCAGTGCTTCAGTTATTCTAGGATTCGATGTCATAAGACAAGAATATAGCTAAAGTTGAATATATTCTTCTATCGCTTTTCGCCTATCTTTCCAGTGCAGCCTTCCTCAATTTTGGATTATCTGCTAAGCCGGGTCACTGTGGGAATGAGTGAGACTGTTCTATTCGAACTGGCAAATCGCACCGCTCACGGTAAGTCCAGAGAGAAGACCTCAAGAGACACACTATAATCTATCGAAGGCTACTCTTCATTTTCTTCTGTTAGGTCTTCTAATTCCATGAACCGCTCATTCTGAAGCATTTGTAGAAGTGGATTCACGGTCACCAAGGAGGGAGGGTGAGGAATTGAAACACTGATATATGTCAAAAGCCAAAATAAACCATTCCTGGCGAGAACAGAACCCTTATTTTCACTTTTAGTATACATAAACAGTGGGTTCTCAAGGGTTTCAGTGAATGGTAGCTTAGGGTGAGCAATAATCATATCTTCTTCTACAAGAAGGACTAGGTCCCAGGCCTCTAGGTTTTCTTCAAGGATTTCCACCATCGTCTCCTCATTTACATTTGAAGAATCGTCATATACTAAGCACTTTAGTTGATGGTTCACAGTCATATTCCCACCAATAGTCACACCAAAACTACCTTCTCTCTCTATTTGCTGCAGCTTACCCGTTTTCTCTAAATCATTCCTTAGTGCAGTCGTTGTTAATCTACTTTTCACTTCGCAAATAAATGCGACTCCATGATATGGAACCCATGTCATTCCTTGCGATTGGAAAACAATTTGTGGTGTCGCTTGTGGAAAGGTTGCAACTACATCAATTTCATTTTGTGCGGGGGTGAATAATTCGAAGCAATCTAAATTATCATCAATAACGGCAGTACGTGTTCGAATATCATATGCTCCACCAACATAGTCCGTCAAGAGATTCGCTAATGCCTGTTCATATGCTTCACCTTTCGTATTTTGATTATAGGATTGTGATCGATATTCCCTCCACTGGGTTCGTAACTTCTGCCGAAGACCAGTTAATAAGTCAGAGATGATTTCTTCTGATTCAGGTGGCATACACTTTCTCTAAACTGGAGAATAATGGAAGTGTCGACTAGAAGATACGCCTTTGCTTAATAGAATCAAATGCCAAGACTCGTCCGATAGGTTGACCCCTGCTTCATGTGCTTCAACTGGAGATCTACGTGCGGAGGTAGGGGCAGGCCGCTGTAATTTTTCGGCACTGTCCCCTTGGGGACACCCGCCAAGGGGGCTTTCGCGCGAAGCGCGAAACGACCCCGTAGCGTTGCGGTGCGATCGCGGCGCCGACCCCACCCTCGAAGGGCCGAGTACAACAGAAATTGTGAAAACCAGCTGCTAACGAAACTCTGGTTGTCTAAATGAAGTGAAGGGGTAGCGTTGCCACTATGCGGGCCGGTTCAGCGATCGGCGACGGCGCCGACGAATCCGGTTTCCGTTCCGCCGCCGGGCGTCTTCCAGGTCACCTCGGCGCTGCGGAGAACCGTCGGATCGTTCCCTGACTTCGACCACTTCTCGAGGGCCTCGGCGGCGATCGTACCGACGTTCTCGAAGCTATCGGCCTTCAGCCGCGAGAGGATCGTATCGATTCGCATCCGTCGCGGCTCGCCCTGGTCGTCGAACTCGAGGTCGGCGCCGTTCTCGGCAAGCCACTGCTGGAACGGCGACGATTCGGCGACGTGATCGGCCAGACCCATGAGGTGCTGCATCCGATCGGCGTAGCTCTCGATCGCGTACTCGGCCGACTCGACGAGCGCCCGCAGTTCCTCGCGATACTTCCGAGCGCGAAACGAGACGTCGCCCTGGTCGAGTTTGAGGACATCGCCGAGATCTTCGATCGCCCGGTAGATCGTCGCGGGATGCTTGCCCAGTTGGTCGGCGAGGCCGTCGACCGTCGCACCGCCATCGGTCGCAACCTGCTCGGTGACATCGCGAGCGGTCTCGCCCATGTCCCGAAGCGTCGTCATCAACAGGTGGTCGCTCTTCGCCTCGAGGCGCGGGGTCGGATCTTCATAGAGTTCGACCAGGTCGTCTCGAGCAATGGCGCCGAAATGATCGTCGGCGACGTAGACGCCACTCCCGTCGGGACCGAGCGGGATATCTTCCCAGTGGAGCGCGTTCAGTAGCGTCTCCTCGATCTGCTCGGTCACCTCGTGACGATCGGCCCACGCCCATGCGTCACCGTCGTTCATCGACTTGTTCACCAGCACCTCCACCTTCGGGTGGTAGGACGGGTGATCTTTCGAGACCGCGTCCGGATCGGCCAACTGGTAGATCTCGAACTTCCGGCCGTAGGTGTGGCCCGGCAACAGTTTGCTCGCCGACGCCGGGTTCAGAAACAGCCGGTTCTGGTGATTGACTACCTCCTCGTTGTCGATATGGAGTTCCGCTTTCACTCCCTCGAGGTCGGAGAGATAGTGGGCCACCTTCTGGAGGACACCGGCCGACGAGAGCTTTTCCGCCCACTCGCGACGGATCCGCACGTAGCGCTCGTACGCCCACATACGGCTCGCCGAGTGCGGGTCCGTCCGAAAGTACTCGGGATGGATTCGCTCCTCTGCGTGCTCGAACACGGCCGCGTAGAACTCCGGTAGCAACTCGAGACCGCGCTCGAGTTCGATATTGCTGGTGTGGAACTCGACATCGACACCGTCGACGGCGCCGACCTGATTCTCCCACGGGAGCTGTATCGGGTCACCACTCTCCCAGTGGCGCATGTCTGGGAACCGCGGGGAGATGTTGTACGACGCCTTCCGTTCGCCGCGACCACGGCCCACGATATCCCATTCGTACAGTCGCTCCGCGTTGATCCCGTCCGACAGTCGCGGCGCGAAGCCGGACTTGCTGTAGCTGATCTTCAGGTGCCACGGTTCCCCGTCGATCTCGGTATCGATCTCGAGGTAGCCCTCGAAGGGCGGCCCGAGCATCACCGACGAGAGGGCGTCGTAGGGACCGCGACCCCAGTCGGGCCACTTCCAGCGGCCCTCGATCTCGTGAGGTGTCGTCTCGACTTGCGACACCCTACTCACCTCGTTCTCGCTCGAGGAGGCCAGTCAGGACCGCGATCGGATTCCACCACGTCGCACCGCCACAGCGGTAACAGACGTGCTTGAACGACGTGCAGTCGGTCGCCTCGAGGGAAGTTGGATCAACCTGCGGATGCTGATCGATCTCCTCGAGACGGGCGCGCTTGACGCGCGTCCGCCCACAGCCCACGCAAATCGCATCGACTGGGATTCCGACCTGTCCCGCGGCCGCGCTCGCCAGCTCCGCCGCAAGATCGCGTCCATCGCGATCACCGCGATCGGCATCAGTACTCACGCCGACTCACCTCCAGGAGCGCGGAGGTCTTCGAAGACGGCCGACCACGAGACCTGGCGGTACTGCTCGGCGCTGCGGCCGCCGTTCCCGCAGTCCCACCAGTTCCCGTCGATAATTCGGTCAACGGTCTCGGCTCGGGTTAGCGCCATCCGCAGGATCTCGTCCGACTCGCGCTCGAGGACGACGAGAACGTACCAGCCGTCAACGTCGACGAGACGCTCGTGGTTCTCCCGACGGATCCACCAGCGCCCTGCACGGCCGTCGTAGGTCTCGTAACAGGACTTCGCTTCGACGACGTCGCCGACCGTCGCGATCGTGCCGGCTAGGTTACCGACGACGTCCGCAACGAACTCGAGGTCGTACCACTCAGCACGGTCATCGTCGACGCGCTCGAGAGGCCACTGTTCACAGGCCGCACACTCGACGTCGTGACCGCGTTCGCGGTTTTTCGCAACGGCCACGCTACTCACCTCGGCTCTCGAGCGCGCGGCACACCTGCTCGTCGGTCGCTTGATGGGCCGGGTGGGCTATGGGCGTCCGACTGTCGACATCGTACAGCCGACTCGCCGGGATGAACAGGGGCTTACGCATCGGGTTCACCCCCGTGTCGACCGAGCGACGTCTCCGGGTCCGGGATCGCGACGTCTTCGCCAGCGGCGGAGCCGCGGCTCAGTCGCGCATAGGTATCACACTCTCCGCAGCGATGGGCTCGATTGCGGTTGTCACCGAAAACGCGGCAGAACCGATCGGAAACGTGGGCGCCACAGTGACGACAGACTGAATCGTCGACCGACGGCCACGGCGCGATCGTCACGCCGACCACCCCCGGTTTCCTTCGATGAAACCGCAGGACGGCGCGGACGCGAATCCCGCACCGGCAATCACTCGATTTTCAGGGGTGGTTTCTACGCTCGAAACGCACCTGCATAATTCTGAGTGAGTCGCTACAGCAGCGACTAACCGGATAACTCGAAACGTTACAAAATCTTGATGGACTCGCCGGGATTTGAACCCGGGGCCTCTTCCTTGCGAAGGAAGCGATCTGCCACTGATCTACGAGCCCTCGACCCTTTCTAACTGGGGTTTCTATTTGTAGCTTGTGTTTCGGAGACGGAGCGCCAGTCGTCCGCACGCTCGAGTCACCACACGATCACCGCTCGAGTACACCACGAACGTCCTGTATGCCCAGTACCGCCAACACGCCGGCGGCTAGCAGGAGGACGAGCGCGACGGTCACCATTCCGGCCGCCGAGAACGTCAACGCGAAGTGCCCCGCGAAGGCCGCCCAGAGAAACCAGATCCCGGCCCATCGCCGAACGCGGACGAACGCGCTCGCGGTCACGACGCCGGCGTAGGCTAGCAGGGCCGCGGTCCGAGAGAGCGAGGCGGTCCCCTCGAGGAGTAGTCGGCCTGCAAAGAGGAGGATGACGACGGCGATAGCTGCCCACGTGAGGTTGAGCTCCCGTTCGGCGACGTCGATCGCCCGCTGGACCTGAGTCGGTGCCATACGTTCCGTACGAACAGATCAGAAAAATACCTTATCTCTCGATGGTCGACTCGCGGCCGTCGCGTCTTAGAGCCGCGCGGACCCCGACCGCGATGGGGTGCCGACGTTGAGGACTCGAGCGCGGCCGGCCGCCAGGCCGAGCAACAGGCCGGTGAAGTGTGCGAGCAGGGCGACCCCCGGCGAGGCGGTGGCCATCGTGACGGCGATCGCGAGCCCGAGGAACACCAGCGCCGATAGCCACGCGGGGACCTCGACGAACGAGGCCAGGCTGGCCGACAGCCGGTTCGAGGCGATCAGGTAGCCCAGCAGGGCGAAGACCGCGCCGCTGGCGCCGAGCACACCGCCCGTCGCGGGAACCGGGGTCACCAACGCCGCGACGTTCGTGAGGAGGATCTGGGCGACGCCGGCGACGGCGCCCGTCACCGCGAAAAACACGTGGAATCGGAGCCGCGTCGTCGCGCGTGCGACCGGCCAGCCGAAGACGATCAACGCGAGGCTGTTCGAGACCAGATGGCCGACGCCGCCGTGGGCGTAGACGCTCGTCACGACCGTCCACGGGTTCGTCGACAGCGGCGGCGCCAGGACGAACAGACCGGCCATCAGCCCGACGCTGAGCAGCGCCGCCACCTGCTGGAGGAGGAAGACGACGACGAAGACGGCGAGCAGATCGACGATCGGACTGCTCGAGTCGTCGACCGACGACTCGGCGTCGGTCCCCGACCGCATCCCGATCCCCGATCGTGACGAACGATCTGCCATGGGTACTAGTGGAACGGCGCGCCTCAAAAGTGTCCGCGTCGACACTGACGGCACTGGAGTGCCTACAGAGCGTGTCGATGGGAAATTCGGAGACGGGAATCATACTGGTACCGACACGTGGCCGCTCTCAATGCTCGTGACGGCCGCGTCGCTATCGAACGATAATAAACGGTGAAAATCGCAACCGCAACCGCGATCGCCTCAGTCTTCGAGGACGATCTCGATCGAGACGTCGTTCGGCACCTGGATGCGCATGAGCTGACGGAGTGCGCGTTCGTCGGCGTCCAGGTCGATCAGGCGCTTGTGGACGCGCATCTCCCAGTGCTCCCACGTCGCGGTGCCCTCGCCGTCAGGCGACTTCCGGGTCGGGACCTCGAGGGTCTTCGTCGGCAGCGGGATCGGACCACTGAGGTTGACGCCGGTGTTGTTCGCAATCTCGCGGACGTCGTCACAGATGTCATCTAAGTCGTCTGGACTCGTGCCCGCGAGTCGAACGCGTGCCTGCTGCATTTATTTCTCGTGGACTTCGAGGACCTTCCCGGCCGCGATGGTCTGACCCATGTCGCGGATGGCGAAGCTCCCGAGTTCGGGAATCTCGCTGGACGGCTCGATGCTGAGGGGCTTTTGCGGTCGGATGGTGACCACAGCAGCGTCGCCCGACTGGATGAAGTCGGGGTTCTCCTCGGCAACCTCGCCGCTCGAGGGGTCCATCTTCTTGTCGATGGACTCGATCGTACAGGCGACCTGCGCCGTGTGGGCGTGGAAGACCGGCGTGTAGCCGGCCGTGATCACGGACGGGTGCTGCATGACGACGACCTGGGCCTGGAACGTCTCGGCGACGCTCGGCGGGTCGTCGGCGGGGCCACAGACGTCACCGCGTCGGATGTCGTCCTTACCGATGCCGCGGACGTTGAATCCGACGTTGTCACCGGGCTCTGCTTTGGGCACCTCTTCGTGGTGCATCTCGATCGTCTTCACTTCGCCGCCCACGTCGCTGGGCTGGAAGGAGACGTTGTCGCCGGTGTTCAGGAGACCGGTCTCGATACGTCCGACGGGGACGGTACCGATACCCGAGATCGTGTAAACGTCCTGAATCGGGAGTCGAAGCGGCGCGTCCGTCGGCGGCTCCGGCTCCGGCAGGTCGTTGAGTGCCTCGAGCAGGATTTCACCGTCGTACCACGGCGTGTTGTCCGAGCGCTCGGCGATGTTGTCGCCCTCGAACGCCGAAATCGGGATGAACGAGGCGTCGTCGGTGTTGAACTGGACCTGCTTGAGCAGCTGGGTCACTTCCTCGACAACGTCGTTGTACGTCGACTCCTCGTAGTCGACGATGTCCATCTTGTTGATGCCGACGATGAGCTCGTCGATACCGAGGGTACGAGCCAGGAAGACGTGCTCCTGGGTCTGGGGCGCGACACCGTCGTCAGCGGCGACGACGAGGACGGCGTTGTCCGCCTGGGATGCGCCCGTGATCATGTTCTTCACGAAGTCACGGTGGCCCGGACAGTCGACGATGGTGAAGTCGTACTCGTCCGTGGAGAACTCCTGGTGGGCGATGTCGATGGTGACACCGCGCTCTCGCTCTTCGGCGAGGTTGTCCATGACGTAGGCGAACTCGAAGCCGCCCTTGCCCTTCTCCTCAGCCTCTTCTCGGTGCTGTTCGATGACGTGCTCGGGTACGCTCCCCGTCTCGTAGAGGAGTCGTCCCACGAGCGTACTCTTCCCGTGGTCAACGTGGCCGATAATGGCCAGGTTCTGGTGTTGGTCGCTCATTGTTGTAGCTCACGCGCAGAGGCGCTTATATCGGTCTCTTTGGCTCGTTGCGGTTAAAACCATTTCGAAAGCGTATTCAGCCGAACCCGACGCCCTCTTGCGGTTTGCTGAGCGTTCACACGGACCGAAAGGTCCGGCGTGGCGACCCCCACACGGCAGACGGCGGCGCGGTCGACGCCGCTCGAGCAGTCGATTTCGATAGTCGAACTACCCCGTTCGATCGTTCCGGACGGCCCTCCGCCGTTCCGTACCGTTAGACGCTGCTCTGGGAAAGCCAACCACAGGCTTGGACAGTGGTGGCTGACGACTACAGAGGATAGTCCTATCACCCGTGCTGATCCACTCGAGCGTGTGGAGCAGTACTCGAGGCTCGCCACCGTGTTGACAACTGCGGGACAAGACGCGCGACTTCGTAGATGCCGCACACGCAGCTGTAAGAGCCGTCAAACCGATCCGTTCGACGGGGTCTCGAGAAGTACTTGTGTGGAAAGCCCCCTCGATTCGATCGATCAAACACTACGTGCAAAACGGGAACAAAGAGCGAAGGCGTCGACTTAGAGGTGGTCCTTACCGGGATTCGAGGAGCCCCAGTCGCCGCGGCCGCCCTCCGTGCGGTCGACGCCCATGATCGATTCGGCCTGGTCGGGACCGCCGAGTTGCTCGCGGGCGTCGGGCACGCGGACGGTGACCTCGTCGATTTCGGGCCACTTGATGAGTTCGGCCTCGATGTTGCCCGTCGTGACGTCGCTGACCGAACAGCCCTTGCAGCCGCCGCCGAGCTCGATGATGACCTCGCCGGTCTCGGAGTTGACCTCCCGGACGGCGCTGGTTCCGCCATGCATCTGGATGATCGGCATCTCCCGGCTGAGCCAGGTCTCGACGCGCTCTCGGAGCGACGGCTCGCCGTCGGCTTCGGCGTCGGATACCGCGTCGGAATCAGTCATTAGTCGGTCTAACACGCGAGCGCTGAATAAGGTTTTGACGCGTGTTAGCTACTATCAGGATCGTTCCTGACGGTTTCGGGGCGGCGCGCTCGGTCACCGATCGTCGTCACGACGGCGGATCCACTCGAGGGCGGCCGCGCCGCCGGCGAGTCCGACCCCGGCGCCGAGTCCGCCGAAGCCGGGAATCTGATCGCTGAAGGCGCCGTTCGACCCGCCATCGGTGTCGTCGCCGCCCCTCTCGAAGTCGCTCCCGAGCCCGGTCGGGAACGTGTACAGCGCGCCGTCGATGTCCGTGGCGGGAATCCGCGACGTGCTGCTCGCGACGACCGTCGCGCCGTCGTTGGCGACGCGCGCCGTCCAGAGCGCCGCCTCGTCGGTCGCCCGCCAGTGGGCGAGTTCCTCGGGAGCGGCGGGGTCGCCGACGTCGTGGATCTTGATGCCCCCCTGATACCACGCCGAGTAGAGGCGGCCGTCGCGCAACTCGAAGTTGTGCGCGGTCGTCCACTCGCCGCCTCGGCGGGACGCGTCGTCGCTTTCGGGCGGCTCAATCGACGCCAGCGGGTCCGGCGCCGTCGGATCGGTGACGTCGTAGAGGTCGATCCCGCCCGGCCCGTTCGGCGGCGCCGGGTCGTCGGTCGTCCAGGACTCGCGACCGACCGCGAGGAGGTCGCCGGCGTCGCCGACCGCCGCGTAGTGGTCGTTACCCGGCAGGCCGTAGACTGCCTCGCTTCCCCCGTAGCTGCGATCGTCGCCGACGTCGGGGTCGCGCACGTGCGAGACGTACTCCGGGGCGCTCGGATCGCTGACGTCCACCAGATAGGTGCCGGCGTCCCAGAACGGGAGGAACGCGAGGTCGTCGCGGACGGTGACGTCGTGGAGATAGTGGGCGTACCAGTAGACGTCTTCCCACTCGGGCTCGTGATCGAGGAGCGACCAGCGACCGACCTCCTCGGTGTCGTCGTCGCTCGTGTCGTAGATGACGAGCGCGGTATCGTCGGGACCGTTGGCAACGACGTACAGCAGTTCGTCCGCGAAAAAGCAGTTGTGGATGTGGAACCCGGTCTCGTAGCGGTCGACGACCGCGGGGTCAGCAGGGTCGCTGACGTCGTAGAGTTCGAACCCGTTGAACTCGCCGAACCCCTTATCCGCCGGTCCGACGACCGCGAGTCGGTCGCCGTCGACTTTGACGTCGAAAATCCGCGTAAACCCCCGGCCGTCAACCTCGAGCTGATTTCGTTCGGCGAGCGGCTCCGGCGCGGTCGGATCGCCGAGGTCGACGGTCGCGAACCCGTACGTAGTGGCGAGGTACGCCGTCTCGCCGTCGTCGTCGACGACCACTTCGGCGGGGTCGCCGCCGGATAGCTCGAGCTGCCCGAGCGGTTCGAACGAGTCGGGGGCCTCCTGACTGGCGCGCGACGTCGCTGCGGCCGAACCGGCGGCCGCTCCCGGGACGGTCAGGACGGCGCCGGCGGCCCCGCCCGCCCGGAGGAATGCTCTCCGCTGCATACGTCATCAACCGTCGCTCGCGTCAAAAGTACGTGGAAAGCGGACGCAAGGGTCGGTACCGTCGTCGACGCGTCGGAAGCGAGATCGGATCGGAGCCCGCTCCAGAGCCGCCGTCGGTTCGAGAACCGACCGTCAGAGCTGCTTACGGTCGCCCGTACCGCCGGTCAGCGCGCTGGCGAGGGCGCCCTCGAGGACGACGTCGTCGCCCATATTGGTGACCGTGATCTCGGGAACGTTGGTCATCACCATCTCGGCGACGCGCTCGCGGATGGGGTCGACGACCAGTTCCTCATTGTGGAGGGCGACGGCGCCGCCGAAGGAGACGACGATCGGGGCGAAGGAGTGGATCACGTTCGTCACGCCGATCGCGTTCCAGTGGGCGAGTTGCTCGATGGTGTAGTCGGCCAGTTCGTCCTCGCCGGCCAGTTCGAAGATGTCCTTGGCCGTGAAATCTGGACCCTCGAGGGGAAGGGTAGTCGAGATCGTCGGATCGTCCTCGGCGAGCAGCCGAGCGAAGTCGGGGATCGCGTTCCCCGAGCAGTAGGCCTCCCAGTGGCCGTCGCGGCCGCAACCGCAGGTCAGCCGACCCTGCGGATCGACGACGCAGTGGCCGACCTCGCCGGCGTTGCCGTCCCAGCCGCTCATGATCTCGCCGTCGCAGCAGACGCCGGCGCCGACCCCCGAGGAGATCGTGATGTAGACCATGTCGTCGGGGTTGCGATCGGCGTGGAACCGCTCGCCGATGACGCCCGCGTTGGTGTCGTTGTGGAGGTACACCTCGTTGCTGTCGATCAGCTTCGAGATCGGTCCCGTCAGCGGGATGCGATCGATCGAGTCCGGCAGGTTCGCCGGATCGATGACCGCCCCTTCCGCGAGGTCGAACGGACCGATGGAGCCGATCCCCGCCGCGACGATTTCCGTGGGTGCGATACCGGCGTCGCCACACGCTTCGCGAAGCGTCCGCAAAACGCCTTCCGTGACGTCGATCCCCGTCGGGCCACGCGGTGTGGATCGTCGGCTCACACCGATCGTCGTCCCGTCGTCCTCGGCGACGACGGCACGGACGTTCGTCGCGCCGAGATCGACGCCCGCATAGTAGTCCATGCTATCCTAGGGACAATCGCGCCCGTACTTAACTACTCAGATTATACTCGCCGACGAGTATTGTTTCCAATACGTTACGCCCGCGCTGTTCCGTGATCGCGGTCACCGGGGACAGTTGTATGCTATGTGATGACGTACATCGGGGTATGGCCACAGAGGAGACAACCAACGAGACCGAGACCGAGTCCGAGTCCGCCCCCGACCCGACCGACAGCGAGTCCGAGCCCGCTCCGGATCTGGCCGAGGCCGAGCGGCGCGCAGTCCACGAGGTCGAACTCGGCCTCGAGTGGTTCCAGCGCGCTCAGGGCCAGTTGCTCGCGTTCCACCACGCGACGGGCCACGGAATGGACCACCTCCGGGAGGCCGAACGGCTCCTCAGGGAGAGCGGTCGCGACGACCTCGCCGATAATGTCCGGGACGAACTGTTACCTCACGGCGTCGTCGACGACGACCGCTGGTCGTACGACGTCGTCGAGAACTACCAGCGAACGCTGCTGGCCGAAGCGCGCAGACTCGAGGGACGGGTCCGACGGGAACTGACCGGTGGCCGGCGACACGTGGCGGAGCGACGGCAGGAACGAGCGTGGAAAGAGCGGTCCAACGAGCGGTAGGTCCGTCCGTCGTCCGCGTCACCGTCGCGCGATCGCAGCGGTTCGGTACTGGCGACCCGGAACTGAGTCCAGTACCGATCGATTCGATACCCGCCGCTAGCGCGACAAGCGGACGATGCGAGGATGGCTCAGTTGCCGTGATCGTCGTTCCGGACGAAGGTGACGGGACACGGCGCCGACAGCATGACCTCCTGGGCCGTCGATCCGAACACCGCCTTCCCGGTCGGCGACCGGCGACGGCCCCCGACGACGACGCGGTCGGCGTCCGTGCTGGTCGCGAGATCGACGATCGTCGGGCCGTGTTCGCCGACCGCACCGCGGGTCTCGTAGTCGACGCCGTACTCCTCGAGGGTCTCCTGTAGGTCGAGGACCGTCGAGTGGCGGCGGGCGACGTCGTCGGGGTCGATCTCCGTCTGCTCTCGGTCGAACTCGAGTCGGGAGAGGACGTCGTCGTACTCGCCTTTCGTGAAGACGTGGGCGAGTACGACGGTCGCGTCAGCGGGTTCGGCAACTTCGACGACCGCTTCGGCCAGTTCGTCAATTCGTTCGGCGTCTCCCGGTCCGACGGCGAGTAGCACTGTTTCTAACGTCATACCGCTATCTCTCTCGGGGAGCACCGTAAATCCACTTCTACCGCGGCCCCCCGCAAGCCCCGTTCCGGGCGTTTTTTCCACGCCGTCGCCGACGGGAGCGACATGGACGGACCAGATCTCTCGGACCGGACGGTACTCGTGACGGGCAGCGCGCGCGGCGTCGGTCGCGAACTCCTGCTTTCGACGGCCGACCGCGGCGCGAAGACGGCCGTTCACTACCACATGAGCGCCGACGCGGCCCGCGAGGTGGCCGCCGAAGCCGAGGAGCGCGGCGCCCCCGAGACCATGACGGTCCAGGGCGACGTCACCGATCCCGAGAGCGTCGACGGCCTCTTTTCGGCCGTCGAAGCGGAGCTCGGGAGCGTCGACGTTCTCGTCAACAACGTCGGTGACTTCGCGCCCGCCCACTGGGCCGACATCGAGTTCGAGACCTGGAATCGCGTCCTCGAGACCAACCTCAACGGGACCTACCTCTGTTCGAAACGCGCGCTCCCCGCGATGTGCGAGGGCGACTACGGCCGGATCGTCAACATCGGCTACGCCTCGAGCGGGAAGGGCCTCGTGAGCCCGAAGAACTTCCCGTACTTCGTCGCGAAGGCCGGCGTTCTGATGTTCACCCGAATGCTCGCCGCGGACACGCAGAACGACCCCGTCACCGTCAACGCGATCTCGCCGTACGTCGTCGAGAACTCCGACGAGTTCCCCGACGAACTCCCGCAGGACCGGCCCGCGAACTTCGAGGACCTGATCGCGCCGCTGTACTTCTTCCTTGACCCGGACAGCGAGTACATCAGCGGCGAAAATATCGAAGTCGACGGCGGCTGGCTGCCCGAACGAGTATAACGGGCTACCTAGCAGCACAATCCATCATTCAGAAAACATATTAAGAGCGTCAATGGTATCTATTATATGAGCAAGCGGTTAATTGAGATAGCGGTAAGTAGCGCAGTTATTTTTCTGGCTGGGGTTATTCTCTGGCCGCCGAGTGAGACTAGCTGGCAGTGGTGGACGGTACTATCTGCGGGGCCGGAAATGGGTCTGTTAATTCTCGTAGTGGTGATTGGAGTCTCTACGGCAACTGGCCTCGGGCTGTCGACGGTCGGTGGCGTCCGGCCATCTAATTTACTTACCGGCGGTATTCTGGCGTTTATCATCGGCATGGCACTGATAAGTGTCAGCATTTCGCCGGACAGTCCATCACATTTCCTTCTGTACGGGTTTATCCTTGTACTCGTATTTCTCGGAGCCGCGATCGGATACGCAATTAGCTCCACGGGCGACTCACAGTCGAATAACCGGACTGAATCCGTTTAGTGACATCAGCGGCGGTCGCACCGAACGGAAGGTCGCGTCACAGTTATGGGACCCCTCGTGTTCGAATCGTGTATGCGAGTCGCAGTCGCCGGCACGTTCGGGCCGCTCCACGACGGACACCGGAACCTGTTCGAGCACGCGCTTCGGTTCGGCGAGGACGGCGTCGTCGTCGCCCTAACGAGCGACGATCTGGCGGTCGAGACGCGCCACGAGCCCCGAGAGATCCCCGTGTTCGACGAGCGCGTGGCGGCGGTGACCGACGCCGTCGCCGAACTCAATACGTGGAGCCGCGAGGTCGAGTTCCGGGAACTGACGAGCGAGTACGACATCGCCGAGGACGACCCCTCGATCGACGCGCTGGTTGTCTCCCCCGAGACGGCGCCCGAACTCGAGGCGATCAACGACCGGCGCCGCCGCCGCGACCTCGAGCCCATCTCGGGGATCGTCGCCCCCTACGTCCTCGCCGCCGACGGCGAGCGAATCTCCTCGACGCGGATCGTGAAAGGGGAAACCGACGAACACGGGGCCGTCCTCGAGTGAGAGCCAGGACCGTTTGGTGGTCGGGCTTCGGTCCCATTTCGGTTGCGTTCGCGTCGCCGCTCAGATAAGCGTCAGCGGCACCATGACGAGCGCGCCGACGACGAGGCCGGCGGCCAGTTCCGGCTTGCCGCCTCGCGGAAGCTCCCGACCGACGTCGAGCGCCTCGGGGACGAACTCCGTGAGCACGAGATAGATCATCGCGCCGGCCGCGAATCCGAAGCCGTAGGGGAGAAATTCCCGGGCGTAGCGGACGAAGCCGAACGCCAGCACCGCCCCGATCGGCTGGGGGAGACTCGAGAAGACGGCCCACCAGACGAGCTTCCAGTTCGCGACGCCCATCGCCGACAGCGGGATTGAGATCGCCGTCCCCTCGGGGACGTTGTGGATCGAGATCGCGACGGTCATGAAGATCGCCAGTAGCGGGACCGTAAACCCGAGAAGTCGGATGCCGCCCTCGAGGCCAAGGTCGGCGAAGGAGACGCCGATCGCGACGCCCTCGGGGAAGCTGTGGACGGTCAGCACGCCGAGGATGAGCACGAGCTTCTTGAAATCGGCCTCCTCGTACTCGTGGGGATCAATGTCGATGTCTAGCAACACGTCGTGGGCGACGATCACGAGCGCGACGCCGGCGGTCATCCCGACGGCGATCTCGAGGGGCGTCCCCTCGGCCAGCCCCTCCTCGACGAGGCCGAAGGTCGACGCCGAGAGCATGATCCCAGAGGCAAGCCCCCAGAGAACGACGTTCCGACGGTCGCTGATCGAATCGAACAGGAGGAAGGGGACGGCGCCGAGCCCGGTCGCCAGCGCCGTCACGAGGCCGGCGACGAACACCAGCACGAAATTCTCGAGAAGCGCCATCTACACAGAAAATCAGAGGGTGGCCGGAAAGAGCCAGCGGTCGATCGTCTCCGGGACGGCGGGCGGCCGCCGGCGGCGACGGCGCGCTCGAGTGTCACGATGACTATATTGCGGGTCGCTGACAACGCCTACCGGATGACGTGATGGGATCGGCCAGCGAGCGGGTCGCTCCGGGAGGGCGGCGATGAGCGGGTCCCGCCGCATCGCGGCGTGGATAACCGACAACGCCGCGGTCGTCCTCGTCGCGGCGCTGCTGCTCACGGTCGTTCTCGGAGCCGGACTGCCCCACCTTGAGGAAGACGGCGACGGCATGCCAGGATTCGGCGTCACGGTTGCGATCGCCACCCTGCTCTCGATCGCACTGCTCTGGAGTCGGAACTGAACGCCCGGCTCACCGGGAGCTAACGGCGTTTCGATGCATCGACGAGCGGTCGACGGACGACGATCCGTCACCGGTCGAAATCGGACTCGCTTTTTCCGCGAAAACGGACGGAGCGCTACAGGAACTGACCGAGTTTGAGGTGCTGTTTCGCGAAGCGAGCGAGCAGCGGCGCGTCGTCGATATCGAACAGCTTCGCGAGGGCGAGAATGTTTCCGTTGTTCGCCGCCGCGAGCGTCTCCTCGTCGAGCCGGTGGAGGTCGTTCATGAACTGATCGTAGCGCTCGTTCGGCGCGAGGTAGAGCAGTTGAGTCATCAGCAGTCGCTTGCGCTGGTTGGGCGCGACGTCTCGGTGCCAGAGCGTGTCGTACACCTCGAGGTTCTCGGCGGTCGGCTCGAGACCGTGTTTGAGACAGCTGTCGACGGCGACGGCGGCGACGCGACCGGACTGCATGCACTTGTTGATCCCCTCGCCCCACAGCGGGTCGACCGTCGGGACGGTGTCACCGATGGCCAGGAACCGGTCGGTGTGCATCCGCTCCGGCAGCTGGAGGTGGGCCGAGCCTCGGTGTTGTTTCCCCTCGAGTCGCGTCGCGTTCGCAAACCGGGGGTCCGTCTCGAGCCAGTGCTCGAGGTAGTCGTCGACCGTGTGGCCGTCCTTGGCGAACCGGCTGTGGTGCTCGTTCTGGAGGTAACAGAGTCCGACCTTAGCGGTGTCCTCACCGGTGTGGAAGACCCACGAGTAGCCGCCGGGGGCGATCTCGTGGTCCAGCCGGAGCATCATCGCGTCGGAGAGGTCGGCGAACCCGGGACGGTCGATGTCGATCCCCTCGAACTCATACTCGATGCCAATCGCGTGGTTCTCCCGTTTCAGGTCGACGACGTCGAGTTTCTTCGCCAGCGGTGCGGACGGTCCCGTCGCGTCGATGACGACGTCGCCGTAGACCTCCTCGTCGCCGTTGTACCGAACGCCGACGATCTCGCCGTTCTCCATGATCGGGGCGGTGACGCGGGCGTCGAACAGATACTCCGCGCCGCCGTCGCGACCGTCCTCGACGAGGTAGCGCTTGAAGTCGGCGAACTCCAGAACCGCGCCGGGCTGTTCCTGGACGTAGTGATCGGTCGGCGACTCGAGGACGACGTTGTCGGTGTACTGCATGACGACGTCGTCCGGGATTCCGAAGGAGGCCATCATCGACGGGAACGTTCCCGCGGTCGACTTGTTGCTCTGGCGCGGGAACTCGTCTTCCGACTCGGTCTCGAGGACCACGACGTCGTAGCCCCTGGCAACGAGGTCACGTGCGCACTGTCCCCCGGCCGGACCGGCACCAGCGATGACCACATCGTAGCGGTTGTTCATACCGCCGAAACTATTTCGAAGCCACATTAGTTTATTCAGTTGCGGTGGAGTGTCCGTCCCCAGACAACGAATTTCGAAGGCGGGGGAAGAGACGCCACAGCGCTGATTCAGCCGCCTTCTGGACCTCTCGAGCGGGACGACGCGCTCGGTCGGTCGACGACCGTCAGCGAACGATCGTCACCGGAACGGGCGATCGGCGGGCGATCCGTTCCGCGACGCTCCCGAGCAGGACCCGCGAGATTCCCGACCGGCCGTGACTGCCGACGACGATCCGGTCAACCCCGCGGTCGGTCGCGTACTCGAGGACGGCGGCCGCGGGCTGCCCGGTCAAAAGCTCCGTCTCGATCTCACAGTCTCGCCCGGCCGCGGTCTCCCGAGACCTTTCGAACAGTGCGGTCGCCTGCTCCCGGCGCTGTTCGCGGATCCCGTCCGCGCCGATGTGGGCGGCCTCGCCGTAGCCGCTCTCGTTCGGATCGACGACGTGGACGACGACGATCTCCTCGTCGGCGTGGTTCTCGAGCGCGTATTCGAGGGCCGCCCGACCGGGAGCTGACTCGTCGAGGGCGACCAGGAACGTCATAGCTGGCGATTCGACCCGCATCCACTTGGAGGTGCCACACCGTTCACAGCCACTGCAGCGGCGTCCCGAACCCAGTCGGTCGTTGACGCCCCGATAGCGCTACCGAAACGTCCGCATACGGACGACAATTTGTCGTTACTCGAGTCGCGGCGTTCGCGGTCGATCGCGGAGCGACGGCTCGCAGCGGCGCGCAAAACCGCAGCCGGGAATCGGCTCGCGGCGACGCCTCGAGCGAACCGAACGGATGGCTGCACGGGCCGACCGAAAGCCGACTCGCGCGGAACCGCCGACCGAGGACGCGCGTCCGTTTCGGCTCGTTCGGCGGTGCTTGCAAAGCCAACGGATGCAATAAGGGGACCGGTACCCGTAGGCTTGTGAAGACCTCCCAATGAGTACGAAAACGCCGCGGAAGGCCGACATCCTGCGCCCCATACAGAACACCTCGACGAAATACTTCGCGCTGGTCGCCGTCGCCGGACTGGCGTTTACCCTGTTCCTGCTGGGCTGGTTCTACCAGCTCTGGGAGGGGATGGTCGTCACCGGCCTCGCGGACTGGGGATCGGGCGGCGGCGTCACGTGGGGCGTCTACATCGGCGCGTTCATCTGGTGGGTCGGGATCGCACACGGCGGGATCATCCTCTCGGCCGCCGTCCGGCTGCTTGGGATGGAGCGCTACATGCCGGTCGCTCGCCTCGCCGAGCTCCTGACGATCGCCGGCCTCTCGGCGGCCGGCTTCTACATCATCGTTCACATGGGCCGTCCGGACCGGATGGTCACGAGCGTGCTGGGCCACTACCACATCACGATTCACAACTCGCCGCTGGTGTGGGACGTGACCGTCATCACCGCCTACCTCGTGTTGACGGCGACATACCTGTCGCTGACGCTGCGCTATGACATCAGCCGCCTGCGCGACCAGCTGCCGGATCGGTTCGGGCCGATCTACCGGTTCATGACGATCGGCTACACCGAGAAGGAAGACGAGATCATCGAGCGGATGGTCTGGTGGCTCGCACTGGCGATCATCATCATGGCGCCGCTCCTGCTCCACGGCGGCGTCATTCCGTGGCTGTTCGCGGTGATCCCGACGATGCCGGGCTGGTTCGGGGCCGTTCAGGGGCCGCAGTTCCTCACGATCGCCCTGACGTCGGCGATCAGCGGCGTGATCCTGCTGTCCTACGCCTTCCGCTGGGCCTACGACTGGGATCACATCATCACCGACGACATCTTTCGCGGCCTGCTGCTGTGGCTCGGCTTCTTCTGTCTGCTCTTCCTCTGGCTACAGCTCCAGCAGCTCACGACCGGTCTGTTCACGGCACCCGTGGACGTGACCCACGCCGCAGAGGGACGGATTCACCAGCCACTCTATGTGCTCGCGATGGGGCTCGTCGCCACGACGCTCGCGTTCATCTTCGCACAGACGATCCGACCGGCGCTGTTCACCAAGAAGCGGGCCGTCGTCTCCGGCCTCGCGGTGCTCACCGGCACGCTGATCGAGAAGATCCTGTTCGTCGTCGAGGGATTCCTGCACCCGACGCTGGACATCTACGGCGCAGTGCCCGGCGAGTACTTCCCGAGCCTCATCGAGATCGCGTCGCTCGTCGGCACGGTCGGGATGGTGACCCTGTTCTTCCTCACGGTGGCCAAACTGTTCCCGGTCGTCGAGCTCCACGCGATCGAACACCTTCAGGAGAAACAGGCGCCCCAGGAGGAACCGGTGATTCACGACGACTGACAGCCAGCCCGTTATCGTCCCTAGTGAACGGAGTCACGCCTCGACGATCGTTTCGCCGTCGGGTTCCGATCGAACGAGAAGGCCGGATACTCGAGGCCGGTCGCCGACCGTCACTCGGAGTAGCCTTCCTGCAGGAACGCGCCCTCGGTCTCGTAGATCGAGAGGAGCTCCTCGAGGAACTCCTCGTAGGATTCGCCCTCTTCGCAGTGGCTGTCGATCCGTTCTTTCATGTCGTCGCTGAGTTCGATGGTGTGAGTCATAGCTGGACGGAAGCGGACGCTCCGACCGTATCGTCGTCATCAGCCGTCAAATAGTCCAGGGGCGCGTTTGCAGCGCAACCAGTCGCGTGACGGCCGATCGGCGCGGGGCTGGCACGGGACGGCCTGACAGTTAACCCGGTCGTCGTGATAGCGCCGGGTATGACAGCGACACTGACCGACGACGAGGTTGGCAAGACAGTTGTCGACGCCGAAGGCAAGGAGCTCGGTATCGTCGCGAAAGTCGAGAACGGTCGCGCCTCCGTCGATCCGAACCCGTCGATCGCGGAGCAGTTGCTCGCCTCGCTGGGCGTCGAGGGCGAGGACAACGAGGACTACGTCGTCACCGAGGACATGCTCGATTCCGTCGGCGAGGAGATCGTGCTGCGGGGCAACCTCTGAGGCGTCGGACAGCCACCCGGAAGACCGTCCGCGGTTACTGCTCGAACGACTGTTCGCGCCAGGTCGTCCAGTCGTAGAGCCGCTCGAGTTCGCCGCCCTGCTGGCGGATAGCGACGGCGGTGTCGAACAGGAAGGCGGCGACCAGCGTCGTGCCGACGATCCAGACCGCGTCGATCAGCGCCCCGTACCCCGACAGGTAGCCGGCCACGAGATCGACGGAGACGACGGCGGCGAGACAGAGGATCGCCGGCAGCAGGTGGCGCGTCAGCGCCGCGAGCGTCGTCCCCTCGTGGACCCGGACCGTCCGGACGGCGTAGAGCACGGCCCACGCCGAGGTGACGATCCAGCCAACGGCGATCACCGGGTGCGTCCAGTCGCTCCCCAGGAGGAAGGTTCCCCACCAGGCGGCGACGAAGACCGCGACGACGGCGTAGTCGGCCCATGCGGGGACCAGTCGCGACCGCCCCTCCCTGGGCCGCTCGGCGTGGTACATCGCTCGGATCGCCAGCGCGAGAAAGAGGATGAAGAACAGCACCGCACCCTCGGCGAACAGGGAGAGCGAGTCGGCCTCGAGCATCACCGTCGCGATGTCGGCGACGGAGTACACGATCGCGGCGCCGATCGCGGCGAAGAGGTACCACTGCGCTTCGCGGACGTCGGCGACGAGGACGTCGCGGACGAAGACGGACGTGTAGTACAGCAGGACGAGTGCGGCGACGCCGACCGCGAGGGAGGCGAACAGCTGCCCGATCGCGACCGTCGCTTCCGGATCGCTGGCGTCGAACGCGAGTAGCGGTGCCGGGACGGACATCATCGGGCGAGTGTTGCTCGGGGTTCCTGTAAAAGCCCACCCTCAGTTACCGTGGGTCGGGAACACGACGAGACGCCTCTCGAGTTAGCGTCGCGGCGGTTGCCGAACTAGAGCATCTATGGACGGCGAGAGCGATCGTGTGATAGGAAGAAGGGATGGTCGCTCGAGTCGATGCTGTGCTGCTGAGCGGTCCCGGTCACGGGTTCTCGTCGTAGAGGTCGCGAGCGGGTTCGCCCTCGACGTGGATTTCGGCGAGGGCGCCCTTGCGAGTGGCGCGGGTCAGCGCGTGGTCGACGATTTTGACCGGTCCGGGAACGGGGAACTCCATCTCGCCAGCGGTCGTCGTGCCGGGAGCGACCGGGGCCGTCTCGATGTTGCGGTCGGGGTCGGTCAGGAGGTCTCCGTCGCGGTAGTAGCGGCTCCAGACGTTGCCGATCGGGTGGACGGCGCTGGTGAGGTTAGGACCGCCGTTGGCGAAGTACACCCGGGCAGTCTCGCCGGTTTGAGCCTGCATCGCCTCGCCGCCGTCCTCGGTGAGGCCGTAGGCCTGGCCGTTGAAGACGACGTAGGTGGGCTGTTCGGCGAGCATGGCGTCGAAGTCGAAGGCGTGGTGGCCCTCTTCGCCGACGTCGCCGTCGGTGTAGATCTCGTGCTGGCCGAGGTAGTACTCGCGGTCGACCTCCGGGAGGCCCTCCGTGGGCTCGACGAGGATTGCACCGAACATGCCGCTGCTGATGTGGTAGTCCATGTTCGGGATCGCGCAGTGGTAGATGAACACCCCCGGGTAGTCGGCGGTGAAGCTGATCTCGGCGGGATCGTCGCCGGGGCTGACCATCGTCGCCTCGGCGCCCCCACCCGGCCCGTAGACAGCGTGGAAGTCCATGTTGTGTTGAGCCGTGTTCAGCTCCTCGGGCACTTCGAAGGTGAGGGTGACGCGGTCGCCCTCGCGGACCCGAATCATCGGCCCCGGAACCTGGCCCTCGAAGGTCATGTACTCGAAGGTGACCCCAGGTTCGATCTCGGCGACCAGCCGCTTGGTGTGGATGGTCACGTCGTGTTCCCGGGGCTCGGTCCAGTCGACCGGCGCGGGGATATCGGTCGGATCGCAGGCGATCCGGTCGATGTCGACAGCCTTCGCCGCCGACAGTCCCTCCTCGCCGCCCGCCAGCTCCGTCTCGTTCGCCGCGCTGTCCGCCTGGGGCCGGTCGCCGCCGAGGCAGCCAGCCACCGCGATGGTGCCGGCCGCGCCCAGCGCCGCCATGAACTGTCGTCGGTTCGCTGCTGTCGTTGTCATTGGCCTTCACCTCATCTCTACCTACGAGTGGACATACGGTCAATACCTGCGATGATTCTCGAGTGATAGTAATCTCAACGGCCGATCCCTCGATACAGTGGATGGTTAAATACGCCCGAACAATGATCGGCTCCCCAGTACGATTCAACTCGTCGCCGCGGCTCGAAACCGATCGTCAGAACGAACACGACGCCGGCCGATGGATGGGGTATGGACCCCATCGAGTTGCGCGAGACGATGCCGGCCCTCGAGTCCGGCGCGTATTTCAACTGGGGTGCGGGCGGCCCGAGCCCGCGCCGCGTCGTCGAGGCGGCCGAATCGGCTCTCGAGTCCCACGAGTTCGAAGCCCCGACGAACGAGGGGCAGTACCCCGCGGCGTTCGACGCCTACGATGAGGCGCGAGACGCGATCGCGGACCTGCTTGGCTCGGCGCCGGCCGAGATCGCGCTCACGGAGAGCACGACCGACGGGATCAACCGCGTCGCGGGCGCGCTCGACTGGGACGGCGGCGATACCGTCGTCCGAACCGACCTCGAGCACGCCGCCGGCGTGCTCCCGTGGCAGCGCCTCGAGCGCGAGCGAGGGGTCGACGTTCAGGTTCTCGAAACCGAGCGCGGACGGCTTGCTCTCGAGGACGTGAAGGCGGCGGCCGAGGACGCGACGCTGTTCTGCGTGAGTTCGCTCACCTGGACCCACGGTACCCGACTGCCGGTGTCCGAGATCGTCGATATCGCCCACGGCGCCGGCGCGCTGGTCCTCGTCGACGCCGTGCAGGCGCCCGGCCAATCGCCGGTCGATGTCCGCGAATGGGGCGCCGACTTCGTCGTCGCCGCGGGCCACAAGTGGCTCGTCAGTCCTTTCGGCTCCGGGTTCATGTACGTCCGCGACGGCGTCGCGAGCGAGCACGACCTCGTTCCCGCCGCGATCGGGTACCGCAGCGTCGTCGACCCGGACGCCACGGACTACGAGTACGCGCCGGGTGCCGGACGGTTCGAAGTCGGCACGGCGAGCCCCGCGCCGCACGCGGGGCTGGCGGAGTCGATCCGGGCGCTCGAGGAGATCGGTCTCGGCACGATCGAATCGCGGATCGAACGGCTCACGGACTGGCTCAAGGACGGCGTCTCGGACGACCGGCTACTGAGTCCGCGCGGCTTCGAGTCCGGACTGGTCACGATCGACGTCGACGACCCCGAAGCGACCGTCGAGCGGCTCTCGGAAGACGGAATCGTCGTCAGGTCGCTTCCCACCCCCGACGCGATCCGAGCGTCGGTCCACGCGTTCAACACCTGCGAGGATGTCGATCAGTTGCTCGAGGCGCTCGTGACGGCGTACCCGTGACTCAGTCAGAGACGTCGATTGCTCCTGGTGGCCGGTAACGGTATCGTGGTTGTAAGTTCTTCCGTAACGTCGATAGCGTATGTTCGAACGGATCCTCGTTCCGACTGATGGGAGTGGCCCGGCGAACGCGGCCCTCGAGTTCGCCGGCGAAATCGCCGGCAGAGAGCAGATAACCGCCCACGTCTTGCACGTCGTCGATTCGGACACGAAGACGGATGACGCTGATGAGTTGCTCGACGAGAGTCGCGAGTGGATTACCAACATCGACGCGACCGTCATCGACGAGAGACGAACCGGCGAACCGCAGAACGCGATCCTCGAGTACGCCGCGGACAACGGGATCGACGCGATCGTGATGGGGACCCACGGACGTCGCGGAATCGGCCGACTGCTGGTTGGCAGCGTGACCGAATCGGTCGTTCGTAACGCCGACGTGCCCGTCCTCGTCGTTCGAGGCGCATCCGAGGTCAGACGGCGCTATCCGTTCGAGACGATCCTGGTTCCAAGCGACGGGAGCGTCCACGCCGAGGCAGCACTCGAGCGCGCGCTGGCGCTCGCTGAACACCACGACGCGACCGTCCACGTCCTCTCGGTCGTCGACGTGACGCCGGCGGGCATCGAGGAGCGCGCCGATCTTCGGCTCGAGCGACTCGAGAGCTACGCCAACAGGGTCGTCGACGACGCCGTCGCGGCGGCCGAAGAGGCGGGCATCGATGCGGTGAGCGCGGTGGAATACGGGTCGACGGACCAGCGGATTCGGTCCTACGCGGACGAGGTCGACGCCGACCTGGTCGTGATGGGGACACACGGACGAAGCGGACTCGATCGGTTGCTGCTCGGCAGCGCAACGGAACGGATGTTGCGGACGGCGACGACCCCTGTGCTGACGGTGCGTGCATCGGCTGACAACTGAGCGAGCACGCGGCGAGCGTATCGGCGCCGTCGCCGGGGACTCGCTGGCTCTTTCGGGGGTCGTGACGATCGGTCAGACGATCGAACGGCGGCGCTGCGATGCGGTCGGTACCGTCGCCGTCACTCCTCAGCGTCGTCGCTCGAGTGCGCCGCGGCCTCGAGCATCGTCTCTCGCTCGTCGAAGTACGCCGGGGCGTCGCGGTCGGCCTCGAACTCGAGGAGGCGGGAGAGTGCGTCCTCGCCGTCGTCGACGTCCTCGGCCAACTCTTCTGCGAGGTCCGTGTAGGCGCCGGCCAGCGTCTGGAAAGCTTCCATTCGTGTCTGTTTGGCCTCGAGTAGCAGTTGTTTCTCCTTGACGTCGTTCTCGAGTTCCTCGAAGGCGTCGAGGTCTAACTCGTCGCCGGGACCGTCCGGCGTCGACGGGGCGTCGGTCCCCGTCGTCGCCGTCCCGTGGTCTTCGAGTTGCCCGCGGAGTTCGGCCATGTCCTCGTCGATCTCGGCGAGCAAGTCGTCGGCCTCGGAGCGCATGGTCTCGACGCGCCCGGAAAGCAGCCCCGCCTGCGTGTGGCAGTAGTCGACGAGGTCGTCGACCGCCAAACCGGGGTCGGTGTCGTCGCTCATGACTTTCCGTTGGAGAGTCCGACCGAAGTCACTTTGGACTGGGGGCTCGGATCGTCACGAGGTCGCGGCGACGGGAGCGTTCGAGCAGGCTAGCTGCTAGCAAATCCCACGCTATCGGGCTTTCAGACCCGTTAAGTCCTTCCGGCCACTGACTCCATCACAGTGAATCGAGCAGCGAGTCGCGCAATTATGCAGTCACCGATCACCACGAAATTATGAGCAAGGACTACATCGAGGTGCGGGGCGCGGAGGAACACAACCTCAAGGACCTCGACGTCACCATTCCGCGCGAGGAGTTCACCGTCGTCACCGGCCTGTCGGGGTCGGGCAAGTCCTCGCTGGCGTTCGAGACGATCTACGCCGAGGGCCAGCGGCGGTACATCGAGAGCCTCTCGGCGTACGCCCGGAACTTCCTCGGGCAGATGGACAAGCCGCAGGTCGAGACCGTCGAAGGCCTCTCCCCGGCGATCTCGATCGACCAGAAAAACGCCGCGAACAACCCGCGATCGACAGTAGGGACCGTCACGGAACTCCACGACTATCTCCGTCTCCTCTACGCCCGCGTCGGCACCCCTCATTGTCCCGAATGCGGCCGCGAAGTCGGCGAACAGTCGGCCCAGAACATGGTCGAGCGCATCCTCGAGCTCCCCGAGGGCACGAAGGTCAAGCTGGCGGCGCCGGTCGTCCGCGACCAGAAGGGCGCCTTCGAGGACCTCTTCGAGGAACTCGTCTCGGAGGGGTACGCCCGCATCGAGATCGACGGCGAGGAACACGACCTCACGCTGGACGATCCCGATCTGGACGAGAACTTCGACCACACCGTCGACGTCATCGTCGATCGCGTGAAGGTCTCCGCGGCGGACCGCCCGCGCATCATCGACAGCGTCGAAACCGCGCTCGACGAGGCTGAGGGGGTCCTGAAGGTCATCCTGCCGGACGCGCCGAAGGACGTCGCGAGCGATCTGGGCGACGCGGCCCGCCGAACGGGCGCCCTGGGCGACGAGACCGAGGAGGACGACCGCTTCGTCGTCGAGTTCTCGAAGGACCTCGCCTGTACTCACTGCGGGATCGACGTCCCCGAGATCGAGACCCGCTCTTTCTCGTTCAACTCGCCCCACGGCGCCTGTCCCGAGTGTGAAGGGCTGGGCGAGACCAAGGAGGTCGACGAGGGTCTCGTCGTGCAGGACGAGTCCAAGCCGCTCAAGCACGTCTTCGAGGCCTGGAGCTACAACCGGTCGTACTACCGAACCCGCCTCGACGCCGTCGCCGAGCACTTCGGCGTCTCGCTGTCGACGCCGTTCGAGGAGTTAGACGAGGACGTCCAGCAGGCGTTCCTCTACGGCACCGACGGCGAGGTCGTGTTCAAGCGAAGCACGAAAAACGGCACCCGCCGGAAGCGCAAGCGCTTCGAGGGCGTCATTCCGAACCTCGAGCGCCGGTACGTCGAGACCGACTCTGACTCGACGCGAGACCACATCGAGGACTACATGTCCGCGACGGAGTGTCCGGCCTGTGACGGCACACGACTGAAGGCCGCGAGTCGGGCCGTGCTCGTCGACGGGACGGCGATCACCGAGATCAACGCAATGAGCATCGGCGACGCCTTAGAACACTTCGAATCGATGGAGGCCGACCTCACCGAGCGCGAGAAGGTCATCGCCGAGGAGATCTTAAAGGAGATCCGCGCGCGACTCGGCTTTATGTGCGAGGTCGGGCTGGACTACCTCACGCTCGACCGGGAGGCCGCGACGCTGTCGGGCGGGGAGAGCCAGCGCATCCGCCTCGCCACGCAGATCGGCTCCGGCCTCGTCGGCGTCCTCTACGTGTTAGACGAGCCCTCGATCGGGCTCCACCAGCGGGACAACGACCGCCTGCTCGACACCTTAGAGGAACTTCGAGACCTCGGAAACACCCTCATCGTCGTCGAACACGACGAGGAGACGATGCGCCGGGCGGACCAGGTCATCGACATGGGCCCCGGTCCGGGCAAGCGCGGCGGCGAGGTCGTCGCCAACGGCCCCGTCGAGGAGGTCAAGGCGACCGAGGGCTCCGTGACGGGCGAGTACCTCTCCGGCCGCCGGCAGATTCCGGTCCCCGACGAACGCCGCGATGCGGACGGCGCGCTGACGATTCGGGGCGCCCGCCAGCACAACTTAGACGACGTGGACGTCGACATTCCGCTTGGCAACTTCACGGCGATCACGGGCGTCTCCGGCTCCGGGAAGTCGACGCTCATGCACGAAGTGCTCTACAAGGGGCTGGCCCGCGAGATGAACGACAACACGTCGGTCATCCCGGGCGACCACGACGCCCTCGAGGGCCTCGAGGAGATCGAGACCGTGCGGCTGATCGACCAGTCGCCGATCGGCCGTACGCCCCGCTCGAACCCGGCGACGTACACCAACGTCTTCGACTACATCCGCAAGCTGTTCGCTCAGACGAAGCTGGCGAAACAGCGCGGCTACGAGAAGGGACGGTTCTCCTTCAACGTCAAGGGCGGCCGCTGCGAGGAGTGTGGCGGACAGGGTACGGTGAAGATCGAGATGAACTTCCTCTCCGACGTGTACGTCCCCTGTGAAGAGTGCGACGGCGCCCGCTACAACGACGCTACGCTCGACGTCACCTACAAGGGCAAGACCATCGCCGACGTCCTCGAGATGGAAGTCGAGGAGGCCTACGAGTTCTTCGAGTCCTCGAGCCAGATCCGGCGGCGCCTGAAGCTGCTGAAGGACGTCGGCCTCGACTACATGAAGCTCGGCCAACCCTCCACGACGCTGTCGGGCGGCGAGGCCCAGCGGATTAAGCTCGCCGAAGAGTTGGGGAAGAAGGACACGGGCGAGACGCTCTACCTGCTCGACGAGCCCACCACCGGACTCCACAGCGAGGACGAGCGCAAGCTCATCGACGTGCTCCACCGGCTGACCGACAACGGCAACACCGTCGTCGTCATCGAGCACGAACTCGACCTCGTCAAGAACGCCGACCACATCATCGATCTCGGCCCCGAGGGCGGCGAGAACGGCGGCGAGATCGTCGCGACGGGAACGCCGGAGGAGGTTGCGCGACTCGACGACTCCCACACCGGTCGCTACCTGCGCGATCTGCTCCCGAAGGTCGACATCGAGGGGCCCCGCGGCGAGCGCGTCGAACCCGTGACGGCGCCGATGGACGACGACTGATCGCGGTTCGACGACCGTTTTCTCCGTTCTCCGTTCTCCTCGTTTGGCTTCCGTCCCGCCGGTTCCGACGACGGCGATCCGAACGGGTAATGACGGCCGCCGACGAATCCCTCGCCCGTGAACACCCGAAAGGCCGTCCTCCGCCGCGGGCTCGCGGGCGGCGGCGTCGCGACGCTCCTGTTGGCCGCCGCCTTCGTCGCCGCGCTCGGCGTCCCGACGACGCCCTCGAGGCTCGGCATCGTCGCGTGGCTGCTCGCCGTCGGCGGCGGCATGCTCGTCGCCGGCCGCCGGGAGCGGGTCTCGCTCGGAACGACGACTCTCGAGTGGCCTCGCGTCGCCGCCGTCGCGATCGCCCTGCTGGCCGTCGGCTGGGCCGCGATCAGCGTCGCGAGCCTCCTCCGGGGCGACGGCATCACCGGACTCGGGCCGATTGAGGGCGTGCTCACCGCCGGGCTCGTGGGCTACTTCGCGTGGTTCGCCCGCGAGTGCTGGGTCGGCGGCAGCGTGATCGAGGCCGAAACGTTCGTCGTCGACTGAATCGGCGACGGGACTCCCGTCGCCGATTTGCGCACACCGACGAAATCGAGAAAGTCGTATTCGTACGTATCAGGACCTGTATAACCGTTCAACGTCCGGCCCCGAACTTTTGGTTACGGAGTTGGTACGATGTCACGTGAGTCGAGCCGTCCGGCCGGCGACGCGCGACGACGTCTGGACGATCCACCAGACGGCCCGCGAGAGTTGGCACGCCGCCTACGACGAGATCCTCGGCTCCGACCGTGTCGACGAGGTCGTCGACGACTGGTACGCGATCGGCGACCTCGAGTCGTCGATCGACGGCGCGAGCAAGCGGGCCGACGTGGCCTTCCTCGTCGCCGAGTCGGCCGACGACGGCGCTCGAGCGAACTCGGCCGACGACCGCGCAGACCGCATCGGCGAGTTCGACCGCGAGTGTGACGGGTTCGCCCACGCCGTCCCGTGGCCCGAGGACCCGGCGGTCGGCTACCTCGCGCGCCTGTACGTCACTCCCGAGATCTGGGGTGAGGGGACCGGGACGCAGTTGTTAACGCAACTCGAGGCCGACCTCGAGGACGCGTTCGACCGCCTGCGACTGGCCGTCCTCGCTGCCAACGACGTCGGGATCGCGTTTTACGAATCCGCGGGGTTCGAACGCGTCGCGACCCGGGAAAACGATCTGGCCGCCGGCCTCAAGGAGTACGTCTACGAGCGACCGATCGCGAGCGCGGATGAGAGAGATAGCGGCTGACGAGCGACGCTCCTCGAGTCGAACGCGATATCGGCGGTTTGCAGAGCGGTGAGTCTCGAGTACGCTGCTCACGGGCGCGAAGCACCCGTCTGCTCACGGCGACCCTGGCGGCGTTCGCATGGGATGTGGGACCGCCGGTCCCGCACGACTCGCGAAGACCTCACACGGCTTCGGAGCACGGTTCCCGATACGCTCACCGGGATAGAGTGTGCGCCGCCGCACGCGGTTCGATCAGGCTGGAAAATCAGACGACACCACTCGCGCGATAGCCGATCGTTACAGCGTCTTGTCGGCTTCGTCGTCGTCCACGACCTCGATCCCGCGGTTGTTGACCGCCATCGGATCGAGACCGACCTCCTGGAGGAAGTTCTTGTACTCGCGTTCGCACTGCTCGGCGTCCTTCTGCTTGTCGCTGGCGCGGTCGCAGAGTTCGATCAGGTTCTCGGGGACGTCGTTCTGGTAGACGATCCAGTGGTTGATCAGGTCGCTGAGCCGGCGGATGGGGCTAGTGAAGTGGCCGTAGATCTCGAAGTTCAGCGCGTGGTGGCCGCCGAACGGGTCGTTCATGTACTTCGCGCGGGGCATCACCTTCATCACCGCCCACTGGATCTTGTCGAGTTGGCGGCCGGGCGCCTCCTCAAGCGTCGCGTTGACGGCCTTCCGGGGGTCGTCCCACGTGCTGCCGGGGATCGAGACGCCGTCCAAGTCCTGAATCTCCCGGAGGGCTTCGGACCACTCGTCGGGGCTCGGCTGCGGGTGGACGCGGTACATCGCCTCGACGCCGCGGTTCCACATGAGCTCGTGCGTGACGGCTTTGTTGGCCTTCAGCATGCACTCCTCGATGATGGTGTGGGCTCGGTCGCGGGCGGGGTTCAGGACGAGCGAGCCGTCCTCCTTGCGCTGTTCGTGCATCTGATTCGCGACCTCGTAGACCAGTGTGTTCTCCTCGTGGAGGTCGGCGTCGGGATCCTCGAGTCGATTTTCGGCCTGCGAATAGGTCAGGCGCTCGTCGGACTGGATGACCGACTTATAGATCTCGATGTTCTCGTAGGAGAGGTTCTCCTTGTCGAGGTGCATCTCGACGGTGTGGGCGAGTCGGTCCTCGTTGGCGACCAACGAACAGACCGTCTCGGCGAGCACCGGCGGCAGCATGTGGACCGTGTAGCCGGGTAGGTAGACCGTGTTGCCCCGTTCGACGGCCTCGTCCCACATCGCCGTGTCGGGATTGACGTAGTGGGTGACGTCGGCGATGTGGACCCAGAGGACGTATTCGTCGTCGCGCTCCTCGATCGAGAGCGCGTCGTCGAAGTCTTGGGCGTCGATCGGGTCCGTCGTCCAGGTCGTCAGATCTCGCAGATCCTTCCGTTCGTCGATCTCGTCGCTGATCTCGGCCGTCACGCCCTCAGTTCGGGCTTCGGCCTCCTCGAGGACCTCGGCGGGGAACTCGTCGCGGAGTTCGAACTTCTCGAAGAGTTCCTCGCGTTTATTCTCGAGGTGGCGCGCGAGGTCCTCCGAGACTTCGACCGGGCCCTGGGCCTCGGCCGTCCCGGCCTCGGCCTGTGCGTCGTTACTCATATCGGAGCCTACGGACGTGAAGGTGAAAGTCGTGTCGGGATGGGCAGGCGACCGCTGGAGCGGCCGGAGCCCGAATTGGCGCCGCTCGATGGAAGCTTCGAACTCGACGCGGTTCGCCGTCAGGACTCCTCCTCGAGCGTCCCGTAGCGCTCCTCGACGGTCTCGAGGTAGTCGGCGAGAAAGGCGTCCCGATCCGTTTCGCCGGCCCCATTCTCGACGAGCAGGGCCTCGAGTTCGTCCCGCGGATAGTGACAGAGGTCGTCATGGCAGGATTTGCACAGGTGTTCGAACTCCTTGTCCTCGCGATCCCAGCGATCGCCGTGTTTGTCGTACTCGCGCGCCATCGACCGGGTGACCTGGTCGCCGCAGGCGAGACACGTGACCGTCTCAGTGCGCGTCCGGGAGGGCCACATAGCTAACCGGACACCGTGCTAGTACTTAGCGATTGTCACACCCCTAATCGCCGGCGACTCTCAGGGCCTCCGATCGGTCGCCGAACGGGCCTTTTATCTCTCGCTCGGCCGTTGGACCGGGTATGCAGGTCAAGTCCAGACACCATCTCCGCAGCGACGCCGTCTCGGACGTCGAGACGGCCCTCGAGGAGCAACTCGGCGTCTCGCCCGAGGGCGACGCCTACGAGCGCGTCGAGTTCGAGGACACCGACTGGGAGGTCGTCCTCATCGACGGGGAGCCACAGGTTGCGTACTTCGACGAGGAACCGTTCCTGACCGTCAGAGGCGCTAATGCCTACGAACCCGAGAGGCGCCTGGTCACGGTCGACGCCGGCGCGATCTCGTTCGTCAGCGACGGCGCGGACGTGATGCGACCGGGGATCACGGAGGCCACCGACGACATCTCGCCCGACGATCTGGTCGTCATCGCCGAGGAGTCCCACGGAAAGGTGCTGGCGGTCGGCCGCGCTCGCGTCGACGGCGAGGATATGGCCGGCAACGAGGGGAAGGTCATCGATTCGCTGCACCACGTCGGCGACGACCTCTACGAGTTCTCCGGCTAACGGCTCCAGAAACTGTTCTTCGCGGCGCTGTGTGGCTCTCGGTTTCGGTGCCGCACCGCGGTGACTCGACAGGTACGCTGATTAATCGCAGTGACCCCAGCATTCACGAACGGAGTGAGTGATTCACCGCCGGAGCGGGGCTTCGCCCCGCGACGGCGGCCTTTTTTCATCGACGTTTTTTGGTGGGGTTCGACTGAGCGAGCGCAGTGAGCGAGGGAGGACCTCATTAAAAAAGGTCGGTGGCAACCGTTACGGTCCTTCCGCTGGTGCGGTGTGGTATGACACGACTCCCCGATTCGGATCGCGAGCGGATCGCCGCCCTGTTCGACCGCCACCTCGAGGTCGGGCTCCACCACGGCGCGCAACTGGCCGTCTACGTCGACGGCGAGCGGGTGCTCGACCTCGCGGGCGGCCGCGAGGGGCCCGACGGCGGCCGCGAGACCCCCGAGACGCGACACGTGCTGTTCTCGTGTACGAAGCCCTACGCCGCCGTGACGCTGCACACGCTGGTCGACGAGGGGGAACTCGCGTACGACGACCGAGTGGTCGACCACTGGCCGGAGTTCGCCGACGAGGGGACCGAAAAGGCCGAGATCACCGTCCGACAGGTCCTCAGCCACACCGCGGGGCTCAACCGGGGCGAGATCGACGACCGGCCCGATCTCTGGACCGACTGGGAGGCCGCAGTCGCGCAGCTCGAAGCGATGGAGCCAAACTTCCCGCCGGGCGAGACGCCGGCCTACCACGCGCTCACGTTCGGGTGGCTGGTCGGTGAACTCGTCCGTCGGGTGTCCGGCTCGCCGATCGAGGAGGCTGTCGAGGAGCGCGTGTTCGACCCTCTCGAGATGGACGACACCGGGATCGGCCTCCGGGAGGACGAGGACGACGACGTGGCGACGCTGGTCGGCTTCGATGCGTTCGACCGCTGTCGGGACCCCGGCGAGGGGCTCGGGGACAACACCGAGGTCGCGGCGCCGTTCAACGCCGAGAAGATCCACCACGCCGTGATCCCGGCGGCCAACGGGATCGGAACCGCCGGCGACATGGCACGCTTCTACGCCTGCCTCGCCAACGGGGGCGAACTCGAGGGCACCCGGATCCTCTCCGCGGAGACCGTCGAACGGATGACGGCCCTCGAGGCCGAGACCGATGCGGACGGCACGCTCGGCCGGGAGGGCCGGTTCGCGCTCGGCTTCTGGAAGGGCGGGACGACGGTCGCCCCATACGGGACGCTCTCGCCGGAGCGCGTCTTCGGCCATGCGGGACTCGGCAGTAGCGTCGGCTGGGCCGACCCCGAGGAGAACGTCGGCTTCTCGTACGTCACGAACGGGGTTCGGGACGGTTCCTACGAGCACGTCGCCCGGGTCAACGCGCTCGCGGACGCGGTTCGACTAGCGATACGGTCGGACTGAGGCCGTCGGTCGGCCTAGTTCACCAGATTGTAGAAGGCATCGCTGAACGTGACCAGCAGGATCCCCGCCACGATGATCAGCGTCAGGAAGGTGAAGAACACGATCGCAGCCTGCCGACCGGTCAGTCCTTCCCCCTCGAGGAATTCGTTCAGTTCCATGACTGTGCGTACGATCGTCACGGTAAAAAACTGTATCGAGACGAGATGAGGCGACTTACGTGTTCGGCTCCCAGTCCTGCACGGCGACGGTCTCGCCCGCCGGGATCCCCTCGCGGTCGTCGTCGACGACCACCCAGCCGTCGGCTAGCGCGACGCTCGAAAGCACGCCGGAGCCGCTCGCTCTGGTCGGCGTCGCCGCGTACCGCGGCTCGTCGGCCGCGAGATCGGCGGCATCCTCGCGGTCCTCGAGTCGGACCCGCGCGAAGGTCCGCGTTCCGGGCTCGCTGGGGATCTTGCGCTCGAGGCGAGCGAGGGTCGACGGGTGTGGGTCGGGCTCGGTCCCCTCGAGCCAGCGCATCACGGGTCGGAGGAACTGGACGGCGTTGACGATACAGGCGACGGGATAGCCCGGCAGCGCGAGGACGGGGGTCTCTTCGACGACCCCGAGACAGACGGGGTGGCCGGGTTTGAGGCCGACGCCGTGGACGAGTACCTCGCCCAGTTCGTCGATCACCTCGGGGAGGAGATCGCGTTCGCCGACGGACGAGCCGCCGGTGGTGACGATCACGTCCTTCGTCAGATCGCGCTGGATCGCCACGCGAAGCGACTCGAACTCGTCGGTGACGACGTCGCGGTAGGTCGCGCGGCCCCCCCAGCGGTTCGCGAGCCGCGAGACGGTGAGCCCGTTGGTCTCGATCACCTCGCCCGGCCCCGGATCGGCCTCGACGAGTTCCTCGCCGGTCGGGATCACGCCGACCGTCGGGGGCTCGGCGACCGCGACGCGGGCGTAGCCCGCCGACCGCAGCAGGCCCAGATCCGACGGCCGCAGCCGGTGGCCGGCGTCGTAGAGGTGCTGGTCCGCCTCGACGTCCTCGCCGACCGGCGCGACGTTCTCGCTCTCGGCGACCGCGTCCTCGATCTCGACCTCGCCGGCCGACTCGAGTTCGGTCACGCGCTCGATCATGACGACGGCGTCGGCGCCCTCCGGAAGGGCGCTGCCGGTGTGGACGCGGGCGGCGGTGTCAGGCCTGACCTCGGCGTCGGCGCCGACGCCCTCGGCGATCCGCAGCACTTCGGGCGAGCGGTCGCTGGCACCGAACGTGTCCGCGGCGCGGACGGCGTAGCCGTCCATCGCGGCCCGCTCATAGTGGGGCACGCTCCGAGCCGAGGCGACGGGAGCGGCCAGCACACGGCCGTCCGCGCGCTCGACCTCGAGCCGTTCGGTTCCCGTCAGCGGCGAGAGTCCGTCGCCGTCGTCGCCGTCCGCAGCGGCCGCGTCGCCGGCTCCCGCGACGGCCTCCCTGAGTATCCGTCGCGCCTCGTCGACCGGCGTCCGTTCCTTGAACCCGGCCCGCTTGCGCTCGCTGTCGGCTCCGTCCATACCTGCACTCGGGTCGCCGGGCGCCTAAAACGTGGGGGACCGCCCCCGTCGACGGACCCCGCGATCGGCCGCGTCCCGCGTCGGTCGCAGCGCCGTCCGACAGTCGAATCGGCCGCTACCGCGGCCTTTTTCGTATCGGCGTTCGAACCTGTAGCCATGTCAGCGCTTCGCGCCGCACTGCAGGATCTCTCGGAAGACGTCTTCTTCGATCTGCTCGAGAGTGAGGACGCCTACCTGCTCGTCCTCGACGTTCCGGGCGTCTCCGCCGACTCCCTCGAGGTGGCGGTCGACGACGGCCGGCTCTCCATCGAGGCCCACCGCGAGAAGGACCCCGCGGGCGACTACCAGTACCTCGAGGAGAACCGCTCGCTCTTTCTCGATATCGAGCTTCCCCTCCCCGCCGATGCGATCGGCACGGAGACGGAAGCGATCGTCGAACGCGGCGTCCTCGAGTTGACCCTTCCCAAAACATCGGCGACGGGCGAGACGACGATCGACGTCGTTGAGGAAGACTCCTAACCTGAGGTGACACAGACTGGGCTCCCTCCGTGCGTACAAGCGGTTCGTCCTCGTCGCGTGGCAGTTCCTCCCGCTGTTGCTCGCCTACGCCCGTGACCGCCGCCGATTCCTGCTATTCGGGCGGCCGCGATCGGTCGACGCCGAGACCCACCGCCACCGGGCGGAGGTCCTCCTCGAGTCGCTGCTGACCCTCGGACCGACGTTCATCAAACTCGGCCAACTACTCTCGACCCGGCCCGACGTGCTCCCGCCGGCGTACATCGACGTCCTCGCGGCGCTGCAAGACGAGGTGCCGCCGGCCGACTGGGCCGACGCGAAACGAGTCCTCGAGGCAGAGATCGGCCCCGTCGACGAGAACTTCGTCGAGTTCGAGACCGAGGCGATCAGCGGCGCGAGCCTCGGGCAGGTGTATCACGCGCGGGTCGATCCCGAGGCCGTCGACGCCGTCGGGACGGCGGACCCGACGGCCGAATCGGGGGATACTCGAGCGGACGGCGCCGGAGGACCCGACTCCGCCGGCCGCGAGGTCGCGGTGAAGATCCGGCGGCCGGACATCGAGGAACTGGTCAACGCGGACCTGCGGGTGATCAAGTGGTCGCTGCCGATCCTGCTGTACTTCGTCGACGAATCCCGAGCCTTTTCCCTGCGGAACCTCGCCGACGAGTTCTCGAAGACGATCCGCGAGGAGATGGACTACGAGCGCGAGGCCGAAATGCTCCGGGAGATCCGGACTAACTTCGCGGGCGACGACCGGTTCGTCATCCCCGATGTGATCGAGAGCCACTCCGGTCGGCGCGTGCTCACGATGGAGTACATCCAGGGGACGAAGATCAACGATCTCGGGGAACTCGAGCGCAAGGGGATCGACCGCACGCGACTCGCGGAGAACTTGGAACGGGCGTACCTGCAGATGATCATGGACGACGGGGTCTTCCACGCTGATCCGCACCCTGGGAACCTCGCGGTGACCGACGACGGTCGGATCGTCTTCTACGACTTCGGGATGTCGGGCCGGGTCGACTCGTTCGTCCAGGAGAAGATCATCGACTTCTACGTCGCCGTTGCCAATCAGGACATCGACGGCATCCTCGACGCGCTGATCGAAATCGGCACCTTGAGCCCCGACGCCGACCGGGGCGTGATGGCCGAGGTGATGGAGATCGCCATCCAGGACGCCCGCGGCGAGGACGTCGAACAGTATCGGGTCAACCAGATCGTCGGCCAGATCGAGGACTCGATCTACGTCTTCCCGTTCCGACTCCCCAAGAACCTCGCGCTGGTCTTGCGGGTCGCGACCGTCGTCGAGGGGGTCTGCGTCACCCTCGATCCCGACTTCGACTTCATCTCGGTCGCGACCGACTACCTCACCGAGGAGGGGTACCGCGAGGAATCGATTCGGCAGTACGCCCGGGAGACCGGCGAGAATATCCGCAGAACCGGCGAGTCGCTGACCCGACTCGCGCCCAAAGCCGAGCGCGCCCTCGACCGACTCGATCGGGACGACCTCTACGTCCGCATCGGCCTCGAGGACGAGGAGAATGTCTTCGACACGTTCGCGAAACGGCTGATCTACGGCATGTTGCTCACGATGTCGCTGTTCTCGATGGGCGTCCTCTACGCGCTCGAGGCGCCCCGAGCGTCGATCGTCGCAGCCGTCTTCTCGCTGGTCGTGACGGTCCTGCTCTACCGCTCGTTCCGTGAACCGAAAGGGATCGGCGCCAAACCGCAGTTCACGCGACAGAGCATGCGCCAGCGCCGCGGCGAGGAGTAGGCAGGGTCAAACGTTCTTTTCACTGGCGCTCGAGTGTCCGGTATGGACTACGAGCGAATCGCCGACCTGTCGGTGACGATCGACGACGTCGCGGCCGAGCGCCTCGAGCGCGAGACCTCGAGCGAGTTCACGCGCGTCACGACCGAATTCGCGCTGTCGGGACCGGGACCGGACGGCGAACCGGTCGTCGGCCGCGGCGAGGACGTCACCTACGAGACCGCGGATCACGACGCGCTGGCCGAGTCGGGGCTGCCCGACCTCGTCGGCGAGTGGACGATCGACTCGTTTTCGTCGCGCCTCGAGTCGGTCGACCTCTTTCCCGCCGGCGCGCCGGACCGCGACGTGTTCCGCAGCTACCGGCGCTGGGGGCTCGAGAGCGCAGCGCTGGATCTCGCCTTGCGGCAGGCCGACACCGACGTCGCGAGCGCGCTCGATCGATCGCTCGATCCCGTCCGGTTCGTCGCCAGCACCCGGCTGGGCGAGCCGCCGACGACCGATCGCCTCGAGGCCCTGCGCGAACGGGTTCCGGGCCTCGAGTTCAAACTGGATCCGATCCCGGCGTGGGACGACGACCTCGTGGCGGCGATCGACGACGCCGTCGGGGCCGACGCGATCCGCATTCTCGACCTTAAGGGCCAGTACGAGGGAACCGACGTCGACGCCCCCGCCGATCCCGACCTGTACGAGCGGGTGCTCGAGGACTTCCCCGACGCGGTGGTCGAGGACCCCGCCCTGACCGCTCGGACACGGCCGCTGTTCGAGGACGCCGACGTTCGCGTGCGGGTATCGTGGGACGCCCCGATCCACGGCCTGGCGGACGTCGAGGCGCTCCCGTGGGACCCCGACTGGCTCAACATCAAGCCCTCCCGGTTCGGCTCGCTCGAGTCGCTGCTCGAGACGCTGGCCTACTGCGAGGCGAACGAGATCCGGCTGTACGGCGGCGGCCAGTTCGAACTCGGCGTCGGGCGGGGGCAGATACAGACCCTCGCCGCGCTGTACTACCCCGACGGACCGAACGACGTCGCGCCGCGGGCCTACAACGATCCGACCGTCGGGGACGGGCTTCCGGCGAGTCCGCTCGAGCCGTCGACCGACCCCCGCGGGTTCCGCTGGGACGGGACGTAAGCAACGACTCGAGACGGGTTCGGTTCCACGTCGTTGGGTTCGAATCGCGGGGCGGGCCGGCGTCGACCTCGCGAGCCGCGTCCGCCGTGTCACCGACTGACTCGGTGCCAGCGGCCATTCCAAACGGTTTATGCACGTCGATTGATTACGCCGGGACATGGCGAAACAGCAGACCGAAGTTCGCGACCTCCAGGAAGGAAGCTACGTGATGATCGAGGACACGCCATGTAAGATCAACGCCTACTCGACGGCCAAGCCGGGCAAACACGGCAGCGCCAAGGCTCGCGTCGAGGCCGAGGGCGTCTTCGACGGCAAGAAGCGATCGCTCTCCCAGCCGGTCGACGCGAAGATCTGGGTTCCGATCATCGAGCGCAAACAGGGGCAGGTCGTCTCCGTCGACGGCGACGACATGCAGGTCATGGACCTCGAAACGTACGAGACGATCACGATGCGCGTCCCCGACGACATCGACGTCTCCCCCGACGAGAACATCGAATACCTCGAGATGGAAGAACAGCGAAAGATCATCTGATGTTTCCCGGGGCGACCGACGACGGCGAGGGGAGCCACACGGCGGACGACGCCGACCGTGACGGCGCGAACTTCGTGGTCGTCGGTGCGCCCCTGGACGTATCGACGACCTTTCAACCGGGGACCCGATTCGGTCCCCGACGGATCCGATCGTTTGCCGAACCGTTCGACGACTACGACCACCGGACGGACCAGTACTTCTCCGAACTCGGCGTCGAAGACCACGGCGACATCCGCGCGTGGGACAACGCGAAGGAGTACCTCGAGTACCTCGAGGGGACGCTCCGCGGTGTCGTCTGGGACGACGCCGTCCCGCTGATGCTGGGCGGGGAACACACCGTCTCGCTGGCGGGCGTCCGCGCCGTCGAACCCGAGGCGGTCGTCGTGCTCGACGCCCACCTCGATCTCTACGAGGCCTACGACGGCAACGAACTCTCCCACGCCTCCGTCACGCGACGGATCCTCGAGGAGTCCGCGGTCGAGGACGTGTTCGTCCTCGGTGCCCGCACCGGTAGCGAAACGGAGTGGGAGCGGGCCCGAGCGCCGGACGTGACGGTCGTCCCGCCGGAAGACGTCGCCGACTGGCCGCTCGCGGACCGACTCGACGGGCGCGACGTCTACCTGAGCGTCGATATCGACGCCGCCGATCCCGCCTACGCGCCGGGGACCGGCACTAGGGAGCCGTTCGGTCTCGAGTCCCGCGAGCTGCGCGATGTCGTCCGCGAGGTCGCGCCGTACGCGGACGGCTTCGACGTCGTCGAAGTCAACGACCGCGACGAGGGACAGACCGCGGCGCTCGCCGGCAAGCTCGTCCGGGAGTTCGCGTTCGCACGCGCCGACGGCCGGTAGGAACACCGATCCGGCAGTCCATAGCATTTAACGGATTCCTACCGTTCCGAGTGCTGTTTTTGGAGCGAGAATATGCGTTGTATTACGATGGAAGTTACCTACTAACGTAGTATCCGGCTCGGGTTACGTTCGTCCATGACACGAGAGTATTCGAGACGCGACTGGCTTCGAAAGGCCTCCGTCGCCGGTATCGCAGTGGGCGGGAGTGCGATCGGCCTCTCGGGAACCGGGAGTGCACGGCCCGCGCTGGTCGACCCCGACGACGTCGGACTAACCGCTGACTGCGCCGACGACGATCGAGCGGTCTTCTGTGCGACCAACGACGGCCGCCGCCCCGCCTTCCTCGAGTGGCAGCACCGGCCCCTCGAACCGGGGATCGAGTTCATCGACTGTCGGACCATCCGCGTCGTCGGGACGTTCGTCGAGGTCGTCACCGAGGTGACGTTCCTCACGGAGGCCGGGTTGATCGGTAACGACTTCCTCTACTTCGGCTCCGTCGACGGCGTCCGCGTCATCGATATCACCGAGCACGAGCGGGGGCCGGCGGACGGAATCATCGGAACCGCCGAAGCGTTCGAGGAGGGGGCGACCGTCCCGGGCGCCGGCGATGTCGTCGCCTCGAATCCGGAGTACGACGCCTGTCAGGAGGAGTACTTCGGCGAGATCGTCGTCGAGGGGACGGAGTCGGCGACGGACGACGAGTCGGCAACGGCCGCGGCCACGACCGACGATCGGAACCGGCTGGTAGTTCCGCCGTCGTCGACGCGGTGCTTCTCGGTGGCGGTCGACGACGACCCCGTCGCGGTCGACCTCTTCTACGACGGCGAGCGCGTCGATACGGCCGTCAGCGCGACCGACGAACCGTGTCCGGGTCGACCCGGACGCGGTCGCCGCATCCGCCGCTGGTTCCGATAGCGTCATCGACCGATGGCGCCGATTTCTGGCCTGTTGCCTTGCAGATGCACCGGACACATTGATTAGCGGAATTGGTGGAGGTATCCGCTGGTAATGGTGCCTCGTGCTCGCGGAGTCGTAATCGAACCGATACGTGGGATCGAATCACTCCGATACCGCGCAGACGAGGTGAGTTCATGAGCGATCTTCCGCCGCGGACGACCGTCAAACGGTGGCTGGTGACGACCAACCACAAGGATATCGGCGTCCTCTATCTGGCGACGGCGCTGTTTTTCCTCCTGCTCGGCGGGGTGCTCGCACTCCTGTTCCGTCTACACCTGTGGGTCCCCGGCGGGACGGGGCTGCTCGAGAACAACGAGTTCAATCAGGCGGTTACCAACCACGGACTGTTGATGGTCTTCTGGTTCCTCTCGCCGTTCGCCGCCGGCTTCGCGAACTACTTCGTCCCGCTACAGATCGGTGCGAAGGATCTAGCGTTCCCGCGACTAAACGCGCTGAGTTACTGGTTCTATCTCTTCTCGGGAATCCTTCTCGCCGTCGCGTTCTTCCAAGAGCGGGCGTTCGCCGGCGGCTGGTACATGTACGCGCCGTTGAACGTGCCGATGTACCACCCCGCGCTGCAGGCGACGACCGGCGGAAACGCGACGATCCTCGGATTGATGCTGTTCGTGATGTCGATCACGCTCGGGTCGGTGAACTTCCTTACGACGATCCACCGCTCGCGCGCGGAGGGGCTGGGGCTGTGGAACATGCCGCTGTTCACCTGGTCGTGGCTGCTGACGATCTGGATGATGCTGTTCGCGTTCGCGGCGCTGCTGGCCGCGCTGCTGTTGCTCGCGAGCGATCGACTCCTTCTGACTCAGTACTTCGCGACTGACGAGGGCTCGAGTCTGTTATGGGCGCACCTGTTCTGGTTCTTCGGACACCCGGAGGTGTACATCGTCTTCTTCCCGGCGTTGGGAATCATGTTCGAGACGTTCCAGACCTTTACGGGGAGGCGGCTGGTCGGCCGCAAGTGGGTCATCATCGCGATGGTCCTGGTCGCGGTCCAGTCGTTCCTCGTCTGGGCCCATCACATGTTCCTGACGACGATCAACCTCGAGATCAAGACGCTGTTCATGGCGACGACCATCGGGATCTCGCTGCCGTTCGACCTGATGATCTTCTCGCTGATCTACACGATGGTCAAGGGTCGAGTTCGGTTCACTACCCCCTTCTTGTTCAGCCTCGGGGCGCTCGTCCTCTTTATCCTCGGCGGCATCACCGGAGTCTTCCTCGGCGCCGTCGTGCTTGACTACGAGTTCCGCGGCACCTACTGGGTCGTCGCGCACTTTCACTACGTGATGGTCTCGGGGGTAACCGCGCTGGTCGGCGGCCTCTACTACTGGTGGCCGAAGATAACCGGAAAGATGTACTCCGAGACCCTCGGCAAGCTCAACTTCGCGGTCTACTTCGTCGGCTTCAACCTGCTGTACTTCCCGATGTTCCTCGCCTGGGAGACGCCCCGCCGCGTCTTCCACTACGGCGAGGCGATCCACATCTATCACCAGGCGGCGACCGTCGGCGCGTTCGTCTTCGGCGCGTCGTTCCTGATCACGTTCTTCACGCTCGGGAAGAGCCTGCTCACGGGTCCCGACGCACCCGATAACCCCTGGGAGTACTCCCGGACCGCCGAGTGGGCGACCACGTCGCCCCCGCCGCTGGATAACTGGGACGGGCGGCCGAGCTACGCCAGCGGTCGCCTCGAGTTCGTCGACGACACGGCGGCGACGACCGACGGCGGCGTGACGACCGCGGTGGAGAGCCAGGCGGAACACGCCGATCACGCCAGCATCTGGCCAGTCGGGATCGGCTTCGGGACCTTCGTGTTCTTCCTCGGGCTGACCGGGTTGACGCCGTACACGGTCGAATTCGCGCGGGGGACCGGCGAGATCAGCCAGGAAATCGTCGGAACGAGCGCCGAGCAGACCATCATCTACCCGATCCTGACGCTCCTCGGCGTCGGCATCCTCGGCTACACGCTCTTCGAGTACGGCCGCGAGGAATTCAATGCGCCGGAGATGGCGATCGCCAGCCGCTGGCCGTTCGAAGGGGTCGGCACCACGAAACTCGGCGTCTGGTTCTTCCTGGCCTCCGACGTCGTCGTCTTCGGTGCCGCCATCGGGAGCTACGTCTTCGCGCGACTCCACGCCGGCTGGGGGTCCTGGGGCACCGTCCCGCCGTCGGCGACGGTCGGCCTCTTCAACACGTACGTCCTGTTGACCTCGAGTTTCACCGTGATCCTGGCGCTGGTCTTCGCCGAGCGCGGGAACAAGCGGGGGCTGCTCGGCGCGATGGGGGCGACGCTGGTGCTCGGGCTGACGTTCCTCGGGGTCAAGGGCTGGGAGTGGACCCAGGAGTTCGCCCACGGCATCTACTGGTTTACCGACCTCCACTACTCGACGTACTTCGTCACGACCGGGCTGCACGCGCTCCACGTCATCCTCGGGATGCTGATCGCCGCGTTCATGCTGTATCGGACCGTCACGGTCGACGCCTATTTGAGCGACCACCGACCGGTGGAGTTCTTCGGGCTCTACTGGCACTTCGTCGACATCGTCTGGGTGATCCTCTTCCCGCTGTTCTACCTGATGTAGCGCCCGTTTCCTGCGGTCTCATTTCTGTCGTACTCGTTACTGAGTACGAGTCGACGACCGGGAACCAGCCGGATACAAGGCGACCGCTGCCGAACGGCCGATCATGAACCTCTCGACGGTCGTCGACCGACTCGACGAGGAGCTGCGAATCGCCGACTACGCCGACCTCGACGCCAGCGCGAACGGCATGCAGATCGGGCCGGACGAGGCCGAGATTGAGCGCGTCGCCGTCGCCGTCGACGGCGTCCGCGAGACGTTCGATCGCGCGATCGAGGCCGACGCGGACCTGCTGGTCGTCCACCACGGGCTCTCGTGGGGCGGCTTCGAGCGCGTGACGGGGCGGACCTACGACCGGATCGCCCCTTTGATCGAGAACGACCTCGCGCTGTACGTCGCTCACCTCCCGCTGGACGGCCACCAGGAGCTGGGCAACGCCGCCGGCGTCGCCGACGTGCTCGACCTCGAGGAACGAACACCGTTCGGCGAACTCGGCCCCGAGTACATCGGCCAGCGCGGGACGGCGGCCGAGCCGTACGCGCCCGAAGAGCTACAGGGTCGACTCGAGCGCGAACTCGAGACCGACGGCCAGCCCGTCCAACACCTCGCGTTCGGCCCCGACGAGATCGAGGACGTGGCGATCGTCACCGGCAGCGGGGTTGACTGGCTCGACGAGGCTGTCGACGCCGGCGCCGACGCGCTGGTAACGGGCGAAGGGAAGCAGAAGGCCTACCACGAGGCGCAGGAGGCGGGCATCCACGTCTTCCTCGCGGGCCACTACGCGACGGAGACCTTCGGCGTCCGGTCGCTGCAGGAGTTGGTCGAGGACTGGGGTCTCGAGACGACGTATCTCGAGGTTCCGACCGGGCTCTGACGGCCAGCACTGGCCGGCGAGCGGTCGTTTCGAACCCGTCGGAATCGATTCGTGAGTCGACTATCTGTTCTGCGACTCGGCAGCGGCGAACACGGTCCGCGGAGTCAGGTTTTTCCTCGAGCGGGTAGTATTCGAGCATATGAGCGTTCATATTAGAGAGTTCTTTTCCGAACCGAGCGGATGGGGCGCTGCGCGGATATCCCTCGGGAGTTCGCTCGCGTTCTTCGGGCTCTATGCGTACTTCGAACTCCTGTACGACAGCGGTTCGCTCCCGCTGCTGGTCATGGGTGCTGCGATGGGTCTGTCAGGTATTGCAGAACTGCTGCCGAAGAACCGACGGCGATCCGCGATCGTCCTGCGGGTAACGGCGATCGCGATACTTGTCGCACTGATCGCGACAGCGCTCAGTTCGCTGGTATCGTAATGGTCGACCGGGTCGTCCGGCAGATGCGTTGCAGCAGTATCTCTCACGGGAGTGACGAAGGGCAGGCGGATCGAACCGAACCGCGGCGTTCAAACCGCTGGCTCGCGGATGCGGGGACATGAGCGACGAGCACGACCACGGGAGCGACGACGGCGACAGCGAGGCGGACGGAGAGGGCCACCACGAGCCCGAGCGGGAGACGTTTTCGCACGATCCGGTCGGCCACGCCGAGGTCCGGGCGGGAATGACCGTCGGCGAACTCGCCGATCAGTACGGGAACGCCGGCGTCGGCGCTGCGGACCTCCACAAGGCCGTCGACGTGACCGAGTCGATGTTCGACGACGACGTGACGGTCTTCTTCGGCCTTGCGGGCGCGATGGTCCCCACGGGAATGCGACGCATCGTCGCCGACCTCATCCGCGAGGGCCACATCGACGTCCTCGTGACGACCGGCGCGAACCTCACCCACGACGCCATCGAGGCCATCGGCGGGAAACACCACCACGGCGAGGTCCACGCCGAGGGGAAGACCGAGCGCGAACACGACGAGACGCTGCGCGACGAGGGCGTCGACCGCATCTACAACGTCTACCTCCCCCAGGAGTTCTTCGCCGACTTCGAGAGCCACCTCCGCGAGGAGGTCTTCCCCGTCCTCGAGGAAGAGTGCGAGGAAGAGGGCGCGGTCTCGATTCAGCGACTCACCGAGGAGTTGGGGCGAGCGAACGCCGCGGTCAACGAGCGCGACGACGTCGACGAAGGGCCCGGGATCGCCGCCGCGGCCTACGAAAACGACGTGCCGATCTACTGTCCCGCAGTCCAGGACTCCGTGCTCGGACTCCAGGCATGGATGTACTCCCAGACGGGCGCGTTCACGCTGGACGCGCTGGCGGATATGACGCCGCTGACCGACATCGCCTTCCACGCCGAGGAAGCCGGCGCCTTCGTCGTCGGCGGCGGCGTCCCGAAGAACTTCACCCTCCAGACGATGCTTGTCGCCCCCGACGCCTACGACTACGCCGTCCAGTTGACCATGGACCCTAAACAGACCGGCGGCCTCTCCGGCGCCACCTTAGACGAGGCCCGCTCGTGGGGCAAACTCGAGAAGGACGCCGACAACGTCTCCGTCTACGCCGACGCGACGATCACCTTCCCGCTAGTGGTGGCCGCAGCCCTCGATCGACTCGAGAACTAGTCGGACAGCGCTCGAGAAGCGAGCGAGGATTTATCGACCGTGCACACGCAACGCAAGCACGTCACTGACTGGATACCATTTCGGCGTTACGACTAGCAGTCGAAGAGGCCGTTTAGAAGTCGATTTGTTGCGTATTCAGGTAGAATTCGCAGCGTTTCTCCGAGAGATTGGAAGAACGCCTGCTGACGTAATCGGTTACTCGTCGATCTTGATCTGGACTTCTTCCGCAGTCATATACTTGTAGATGGCGTACGCAGCGTTACCGATACCGAGCGTCCACCAAAGCGTGAGAACGGCGACGACGACGTGCATCCCGCCGCTTCCCCACGACTTCTTCTTCATCAGAGTGCTTCGTTCACCCTGGTTTTTGATCTTGTATCCTTGCGTTATGAAATCGTCTATGACTTTCTCCATATCTCTCTGGTCATCAACTCGACGTATTCGTGCCATACGGGTGTCCAAAACAGGCTACTTGTAAAAATGTAATGGCCAAGAGAAAAGTTATCTGTCGGGCCTCTGGCCGTGCGTTTATTCCACATATTATATCTGAAAGTACATTCCCGTTAATAGATATTATATGGTATCGTTTTGACTAATAATGCACCTGATTTGTTTCTGGTACGCAATTACGATAATCCACTTCCGAGCAGACGACATACAATTTCTCGTTACTCTGCTGGGAAGACTGTGCGATCGAATCACGTCTGTGTAGTCCACATTCCGGTGATCACCTAGTTCTCTCGATTCGAGAGCGGCTGGAACGAGTAGGTTTCCCCATGCTCGAGGTAGTCCACCCGGTCCTCGAGCCCCGCTTTCCGGATCGCCTGCTTGAAGTTCGAGAGCGGCGACCGGAACACCTCGTAGTCGTTGTAGTGGATCGGAATCGCGGTGTCGGCGTCGATCAGATCGACCGCCTCGACGCCCTGGGCGGCGTCCATCGTCAGGAGCACGCCCAGAATTCGCGTTCCGCCCAGATGGAGCAGCGCGAGGTCGATGTCGGGGTAGCGCTCGGGAATCTCCTCGAGCGCGTCGTAGACCAGGGTATCGCCCGAGACGTAGAGCCGCATCAGCGGCGGATCGTCCGGACTCGCCGCCGCGTCGGCGGGCCGGAACTCGAGCGTGCTCCCCATCACCGGCGGCAGTCCCTTCGAGACGACCGGCGGGCCGTGGCGGCCGGGCATCGCGGTGATCGTCAGTTCGGCCTCGCCCTTGCGGATCCGGAACTCGTCCCACGTCTCGAGGGCGTGGGTCTCGCGAAAGCCCTTGTCGGCCAGTTCGGACGCCGCGTGCGGGGTCGTGACGATCGGGAGGTCCGAATCGAGTTTCGCCTCGGCGACGCGGTCGAAGTGATCGCCGTGGTAGTGCGAGAGGAGGACGAAGTCGATCGGCGGCAGGTCCTCGATCTCGAGGGCGGGATCGGTTCGCCGTCGCGATTTGATCCCGTAGCCAAGATGGACGTGATCGCCGCTGTGGAGGAAGTTCGGGTCTGTGAGGATTGTGAAGCCGGCGTACTCGATGATGACGGTCGCGGTTCCGACGAAGAAGATCGACCCCTGCTCGAGGTCGGCGTCGTCGGTCTCCGCGGTCGGCAACTCGAGGTCGGCGGCGTGGTCGAGACTCGTGGCCGGGCCTCCACCGCGCCCGCTTTTCAATCCCATTCGGAACGCGCGGGACTGACACGGCGCGTGATACGAATTACTGGAGGCGGTGATTCAGCGATCCCGGCCGCATATTCACGGCCCAGCCTCAACCCGCTGGGCGACCTCCGACGCGTATGACCGATCCCCTCGAGTACGAGGTCGCCGTCATCGGCGGCGGTCCCGCCGGGCTGACGACGGCAATTTACACCACGCGACTTGGCCACCGCACGGCCGTCTTCGAGAAGGAGGGCGGCCGCCACGCGGCGGTCTCCCACGTCCACAACCTGCTGGGCGTCTCCGAGAACGTCTCCGGCGAGCAGCTGTCGACCCACGCCGTCGACCAGCTCGAGCACTACGGTGGCGACTTCTTTCCGGACGCGGTCGAGTCCGTCGCCCGGTTGAATTCCGGCGACGGCGGTGACGACGGCGCCGACAGCACGGACGTCGCTGTCGCTGACGCCGGCGGACCGCGCTTTCGGCTCGAGTCCTCCCACGCGACCGTCGACGCCCGGCGAGTCGTCTTCGCGACCGGCTTCCGGGATCGGAGTCCGGACGTCCCGGAACTCGAGCGCTTCACGGGCCGAGGGTTGCACTACTGTCTGCACTGCGATGCCTACTCGCTGGGCGACGGCTCCGTGTTCGTCCTCGGACACGGGGAGCACGCGGCCCGCGTCGCAATGACGATGCTCAACTTCACCGCCGACGTCGATCTCCTGCTCGACGACCGCGAGCCCGAGTGGGACGAGGAGACCGACGCGCAGCTCCAGGCCCACCCGGTCGACGTGATCGACACGGCCGTCGTCTCCGCCTACGGCGACGAGACGATTCCCGACGACGAGCCGCCGTGGCTCGGCGGCTTCGAGCTCGCTGATGGGACCGAACGGGGCTATCTGGGTGGCTTCGCGATGTACGGCTCCACCTACAACGTCGATCTGGCCGCGGACCTCGGCTGCGACCTACGCGAGGACGGCGCTATCGCGGTCGACGAGAACCGGGAGGCCAGCGTCGACGGCGTCTACGCCGTCGGCGACGTCACCCACGGCCAGAACCAGACCACAATCGCCATCGGCGACGGCGCCTACGCGGGGCTGGCGATCCACAAGGACCTCCGGCCGTTTCCGAAGTCCGTAGACGAACTCGAGGCCCTCGAGGGAGACGGCGGCAGCGACCGAGAGGTCGAGGAACGGCTCGTGGACGCGGTGCCGGGCAGCGCGGCGGATCTGCGCGCCCAGATGCGACGCGTTCGAGACCTCGAGACGCATCCGGGGCTGCGCGGGCCGTCGCCCGGTCGGGAGTGACTGGTCTCGTTCGGGACCGGGGCTCGAGCAGAAGTCTATCGGCAAGCGTCCCGCTATCGTGGCAACGGGGAATCGCCACGCCCTCCCCAGCCGATTCGCTCACTCCCTCTGGTCGCTCGCTCATCCCTCGCAAGAAGTCGGCGACTGGCCTCACTATCGCTCGGCCGGTCGCCAGCGCGCGCCAGGTACCCAGTCTAGCCCACTGTGAGACGCCGCTACCGAGTAGTCGTTCACATCGCCCCTCCCTCAATACGTCCGGTAGCTCGCCGATGCCACCTCGATTCGGACGAGCGTGTTCTCGGCGTAGGCCGCGGGCTCCGCGTCGTACTTCGCGTTGATCTGGTGCCGCGCCGCGGCCGTCTCCGCGCAGTCGTCGACGACCGTGGCGGTGCCGAGCAGCGACACCATCCAGTGGGTCTGGCCCGCCTCGTCTTTCTGAATCGATAGCGAGACACGCGGGTTTTTCCGGATGTTCGCCAGCTTACGCCCCGTCGTGACGATCTCGACGATCTCCATCTCGGGGACGTACCGGTACCAGACCGGAGCGACGTGCGGTCGTTCCTCGACGCAGGTGCCCAGATGGGCCATCACCGGTTCGCTCTCGAGCAACCGTTCGGCTTCTTCGGGGACGGTCGACACGGTCATGTCGCCGACGGGAAGGAAGAAAAGCGGGCGCCATGACGGTGCCGGGACACAACGGCACGGTCGCTACGGAACGCGGGATTCGGTTTATCGGTCGTTTCCACCGGCGAGCGGCGCGCTCCGCTGCGGTGCCGACCGTCGGCTTGCCGATGCAGTCCGAGTAATGAATTGGTCGCCAGTCTGAGTGTGGGAGTGAGGGACAATGGCATCACCACAACGACGACCCGACTCCTCGAGTCTCGCAGAGGTACTGGATCGCATCCTCGACAAGGGCGTCGTCATCGACGTCTGGGCGCGCGTCTCGGTCGTCGGGATCGAACTCCTGACGGTCGAGGCCCGCGTCGTCGTCGCGAGCGTCGACACCTTCCTGCACTACGCGGAGGAGATCGCCAAAATTGAGCAGGCGACGGCCGAGGGCAATATGGAGGATCTCGAGGAGCTCGAGATCGAGCCGCGGGCGGAGTCGTCGCCCGAGTCGGCGGCCCAGTAGCACGACGATTTTTCCGGAGCGCCATCGCGACATCCCCGCCTGCCCGCCGGCGGCCGTTCAGTAGTCGGCTCGGAGTCGTCCGACGTCGAGTCGGAGATAGTGCCACAGCGTCCCCGTCAGTCCGCAATCGGCGATCCGGCGACCCGAACTCTCGACTAACACCGCGGGACAGTAGCCCGTCGGATACCGGCGGCCGAGCAGCCGGCTGAACGCCGTGTCCTCGTTGGGGACCTCCGGGAACCCGCCGACGTCGTCGAACGCCCGCCGGTGGACGACGCAGTTGAACCCTGGGAGGATGGGCCACTCGAGGTGCGAGAAGACGCGGTTGATCGTCGCTGCCATCAGCATCGCCCGGCGCGGGCCGGTGATCCGACAGTAGGAACTGCCGGCCGCCAGCCCGTTCGCCTCGAGGTAGCCGAGCAGTTCGGTGAGGTAGTTGGCTCGCAGTTTCGTGTCGGCGTCGACGAATGCCAGCCACTCGCCGTCGGCGTGGGCCGCACCGAGGTTGCGGGCCGCCGCGATGCTCCTGCCGCCCTCGTCGAGGACGGTCGCGCCGTACTCGCGGGCGATCGCCGGCGTCGTGTCGCTCGAGTCGCCGTCGACGACGATCACCTCGATCGCGTACTCCGTGTCGAGTCCGGCGATGCTCGCGAGCGCGCCGCGGAGGTAGTCGGCCTCGTTGCGCGCCGGGATCACGAAGCTCACGTCCGGTCGGCCGTCGGGTCCGTCGCCGCGGTGCACCCGGGTCGTGTCACCCTCGTCCATCGAGATCTGATTCTCTCTCACCGACCGGCATAACGTCTCGGCGCTCGATTGCACCGATGACGTAGTATGGGTTCGAGACGGAGCGGAAATCATGGTAGACACTCACTACCAAACATATTATCTATCATGAACTTTTATTACCTCGGAGGCGCTACGGGTGAGTACAGATGTCGGTCGTACACGTAGCAGCGTAAACTCGCCTCTCTTTCGACAAGTTCCCGTACCGTTCGACGACCTCACTACACCCGACCGACATGAGCACACAACGCCTGCAGACCCGATCTGAGCCAGAACCGCAGCCAAACCACATCGACGCGCGACCCCGTCCGGCCTCGAGCGAGCGAGCCGACTCGCGGACGGCCGTCGAGCGCTCGCCGCAAACGTTCTCCCACCGGAACACGGCCCAGCTCCAGAATCTGATGGACGAGTTCAACACTGCCTTCGCGGCGACGGGCGATTCCGCGAGCAGGTCGTAGACTGCGACTGCGTTTCTCGGCGCGATCCAAACCGTCTTAGGAGCCGCAGTGGTAGCCTCGAGTGGCCGATGACGATTCACTCGCTCCGAGCCGGACTCGGCACCCGGTCGTGACGAGCCCTATGAGTGCCGAGGCCATCGATTTACAGGTAACATGTCTCATCTTTCACGGTATCTAAGACATTCCGAGAAGTCACAGGTAGGCGGGGAGAGGAATCAGTAAACCGGGGCATGTCACGGGTGCCTGTCACCTCAAGATTCAGGAGTTATCTCGAGAGCGCAACTGCTGCGGTTCATCGAGGTGGTATCCGCCACCACCTCCATCGCCATCGTCGTCTGGACTACTACATCCAGCAAGCACAACCGTTGTGGCGACCACAGACGTTGTGAGAAATCGCCTCCGTTCCATGAATGATGGTTGGTAACGTGGGACAATAAGTGTGTGGAGGGAGACGGGGTATTTTTCTACCCAAAATGTGGTCAGCTGCTATCTGTCACTCGACTCCTGAACCGAGATGGACTTGTCTGGAGTAGATCCGAGTAGATCAACCTCGATTTCTATGCGCAGAGGTTCTAATACAGTGACACTCGTAAGTCGTTCCTGTTCGAATGCCGAGGCCACTGATTTACAGGTACTAGTCAGCCCTCGAGACACCGCTGCAGTGACGCGACCGTCCCGAACTCGGTCCCGTCGAAACCGGTTCCGTGGCCACGTCGTCGACCGTCGTTCAGTTCGTGCTGGTAACGCTCTCGATCCGAGCGGACCGCGCTGTCGTCCCGGAGGAGGAGCTCGTTATAGTGGGTGCAACTGCCGAGCGATTCCTTTTGCTCTCAGTCGAGTAACTCGCATCGATGCTCGACGACGACGTTCGACCGATGATGTCTCACCGGCTTCGACGGCAGATGGGACCCACGATCGATAGAGTCGCGAAACGGTTCGGCCAGCCGGAGTACCGCGTCTGGCCAAAAGGATACGTCGCGACGGTCTCGGTTCCGATCGCGGAGGTAGAGACGAAGCTACACGATGAGGGCTTCACCTGGGACCCGTTGAGCCTGTACCACTACACGCTGGTCGGCAACAAATCGGACGGGAGCTGGACGTACCGATCGTCCCGGCTCGCCAATCGACAACTCCACGTCGTCCTCTTCGAGCGGCGCCGCGGTCGGACCGACGTCTACGCACACGCCGAATACAGTTGGCTTCGTCATCCGCTCAAACACGCCGAAGAGAAAGCGATTCGGCGATCGGACGGCGCTGCGACGATGCAGCGGGTGCTCGAGGCGTGGGACGTCGATTACACCCGCGAGTCGATCGTCACACGGACGGTGCGACATACCCTGGCACGGCTTCGTGACGAACTCCTGCAACGGAGCGGCCGGTCGTAGAACCGCTGGTGCGGTTTTCGGCGTCGCGTGCCGTGTCGAACTCGTCGAGTCGGGTATCGAGGAGAAATCGCTGAAACAGGCGAATGGATTCGATATCCCCACCAACTCCCGGAGTTCTAGTCCCTTTTAAGCTAATCCAGCGGTACGCCGTACCTGTTCGAGTGCCGGGGCCTTCGATTTACATATCCCCTTCCTTGATCCGAAAAGGTACTCGAGAGAGCTGGACGTAAGAGATCGCAACAGGAGTGCCGAGGTCTGCATCACTTACGAAGGGATGGTATCGTTACTGAACAGATGCATAGCGGAGCATCCACAACCAGTGTGAGACATTCGATCGCCGGTCGGAATCAGACGGATTGATCGTCGGTGTCCAAGGCACGACCGTGGCCCTATCTGCCGTCGGGCAGCCCCAACTCGAGGACGTAGTACCGCTCGTCCTCGTCGCGGAGCGTGGCGACGACGCGGTGCTCCCGATCGAAGTTGGCCGCCGCTTCCTGGTGGACGAACAGGTACCTGATTCGATCGTTCGATTCGACCCGCGTCTCCTCGACCGGCTCGATCGACCGATCGGAGTAGAACACCAGCGAGTGAAACCCGCCGGCCCGCGTGGATTCGGGGACGACGAAGATCGTCGCGTCCGGGGGAATCTGGTGGTCGATCAGCGTCCCCGCGGCCTCCTGTTGCTCGTCCAACGCCGAGCCGCCCATTTCGACCGGTGCGGCGGTCGTGGACACGAGCAGGAGCGCGAGGGCTACGAACGCGACGGTCCGGAGCCGCGAGACGTCGACGTCGCGCCACCGCCGCCGCAGCGTCGCGTCGAGCGGCCGCTCGGCGATAACCGCGATCGCAGCGGCGACGAGGACGAGTGCGAACGCGACGCCGCCGGGAACGTGATCCTGCAGTCGGTACTGGACGAGCGAGGTCACGTCGAGTCGAAACGTAAAGACCAGCGCGAGGACGCAGCCCGTGACGACGCCGCCGACCGCGAGTGAACGGTCGATCGATCGGGGCGACGCGACCAGCGAGACCGAGCGACCGACCAGCAGCCCCGCCGGAACGTACAGTGGCAGGATGTACCAGGCCTGGTTCCCGGTGACCGAAAAGAAGGTGAAGACGCTCGCGGCCCACCACAGCAGGAACGTCGTATCGCGCAGCGGTTGCGAGCGCCCCTCAGTAACCCGAACACGAACCGCGACGACGGCGACGACGCCGACCGCCGGGAGCAGAAAGTACAGCCACGGATCGAAGTACGAGGGAAGGTGTCGGAAGTACGGATAGGACATGAAGCCGAACGTCGTTTCGTGATACGGTGGGAACGAGCCGCTCGCCCGAGCGATCACGTGCTTGAAAACGAGTTCCTCGAGGAACAGGCCACCGTGACGGCGCCAGGCGAGGATCGGCCACGGCAACGCCAGTGCGAGCGTTACCGCCGCACCGATCGCCGCCTCTCGCGAGAGGAGCCGTCGACGCCCGAGCAGATCGAAGGGGACCAGCCCGAGGAGCGCCAGCGGGTACGTGCCGGCCGCCAGTCCTTTGACGAGGAGTGCGCCCGCCGCCGGGAACCCCGCGTACGCGAGGTATCGTCGATCGTCGGCGACGCCCTTCCAGACGAGGTAGACGAACAGGGTGCCGAAGAACACGAGCGGGATATCGGTTCCGCCGTTCCGACCGCCGTTCATCCCCGCGAACACCTGCGGCGTCGTCAGCCAGACCAGCCCGGCCACGAATCCCGCCCTGCGGTCGAAGAGGTCCCGACCGAAAACGTAGGTGAGCACGCCGGTCGCGATCGCGAACGTCGCCGACGGAAAGCGGGCGCCGAACGCGGTGGCACCGAAGACGCGCATCGAGATCGCCTGCAGCCAGAACGCACCCGGGGGCTTCTGCAGGAAGAGCATCTCGGCGACGACGGCCCCGTCGGCGGCCCAGTCGACGCGAGGGACGACCCACGACCCGCCGCGGCTCAGCCGCCGCGCGATCGACGCGTAGATCGCTTCGTCGAAGGACTGGAGCGTCGACCCGCCAAGGTCGACGTAGTAGATGTACGCGCCGGCGGCGAGGAGGACGGCGATCGGGGTTCGGTCCCGATCGGTCGGGCGGAGGGTTCTGACCGAGTCGATCAGCATCGATGCGGCGATTCGAGGTCCGGTACGCACTCGAGACGATATCCTCATTCGCCGATAACCGCGATCCGATCGAAAAGATCCTGTCCCTGCCTATTCTCGGTCGTATCCTATGCTATTGGTTCTATTCAACTAATTCAGTAATCGACGCGGAGTGAAGAAAACGGTACGAAGCGATTCGGTCCCGAGTACTCGATCATCCCAACGAACGCGCTCGAAGACGCCGTGGATGCCCTCTCCTCCCTGCAGAACATCTTCGAGACGCAAGAGAGTCCGAAGCTGCGGTGTCTTCTGGAGCAGCCCTGCCGAACTCGAGTCGGTCCCAACCCCGACGCATCCGAATCCACTCACCGACTGCCAGTGAACCGCCGCCAGCCGAAGACGACTCCCTCCGCACAGAGCCACAGGACCCCGAAGGCGATGCCGACGACGTGCAGTATCTGCGGGAGGTGCATCCACGTCGGGAAGACGTACTGGGCCATGGCCTCCCACTCGCGAATCGTCGCCGTGATGGCGCCGGGTTCGTCCTCGACCGCGGTCAGTTCGCTCCCCGGCGGGACGTCCGACTGTTCGCCGGCGCCGATGCGATCGGCTTCGTACGCCAGCGGAATGACCGTCCCGTCGGGATCGCCGAACTGCCAGACGATCTCGCCGTCGGGATCGACCTCGAGCACGCGGTTGTTTCGGGAGTCGGTGATGAGCGTGTTGCCGTTGGGCAGTCGGTCGGCGTCTCGAGGCCACTGGAGGGGATCGGTCGCGGGACCGGTGTAGCGCCAGATGCGTTCCTCGGACTCGACGTCGAGTTCGACGATGCGGCCGTTCTCGCTGTCGGCGACGACCATCGTCCCCTGATCTTCGATGCGGTGGGGGTTGTGCTGTTTGTCCAATACGTCGTGGTTTCCGGGCTCGCCGATGACGTCGACCACCTCGTCGGTCTCCGGATCGACCTCGATGATCACGTCGAAGTTGCGGATGCTCAGCTGGAAGTTGCCGTTCTCGAGGCGGTCGATGTCGTTCATGTGGGTCCAGTCGTCGTGTTCACCCGCTTTTTCGGGGCCGCCGTACTCCTCGTAGAACGGCGTGCCGGGCGTCAGGTGGTCTTCGGCGTGCCACTCCCAGGTGATCTCGCCGTCGTGGTCGACGGTGAACGCGCGATCGTTCCCCATATCGACGATCGCCGTCTCGCCGTTCTCGAGTCGCTCGACGTCGTGGACCTCGTGCCAGGCGATGAACTCGTCGTACCAGTCGTACTCCCAGACGACCTCGCCCGACTCCTTGTCGATCTCGACGACGCGATTGCGGACGCAGTGGCCGTCTTTCTCCTCGTACTCGAGGTATTCCTCGTCGCAGTCTTCGGCGAGCCGCTTGACGGCGACGGCTGCCAGCACCGTCCCCTCGTCGAGCTGTTCGACCCCGAACACTCTCGATTCCGGTACCGACCACTCCCAGGCGACCTCACCGTCGGGCGTCAGTTCGACGATCCGGCCGGTCTCGTCGTACGAATGGACGCCGACGAGCGTGTTCCCGGGATACCGCCCGTCGTCGTTGACGACTCTGTGTTCGCGTTCGATAACGACCGCCTGGACCCCGAGCGATGCGATCAGAAGGGCGATAACTACGGCGGCGACGGTGACGCGGGTTCGCTGGTTCATACGATTCGATCCACGGAGGGAGTCGTACGGAACTGTACAGTGAAGAGACTCTTAGCGCTAATCGGCGTCTCCGTTGGAAGTCAGGATTTCTATGACGTCGGAGCGGCGAGGGCGTTCGAATACGATCGTCCACCGGCGACGATCCTCGACCAGTGACTCGCGACGATCGATCTACACGCCTGCAACGTGATCCGACCGGTCTCGACGACCCGATCGCGGCGGGCTCTTGCTGGATTCGGCCATCGTCATCGTCGGTGCGATGGTGATCGCGCCCTTTGCGGGGTCGACGCTCTCCGCGAGCGCCGGCGCCGTCATCAGCGACCGCGAAATAGTCGTCGACAGTGCTACGTCGCAGGTAACGGGGCTCGTCGGCGCGGTCGTGATGAGTGTGTTCCTCTAACAGACCAGGTTCGTGCCGTCGACGCTGGACATCGGTCTCGTCGGGCAGGTGAGCGGGTTCGCCACGCCGAACCTCCTGACGCTCGTCATCGTCATCGCCATTGCGGCCGGGTTCGCCGGGGCGCTCGCGCTCGCGACCGACCTCCCCGTCTCCCTCGCCGGCGTCGCCGTCGCCGCGGCGATCGGCGACGACGAGCAGGCCGATCCACAGGAGCGCCGCGACCTCGACGAACGGCGGCCACCAGCGTTCGGCGTCCATCTACCGGCACGTAGGACACCGCGAGTCAAAACGGGACGTCCGCTCGAGCACGGTCATCGGTGCCCTCGCGTTCAGTGAAATCGTTCGCCGCCGAGAGACCGGTTCGCGAGGTGTGCTCGGGTAGAGGAGACTAGCGGTTATCCGTGCGCAGAAACTGCGCGACGCCGGGTGCTCCGTCGACGATCCAGAGCAAGAATACCAGCAGATACGGTATCGAGTAGATGGCGAGAAAGACGAGGTGCTCTCCGGTCAGCATCTCGCCCGAGAGTTCGCCGAAGATCGCAGTGACGCGTCCGATCAGCGTCACCTCGGAGTCGTACGGCGGCAGCGTAACGACCGGCCAGAGGAGCCGATCGCTCGGCGACACGCCGAGTTTCGGAACCGCCAGAATCGCGTCGCCGAGGAGGTGCGACCAATAGCCTACGGTGAACGCGATGCCGATATCGCGGCGTCCAGACGCCGTCGCCCCGAGGACGAGCAACCCGATCGGGATGGCGACGAGTATGGAGTGTGCAACCGAATACCCCTGCGGAAAGAGATGGAGACCCCACGAGAGCGTTTTGTCCACGAGATCCGGGAGCTGCGTGCCGAACAGGAGAGCCAGAACGACGATCGGACCGTTCGGCGGCTCGCGCGTCACGAACCGGTGGCCGAGGGAGTACAGGACGTAGCCGAATGCCGCGTGTCCCCATGGCATCACGACGGCATCACCAACGTCATCAGATCGAGCTCGATCTTCACGTATTGATGATAGAGGCGCCGATTGAAATTCTTTACCGACAGCCGACGGTCCGTCAGAACAACGACACCAGGAGAATATTTAAGCCACAAATTAAACTGATAGATGGCTGCGACTCCCAGTACGGCGAAACCACCCTGCCATCCCACTCGGACGGTTCCTGTCGACAGCTGCCGAAACACGATCGGGGGAAGACGGCTCCGTACCGACCGTACGGACCGAGTCAATGTGTTCGAACTGCACGGAACGATCGAACGGGGACGGTATCCGTCGAGCGGTTTCGTCGAAACGAAGCTGACTATTGGATTCTCGCCCCGTCGAGAGCGCGTTCGTCGATCGACGAAAGTTCAATCGAAAGAATATGAGTTATCCGTTCGGAGTACAGCGGTCGAAACGGGTACCTACCGAAACCAACCATGTCTGGCAAATATGACCTCGTTATCGTCGGCGGTGGGATCAGCGGTGCGTCGCTTCTATACACCACCGCGAAATTCTCGGACGTCGACTCCATCGCACTGATCGAGAAAGAACGGGAGATCGCCGCGATCAATACGAACCACACGAACAACTCCCAGACGCTCCACTTCGGCGATATCGAGACCAACTACACCCTCGAGAAGGCCGAAGAAGTCAAAGAAGGGGCAGAGCTCCTCGCGGGCTATCTCGAGAACCACGACGACGACCGCGAGATGCACGACAAGCGCAGCAAGATGGTGCTGGGCGTCGGCAAGGCGGAAGTCGCGGAACTCGAGCAGCGCTACGAGGGCGAGGGGTTCGGCGACCTCTTCCCAAAACTCCAGATGATCGAGCGCGAGGAGATCGCCGACTACGAGCCGAAGGTCGTGGAGGGTCGGGACCCCTCGAAGGAGATGCGCGCGTTACAGACGCCGGACGGCTACGTCGTCGACTACGGTGCGGTGACACAGTCGTTGGTCCGACAGGTCAAGGACGAATCCAACGTCGACGTCTTCACCGGGACGAAAGTCGAGGACATCACGCCGACGCTCGACGGCTACACGATCGAGACGACCGACGGCCGGTTCGACTGTGAGGCCACCGTCGTCGCCGCCGGCTCGCACAGCCTCCAGATCGCCAAGGAACTCGGCTACGGCGAGGGCAAAGTGTTGCTCCCCATCGCGGGCAGTTTCTTCCTCGCGGACGATCTGCTCAACGGGAAGGTCTACACACTCCAGATGAAGAAGCTCCCCTTCGCCGCGGTCCACGGCGACGCGGACGTCCACGACGACTCTCTCACGCGGTTCGGCCCGACCGCGAAGCTCGTCCCGACCCTCGAGCGCGGTCGCATCTCGACCGTAAAGGACTTCCTCGACGTGTTCGGGCTGAACGCGGCGGCGTTCCTCAGTTACGCGAACATCCTGTCCGACCGGATCCTCCTGCCGTACGTCCTCCGGAATCTCGTCTACGACGTCCCCGAGGTCGGCCCGCGACAGTTCCTCCCGCACGTCCAGAAGGTCGTCCCGAGCGTCGAACTCGAGGACATCGAGCGCGCGAAGGGGTACGGCGGCGTTCGGCCGCAGATCGTCGACACGACCAAGAAATCCCTCGACATGGGCGAGGCGAAGATCGTCGGCGACGACATCATCTTCAACATCACGCCGTCGCCGGGCGCCTCGACCTGTCTGAAAAACGCCGTGCAGGACACCCGGCAGGTCCTCGAGTTCCTCGACGGCGACTACGAGTTCGACGAGGAGGCGTTCCGCGCGGAGACGATCGACAACTTCCCGCGCGCGAACTGACGACGGCGATCGCCGTCGTTCGGACCTCGTTTTCGACCCCGTCCGCGATTTCGCACTCGAGGCGTAGCCAGACCGAGTCGCCGCGTCACCGACCTCCCGTGTCGCGTGACTGCCCGGCGGACGTCAGTCCCACCAGTACGACGGCGTGAGCACGACCAGCACGGTGAGGATCTCGAGCCGACCGATCCACATGAGAAACACCATATAGAGCTTCGCGGCGTCCGAGAACGGCAGGAAGCTGTTCATCGGCCCGACGATACCGAACCCTGGACCGACGTTCCCCAGCGTGGCGACCGTCGCACTCATCACCTCGAAGGCGGTCAGGTTCTCCTCGATCCGATGGGTGTCGAAGTAGATGAGGATCGTCGAGACGGCGAACAGGATCAGAAACAGCAGCGTGAAGGCGAGCAGCCCGTGGATCGTTTCCTCGTCGATGACCTCGTCGGAGACGCGGATCGGGACCACCGCGTTGGGGTGGACGTCGGTGAGTAGTTCGCGGCGGACGACCCGCTGGATGACGTACCAGCGGACGATCTTGATCGAGCCCGCGGCGGAGCCGACGGAGCCGCCGAGGAACATCGCGAACAGGAGGACGGTCTGGGTCGGCTCGCTCCACGTGTTGAAGTCCATGCTGGCGTAGCCGGTCGTCGTGATGAACGCCAGCGACTGGAACAGCGCGTGGCGGGTCGACGCCTCGAGGTTGCCGGGGATGGTGCCGACGAACTCGGGAGGCTCCGCCAGTCCGAGGCCGGTCACCAGAAAAACGGTTAGGATCGCCCCGACGAGCCCGACCGTCCCGACGTACGAGCGAAACTCCGAGTTCTCGAACAGCCGGTCCGAGCGGCCGTTGAACGCGTGCCAGAAGAGCGCGAAGTTGGTGCCGGCGATCAGCATGAACGGCATCACCGCCCACTGGACGGCGGGGCTGAACGCCTCGACGCTGCGCGCTTCGGGCGAGAAGCCTCCGGTTGGCATCGTCGTGAGCGCGTGAGCGACGGCGTTGTAGAGGTCCATGTTCGGGGCGAGTCCGCCCGCGTGGAGGGCGTAGTAGAGGCCGACGGCCAGGACGGTGAAGCCGATGTAGATCCGCCACAGCGCACGCGCGGTCTCCCTGATTCCGGGCGTGAGTCGCTCGAGGCTGAAGCCGGGGGCTTCCTCTTCCATCAGTTGCGCGCCGCCGACCGATAGCTGCGGGAGGATCGCGACCATCAGGACGATGATCCCCATCCCGCCGAGCCACTGGGTCAGCTGGCGCCACATGAGGATCGATCGGGAGTGGCGCTCGACGGAAATCTCACCGAGGACGGTCGACCCCGTCGTCGTGAACCCGGACATCGACTCGAAGAGCGCGTTCGCGGGGGAGGCGATCGTCCCCTGACCGGCGACGAGATAGGGGAGCATGCCGATCAGCGGGACGGCGAGCCACGTCAGCGCGACGAAGAGAAAGCCCTCGCGCCGTCCGAGTTTCGGCTCCGAATGGAGTTCCTCGAGACCAAGGCCGACGGCGAGCGCGACGAGGATCGTGACGACGAACGGGAGGGCGGACTCCCCGTAGATGACCGCGATCGCCAGCGGCAGAAACAACGGGACTGTCGTGTACTTCAGGACGGTACCGACGAGACTCACCGAAACGCGGTAGTCGACGTGGAGATCCATCGTTACTGAGTGTGGGACTGGGTTTCGGGTACGCTACCGCAAATCGACGGTGTGCGAGGAGTCGTCAGAGACCCGTCGCTCGTCGAGTCGCGCCGCTGGCGGTCGAGACGCGTTCCGGGTCGGCGTTCGATGCGTCCACGCGGGACCGCAGACCCGCGGCGATTACTACGCCTCGCACAGGGACTCCCGGAACTGGTCGAGACAGGCGTAGCTGGCGCCGCAGTCCTCGCAGATCCACTCGTCGGACACCGTGTGATCGCCGATCTCTCGAGGCCACTCCGCGCTCATGGTCGACGCTCCCACGGGCGGCCCCGTAAGCGTACCGCCGCCGTCACTCGAGCGAGAATCCGGCGTCCGACAGCGAGTCGGCGTTCGTCCAGTACTCCGCGATAGTCTTCTCGGCCCACGACCGGACCGCCTCGTCGTCGGTGTCGATCGACGCCCGCAGGACGCCCTGCTCGTCGCGCAAGAGCAGGTAGACGACGTCGTCGAGGAGCATCACCGCGAGCGGAACCGACCCGTCGCGGACCCTGATCGCCGTCCCGTCGGTCGCTAGCAGCGCCTCGAGTCGGTCCCGGAGCGCCGCGTCGTCGACGAGGGCCTCGATCGCGCTTCGGGAGAAGACGCCCCGAAACGTCTGCTCACTCGTTTCCGCCCGGTCCTGGACGAGCGATAGCGTCTGTTCATTGAAGGCGTGGGAGACCGTCCGAACGTCGTCGGCGCCCTCAAGCAACTCGAGCAGCCGCGACAGCGGCGCGTTCGGTCGGGTCTGGCTGGGCGTGGTGATCGTCGCGTCGGCTAGCCGTCGGAGGTCGAAGGTCAATTCCGTACGCGGCAGGTAGTCGACGACCTCGCGGAGTCGCCGTTCGGTCTCGATGATCCGCTGGAGGTCGGTGATCCCCGACGCGACGAGTCGGCCCGTCGCCGTCGCGACGTACTCGCTGCCTTCGCGGCGGATCCACGACCGCTCCCGAAAATCGCCGAGAATGCGCCCCAGCGTCGCCTGCGAGGCCCCGGTCGCCGCGGCCAGTTCGTTGCGGGTGTGGCCCTCCTCGGCGAGGGACTCGAGCACCTCGACACGGTTGGCCGAGAGCGCGAGGAACTCGATCTCCTCGAGTGCCGATTCCATACGCTCCGTTCGACACCCTTTGGGAAAGCCGTTTCGCACCGTGAAATCATTTCACACCTTGATCAAGTGCATCGAGGGTGCACGGCTTTCCCACGTCGTCGGTCCGCTCTCGCCGGCTGCGATCTTTCTTGCCGTGAAATATTTTCTGAAGGAAACTATATGCCCTGGCCCCCTACGTAGATGTATGATGATCCTCGAAGAATTTCTGCCGACTGACGATCCGTCGGCAACTTCTCTGTACGATCGCACGAGTGCGGTGGTGATCGACCAGTGATCGACCGTCGAACGCTCGCGTTCTTCGTCTGCTCGAGCGTGTTCTTCGGGGGAACGTTCGTCGCGGCGAAGGCCGGCCTCGAGTACTTCCCGCCGCTGCTGTTCGTCGCGATTCGATTCGACGTCGCCGCGCTGGTCATGCTGGGGTACGTCGCGCTCACCGCGTCGGGCGACGACCTCCTGCCCGAAACGCGGGGCGACGTCGTCGCGATCCTCGCGACCGGCGGCCTCGTGATCGGACTAGCGAACGCCCTCCTGTTCGTCGGCCAGCAGTACGCGACCAGCGCCGTCGGCTCGATCGTCTTCAGTCTCAACCCGATTCTGACGCCGGTGTTCGCGGCCGTTCTTCTCTCGGACGAACGGCTCTCGCGGCGCGGTGCGATCGGGATGGGACTTGGACTGATCGGCGTCGTGCTCGTGGTCAGCCCCGACCCCACGGCCCTGCTGGGCGGCGACGCGTTCGGGCGAGCGATCCTCTTCGCCGGCGCGATCAGCGCCGCGCTGGGCGCGGTCCTCATCCGCCGGGCCGGCTCGACGGCCACGCTCTCGAGTACGGTCCGGATCGCGTGGGGACTCCCGATCGCGGCGGCCCTCTGTCACGGCTTCGCCTACTCGACCGGCGAGTCGATGAGTGCCATCACGTGGACGACCGACGCGCTCGTCGCGCTGGGCTACGTCAGCATCGTCGCCGGCGTTCTCGCGTACATCGCCTACTTCGGGCTGCTCGAGGCGACCGAGGCGACCACGGCGAACCTGATCTTCTACGTCGTACCCGTCGTCTCGACGCTGGGCGGCTGGGCGATCTTGGACGAGGCCGTCGCGACGTCGGCGATCGTCGGCTTCCTGACGATCTTCGCCGGCTTCGCTGTCATTGGCAGCGACTCGATCGACATCCGTTCACGGCTGCCCGGCCCGACGGCCGAAGCGCCCGCCTGCGAGGAGGGAGCGTCCGTCACCGAGGAACCGCGCGGGTACCGCTCGGACTGATCGGCCCGACGCAACTGTCTTCTCAGCCCACGATGGCAGCGATGACTACCGGGAGTCGTCGGTCGACGTCCGACCGTCGGGTACGGAAACCGGGACGCGAGCGCCGCGCCCGGGGAGCGTCAGTTCGGCCGGCGGACTCGCGACGACGGTCCCCGACGGATACCGTGCGACCGCGACCGACCCGGCGTCGTGCATCCGAGCGAACCGCTCGAGGAGGGCCGCGTCGTCGAACCCGTCCGGCGCGTCGACGTTGACGCGATCGGTCAGCCGATCGCTCTGTAACTGCACCCAACCGGTGAGCGCGAGTTCGACCTTGGTCCCTCGGAGTCCATCGAACCGCTCGGTGACGTCTCGGTCGCCGATCACGATCCGGTGAAGGCGTTCGTGTGCCCCCGAGGGGACGACGTAGATACTGTCGTCGGGCGCGACGGTGAGGTGGGTCGCGCGCTCGCCCTCCCACCGGGGAAACGGAAACGGCACCGCCGCAGCGTCGGTCATCTCACTCTCTCACTCGAGTGCGAGATTGATCGTCTTCGTCTGGGTGTAGTGTTCGGCCAGCGCCTCGTAGCCGACTTCGCGGCCGATTCCCGACTGTTTGTAGCCGCCGAAGGGCATCCCGGCCGGGAACGCGTTGTACTGGTTGATCCAGACGTTCCCCGCTTCGATGTCCTTCGCCGTCTCGTAGGCCTTCGTAATGTCGTTCGTGATGATACCCGCTGCCAAGCCGTAGTCGACGTCGTTGGCCAGTTCGATCATCGTCTCGTAGTCGGTCCACTCGAACACCTCCTGGACGGGCCCGAAGATCTCCTCCTGGACGGCGCGGTTGTCGTGGTCGATGTCGTCGATCAGCGTCGGGGAGACGAAACTCCCCTCCGCGAGCGCCTCGTCGTCGGGCACGTCACCGCCGGTCAGGAAGTCGGCGCCGGCGTCGCGGGCCTCCTCGATGTACTCGAGCGTGCGTTCGGCCTGCTCTTCGGTGACTTTCGGCCCCAGCGTCGTCTCCTCTAACAGCGGGTCGTCGACGGTGAGGTCCTCGGCGGTCGACGCTAACGCCTCTACGAACTCGTCTTTGATGTCGCTGTGAACGAACAGCCGCGAACCCGCGGAACAGCACTCGCCGGTGTTGTAGAAGATGGCCGTGATCGTCGTGGCGACCGCCTTCTCCAGATCCGCGTCCGGATAGATGATCAGCGGGCTCTTCCCGCCCAGCTCAAGCGTGATGTCGTGGACGTGCTCGGCGGCCTGGGTCATCACCTGCTTGCCGACCTCGGTCGATCCGGTGAAGGCGATCTTTCGGATGTCGGGATGTTTCGCCAGCGGCTCGCCCGCGTCGGGCCCGAATCCGGTGACGACGTTGACGACGCCGTCCGGAAGGACGTCGTCGATCTCGTTCATGAGCTTGAGGACTGTGAGCGGGGTTTCCTCGGCGGGTTTGAGGACTGAACAGTTGCCGGCGGCGAGCGCCGGGCCGAGCTTCCAGGCGGCCATCAACAGCGGGAAGTTCCACGGGATGATCTGTCCGACGACGCCGTAGGGCTCGCGAAGCGTCTGAACGTGTTGCCCGTCGCCGCTCGGGATCGTCTCGCCGCCGTTGACGCGGGTCGCCCCGGCGAAGTACCGGAAGTGGTCCGCGACCAGTTCCATGTCGATTCTGGCCTCGCTGATCGGCTTCCCGTTGTCGAGGGTCTCGAGGCGGGCGAACGCCTCCTGGTTCTCCTCGACGCGGGCCGCGATCTCCTCGAGGACGCGCTGGCGCTCGGCGGCCGAGTAGCCCGACCACGTCTCGTCGTAGGCAGTCCAGGCGGCCTCCACTGCCCGGTCGATGTCCTCGTGGGTACCCGCCTGCACCGTCGCGAGCGTCTCGCCCGTCGTCGGATCTCGCGTTTCGAACGTTTCGCCAGCGGAACTGGAGACCCAGTCGCCGCCGATATACAGTTTCAAATTCGGCGGAATGACGTCCGCTGCGGTCTCCTGATGGCGCTGGCTGATACTATCCGTCCGGTCGCCGCTCGGCTGCGATTCGGTGGCCATTCTACGTCGCCGTTCCACACAGTACGTAATAAGACTAGTAGACGGAAATCTGACACGATAACCACACAAGGTTTATTATAAAGAAATCTTCATTTAATTCCGGAGGTAACGTAACTTCTATTGGTTCCTCCCCGAGAGTCGTGCGCGAGTACCGTCTCGAGTCCCCATACTCGAGACACTCGAGCGGCCGATCTGCATGAGAACGCCGGCAGGTCGCTCAACCTCGCGGTTCTCGTAGCGAGGACGCTCGCCGCCCCTGCGACCGCCCGTTTTCGCGTTCGGAGGCGCCGGCGCCCTACCCGATCCATGGCACTCGCATCCTACGAACTCCACGAACGGCTCGACCGACTCTCGTCCGCAAGCGCCGACCGGGATATCCTCGTCAGCCTCGCCGTCCCGCCAGAGGAGACGATCGGCGAGGCTCGCCAACCCGTCGAGACCGACTACGCGGAGGCGAACCAGCTCGACAAGCGGTCGTTTCCGAAACCGCTCACCGACGCGCTGGAGACCGTCCGGAGCGAACTGAACGAGTACGACGAGATCCCCGAGAGCGGGCTGGCGATCTACGCCGGCGTTCCCGACGGCGACCTCGTGACGGTCGTCTTCGACGATCTACCGGTCCCCATCGACGACTCGATCTACCGCCACGCCAACGAGTTCGACCTCGAGCCCCTCGAAGACGTCACCGAGCCCGAGTCGACCCACGGCCTGCTGGTCGTCGAACGCGGCGGCGCCGCGTTGGGCGTGCTCGACGACGAGGGCGTCGAACCCCTCGAGAGCTTCGAGAGCGAGGTCCCCGGGAAGTCGAGCGCCGGCGGCCAGTCCGCCGAGCGGTTCGAACGCGACCGCGAGCGCCAGAAGCGAGAGTTCTTCGACGAGGTCGCCGACCGCGCCGAGCGGACGTTCCTCGGCGACGAGCCCGTCGACAGCGTCCTGCTGGGCGGAACGACCGGCACCGTCGAGACGTTCCGAGATGAGGCCGACCTCGATCACCGCCTCGAGGACCGGATCGTCGACGAGTTCGCCGTCGAGTACGCCACCCAGCAGGGCCTCGAGCAACTCGCCGAGAAGGGACAGGTGGCCCTCGAAGAACGCGATCGGGACGACGTTCGCGAGACGCTCGGCGAGTTCTTCGATCGGGTCGGCGACGATGATCCTGTCACCTACGGCCGCGAGGCAGTCGACGACGCCCTCGAGTTCGACGCGGTCGAGACGCTGCTGCTCTCGACGGGTCTGGATGGCGCGGACCTGCAGGAGCTCGGGGAGCGAACCGAACAGCAGGGCGGCGAAACCGTCGTCGTTCCCGACGACTTCCCCGACGGCACCCGGTTCGCCGAGGCGTTCGACGGGGTCGGAGCGCTGTTGCGATTCCCGATCGACTGACGGCTCGTAGAAGGCGCGGCTGGCGGGACGTCCGGAGCTGAAACGATTCGGTCGCAGATTCCGGCGTGTTTTCGAACGGAACGTTCAGACAACGATGAGCTAGACTCTCGAGAGACCGAATTCTTAACTACCGGAGTCACCATTGAGAGAGTAATGGATGGCCCAAATCCCTTTGGGGAAATACTTTTAGTGGAAGATAATCCCGGTGACGTCCGGTTGACCAAGGAGCTGTTGAAAGAGACCGGGCTCGAACCAACCGTCCACGTCGTCTCCAACGGGTCCGACGCGCTGGATTTTCTCTCTCAATGCGGCGAGTACGCCGACGCCCCGCGGCCGGACGCGATCCTCCTCGATCTTCACCTCCCGCGGATGGACGGGACGGACGTACTCGAGCGGATGGACGACGATGTCAGGGATGTTCTAGTGATCGTCCTCTCGGGCGCACAGCAAGACCGAGCGTTCGAATCCGACGAGGTCGAAGCCGTCGTCGACGCTCGCGTGCAGAAGCCGCTCGATCCGGACGAGTTCAACGCGATCGTGCAGTCGCTGTCGGAACAGCCCGCCGAGTAACCGCGTCCGGTACCCGCGCGCCCTAAAATCCGCGCGAATGCAGGCACTACGCGCTTTACTCGCAGCCGGAGATCGTTCAGTATGTGTGCGACCTTCACCGACGACGACGTCGGAAAACCCGTCGAGCGGGCCGACGGGAAGGTGATCGGGACCGTCGAAGCGATCGAGGGGGACCGAGCTCGGGTCGAGCCGGCTCCCGACGCGCTTGACTCGATCATGGCCCGGTTCGGCTGGGGTGACACCATCGATCCCTTCGTCCTCGAGGCCGACGCCGTCGACGCGGTCACCGATACCCGGATCCATCTGACGGAGGAGTTTTCGACCGGGGAGACGGGGACGACGGCCGCGGACGAACGATCCGGGAGCCGCCAGGATAACCCACAGAACCGCCCGGATCAGTAAGGGAGTAAACCGGACCCGTCCGACGGACGCCACACTCGCCGAGCGCAGCCACTAGTGGCCCTGACGAATGCAGGCACCACTGGCTTCCCGCGGGTGGTGGTAGCCTCACGCATGTGTGCAACGTTTTCGAACGGCGACGTCGGCAAGTCCGTCGTGAACGGCAACGGCGAGGAGGTCGGCGTCGTCACGTCGGTCGAAGGGGACGTCGCTCACGTCAGACCCGAAACGGCCGCCGTCGACTCGGTCAAGTCCTCGATCGGCTGGGAGGGCGTCGCCGACGCCGCGCACCCACTCGATACCGATTCCGTCCGCGAAATCACCGACGACGCCGTCCACCTCGAGGGCGAACTCCCGTCCGTCGACCAGCAGGATCTCGAGGCGGCCGTCGATTCGAACACCGGCGACGTCGCGGGCGAGGAACGGACCGAACCCGCCGGCGGCTCGGCCGGGACCGAGGAGACCGAAATCGCCGAGGACCTCCGCGACGAGACCGGCGAGGACACCCTCGAGGAGACGGATGCGATCGACGAGCGCGGCACGACCGCACCCGACGAGACCGAATCGGGGCGCGACCGGGCGAGCGATCGCGGTCTCGAGGCGGACCCGACGGAGCTAGCCCGCCAAGAGCGCGAGGGCGGTACCCGGGCCGGGGCGTCGGTCGAACCGACCGACGATTTCGAGTTGACCGACGCCGCCGTCGATCCGGACGCGGAGCTGGAATCGACCGACGCTGCGGTCGACCGTGACGACGATTTCGAACCCACCGACGCCGCCGTCGATCGAACCGGCGAGCCGCGACGGACGGACGCCGCGGTCGATCCCGGTGAACAGCCCCGCGGAGCAGACGTCGATCCGGCGCCCGACTCCGACCGCGACGCGGAGGCGGAGCGCGGCGGGCCGACGACCGAAGACGCGGGGAAGACGGACCTCGAGGATGGCCCCGAGACGGAGCGACTGAGCGATCGGGACGAGGACGAGGACGCCGACGGCGACCGGCGCGAAGACTGACGCGGACCTCGATCGGGAGTGGCGGTTCGAACGCCGTGTCTCGCCGGCCCGGACACTATGGGTCGCCGGCTGATAGGAAGCCTATGTTCGGTCGAGACAGCGAGCGCGGAACCGACGGTATCGACGTCGCCGGCGCGGGAAACGATCGGTCGATCGTGTTCGTCCACGGCGCGATGTTCACGCGGAAGATGTGGCTCCCCCAACAGCGGGCGCTATCGACTGAGTACCAAGTCGTCACGTTCGACCTGCCGGGCCACGGCGTCTACGGCGACGAGCAGTTCCGGATGGAGCCCGCGGTCGACCGCCTCGAGCGCGCCATCGAGGAGCACGCCGGCGGCACGGCGGTCGTGGTCGGGCTCTCGCTGGGCGGCTACGTCGCGACGGAGTACGCCACACGCCGTCCCGAGACGGTCGACGGGCTGATTCTGTCTGGCTCGAGCGTAAATCCCGTCGGGGGGATGGAGACGCTCACGCGGGCGACTGGGGCCATCCATCGGCTCGCCACGAAGCCCGATATTGGCTGTCGAGTCGTCGAAAAACTCGGCTACCGCTGGGTTCGCAACCGCGATCTCCCCGCGGACATCGAGCGAGAGATCATCGACTCGGGCATCTACCCGCGGGAGTTCGGCAACGCGGGACCGTTCATCGCGGGCGAGGACTTCCGGGGGAAGCTGTCGACCTACCCCGGCCCGACGCTCGTGCTCAACGGCGAGAACGACAAGCTCATGCGCCGCGGCGAGCAGAAGCACGCGGCGGCGGCCCAGGACGGTCGCGTCGAGGTGCTCGCCGGTGTCGGCCACATCTGTAATCTCCACCGGCCGGAGACGTACACGGACCGCGTCCGGAACTTCGTGCGACAGCGCGTCGCCGCGCGGCGCTGAGTCGGCGGCCGGCGGTCAGCGCTGAAAACGAAGACGAAGACAGAGATAGAGACGGAGTCGATCGAAAACGGGTCGGAGAGACGAGGACGGACCGATCAGGAACGGCGTTCGCCGACTATATCGCGGACACGACCGGGGAGACCGAGGACGGAGATCCCGAAGCCGAACAGCACCATCAGCACGTAGACGCCGAGCGTCGAGGTCCAGACGACGAGCATCGCGAGGATCGCCCAGCCGCCCTCGAGGAAGTAAAACGCCCCGATGGACATTGCCGTCCCGTAGAGCAAGACGAGGTACGGCCCCCAGTCGGTGGCGTGGCCCCGTCGCTGCTTCCGGCGGACGTAGCGCTTGAGTTCGCTCTCGAGGGACTCCTTTTCGACGGTGCGGCGTTCGACGTTGTCCTCGAACGAATCAACTCGATCGCGCAGGCGTTCGATCTCCTCGCGAAGCGCTTCGGGATCCTCCGATCGATCCCGCGTGCGGGCGCTTCGACGGCGGCTCGATCCCGCCTCCGCCGATTCCGTAGCCGTCCCTGCGTGATCGTCCGTCGCCCCCTCGTCGGCACCCGTGGCGTCGTCGGTCATCGCTTCTGTCGAAAACTGTCGATGTCCGGGACTTTGTAGCTGCCGATCCACTTCACGGTTGGCGAGGACCGCATTGAGGACGGCGCCGAAGACGAGGATGATCGCGCCGAGGTACAGCCAGGCGAGCACGAGAAAGACGGCCCCGAGTGCGCCGTAGATGACGTAATCGCCGGCGAACGCGGCATAGAGGGAGAACGTCCGGCTCAGAGCGTACCAGCCGACGGCGGCGACGAGCGTCCCCGGAAGCGCCTCCCGGAGGTCGACGTCAGCGTCGGGGAAGACGACGTACAGCGGCAGGAAGGTCACGGTGAGGCCAAGCAGGACGAAGATCGGGCCGACGATCGTCGCCCCCAGGAAGGGCACGTACCGGATCAGCAACTCAAGGGCGGCGACGAGCGCGAGTCCGCCCGTTATCACGAGGAAGACGACCATCGCGTCCCAGACGGTGTCGAGCAAGGACTTCGAGCCGGCGGTGCCGTACACCTGCGAGAAGGCCCGATCGAGGCCGCGGAGCACGCGACTCGAGCCCCACAGCAGACCGAGCGCGCCGGCGACGGTCGCGCTCTGCCGGCCGGTGTCGTTGAGGACCGTCTCGGCGAGCAGTTCCCGGGCAGACTCCGTGAGGACGTCGGTGGCTGCGGACGTCAGCCGTTCGGCCAGCGCCTCGCCGCCGATCGAAGCCGCAAGCCCCAGGGCGAGCAACATCAGCGGCACGAGCGAGATGAACCCGTAGAAGGCGACGCCGGCCGCCAGCAGCGTCAACTGCTCGCTGCGAGCGAGGCGCACGGCGTCGCCGGCGAGTTCGAAGTCGAACCTGCGGTCGATCACGGATCGTAGATGGCGGTAGCCAGCGACATATGTGGTTGTGTAGCACAGGCTTGCACGAGACGACTCATCGACGGGCGCCGCGACGGCGGCGCGTACCGTCCGTCACGGAATCGGAACGGGGCCATACTACCGACGGCGGGCGGACGCCCCATCAGTATTCGATGAATAGGTACACGAACGCGTCCGTTCCGACACTGTACCGTCGCATTTCTGTCGGCGATCTACTCGAAGGGTGTTGCTTCGCACACATATGGGCGGCGTACGTGTTCGTCAGCGGCGGCGTTTCGCGCGCGACACCGGACGCAGTCCCGGTAACTGCCGTCTTCAAACCGTCCGTCGAAACGGTTCGGTGTTCGTGACTATTACCGTTCAGAACGGTCAACTGCGTCGGGGACGAATGCGGGTCGTAACGGTTCCCTTTCTGGAAGGTATCTCACTCAGAAATAAGGAATGAGATAGAATATTTGTACAGTTGAACTACCTCCCTCTACAGAATAGCTTACGAACGTGAGCTAGAGCATTACAATAATTGACACTCTGTTTCGCCAGTCTGTAGCGCTCGATGACTGCTCTACTCACGACTAATGTCTGACGAACCAGAATCACGACACTGCACGGGGAATCGACCACAGAACGCTATCGGCGGCTCCTCTCGACGCACGTTTCTAAAGGGGTCGGCGGTCTCCGCTGGGATGCTGGCCACGGCCGGTTGCTTCGGGGAAAACTCCGCCACCGGTGAGGACGAGACGACGGGGATGTCCCCCGGCGACGGCGAGCCTGCACCGGGCGGGCAGGTCCGACAGTACACCGTCCACGCGATCGAGGCCGATATCGTCTACGACGCGTTCGGACTCCACCAACCGAAGGCCGCAATCTACGTCCTCGAGGAGAACCTCGTGGAGGCGCTGGCCGCGTCGGGCGTCACGCCGGACGACGCCTTCGCCGACCTGCCCGACGACGCGCGCGACAAGAAACGCGAGAAGAAAGACAAACACCGCGCCGATCTCAGCAAGAAAGAGCGGAAAAAAGCGAAGAAGAAACTCGAGACGGCTGACGCGGAGATCGAGGAGGCGAAGAAGCGCAAGGAGAAGGCGAAAAACGACAAGGAGCGCAAGAAAGCGCGGAAGGCGCTCCATCACGCACGCGAGAAGAAAGCGACGGCCAAGCGGAAGCTAGGCGACGTCGATACGACCGTCCTCCAGCCGCTGACGATCCGCGCGAACGCGGGCGACGTAGTCGAGATCGAGTTCGTCAACCACCTCGATCGGCACGCTTCGATGCACCAGACGGCGCTGCCCTACCAGGTGACGGAGTCCGACGGGGCGAACGTCGGTTTCAACACGGACACGACCGCGGCGCCTGGGGAGACGGTCGGTTACGAGTGGTACGCGACCCACGAGGGGACCCACTTCTTCCACGACCTCGCCAATCCGGCGTTCGACAGCGCCGACGCGCCGCCGGAGGAGGCCAACCTCGTCTCCCGCGGCCTGTTCGGTTCGGTGGTCGTCGAGCCGCCGGAGGCGACGTGGACCCACCCCGAGACCGGCGAGGAACACCGCAGCGGCGTTCGCGCGGACGTTCACGTGCCCGGCGACGACGAGCCGTCCCACCGGGAGTTCATCCTTCACTACCACACGCCCGAGGGCGTCTATCCCGCGGACGGCGGGGAGTTAGTGTGGCCGGGGACCGACGAACCACAGACCGTACACGCGATCAACTACCGTGCCGATCCGACCGGCAGCCGACTAGGGCCGGAGGGACTGGCCCAGATCGACGAGGACATTACCCTCGAGGAGGCCACCGAGTTCTTCTACAACTCCTGGCTGTTCGGCGACCCCGGCGGTGGCGACAACGTCTACCGGACGTACGTCGGCGATCCGGTGAAGATGGTCGCCGTTGGTGCCTCCCACGAGGAGCGCCACGCCCACCACCAACACGGCCACCGCTGGAAGGAGACAGAGCGCGAGGACGCCGACACGATCGACGCCCAGAACCTCGGCTTCGGCGGGACCCACGAAACGCGGCTGGTCGTCGCTCACGGCGGCGTCGGCTTCTTCAACGTGCGTCCGCTCGGTTTCGGTCCCGGGGAGGTCCCCGATCGACTCGAAGGTGGCTTGAACCTTGTCGAGGACGACCTGAACCTCGAGGGAGAGGCCCTCGGAGAGGATCCCGACGGCGTCGCCGATCCGCTCACGTCCGCGCGGCCACAGATGAGCTTCGAGGAGGCATTCGAGGTCGGCGCCGGCGGCGCCCACCGCAGCGCCGGCGACTTCCTACTGCACTGCCACCTCTTCCCTCACTATGCCGAGGGCATGTGGGGCAGTATGCGCGTCTACGACAAGGAGCAGGACGATCTCCAACTGCTCGAGAACAACGCGCCGCCGCTGGACGAGGACGATGAGACCCCCGGCTTCCCCGACTTCATCCCCGGCGAGCAGGGGGAGATTCCGCCGCAGCCGCCGTACGACTTCATCCGGGATCCGACGCCCGAGGAGGCCGCGGCTCTCGGCGATATCATCCCGGGAGCGCCGTACACCGACCCGTGTGACCCCGAGGTCGGAACCGAAGAGTTCGGCGGGCCGGCGTCCGGTGAAGACGCGCCGGTACGCGAGTACGACATCTTCGCGGTGCCGTCCGAACTGGTCTACAACGACGCCGGCGACCACGACCCCGAGGGGCAGGTGTACGTCTTGGAGGAGAACCTCGTCGATGTCCTGACGGGGAAGATGAACCCCGAGCCGCTGGTGATCCGCGCCAACGTCGGCGACTGCGTGGAGATCAACCTGACGAACCTGATGCCCGACGGTCGGTCGAACCACATCCACTTCGTCTCCTACGACGTCCTCGGCTCGGACGCGCTCTCGAACGGCTTCAACTACGACCAGACGGCGTACCCGGGCGAGACGATGCCCTACCGCTGGTACGCCGACGAGGAAGGGACGATCTTCTTCCACGACCACATCAACGGGATCGAGGAGGTCATGAAGGGTCACTTCGCCGCGCTGATCGTCGAACCCGAGGACTCCGAGTGGCTCGATCCCCACACCGGCGAGCCGATCGAGTCCGGATCGCAAGCGATCATCACCCAGCCCGACGGCGATGATTTCCGCGAGTTCGCCCTGCTGTACCACGACTTCGCGCCGCTACGTAATCGGCAGGGGAACTTCGTCAACCCGCAGGAGGAACACAACCAGAACGCCGGCGTGATGGCGATGAACTACCGGAACGCGCCGTACTATCGCCGCGGCAACGACCCCGATCCGGCGTACGTCCACAGCTCCTACGTCCACGGCGACCCCGAGACGCCGACGCTCGAGGCCTACCACGGCGATCCGGTCCGGATCCGGCTGGTCATGGGCCCCTACGAGGAGCAGCACAACTTCCACATCAACGGCATTCAGCTGAACCCGGCCGGCGTGAACCCGGAAGACTCCGTCTCCCAGGCGATCCACATCTCGGAGGCGTTTACCTTCTTCCTCGAGGCCGACGCCGACGACCTCCCGAACCCGGACGGACTGCCGGTCTACGACCACCTCTACGGTTCGGGGGTCGTCGACGACCTCTGGGACGGCATGTGGGGTATTCACCGCGTCTTCGACGCCGAAGTCGATCACCTGCAGCCCCTGCCCGACCGCAGCGCGCCGGAGGGCGAGATCACCGAGGAGCAACTTCGCGAGATGGGTCACCCCGCGCCGTTCCTCGACTGGGAGGAACTGGGCCGCAAAGCGTGGCTCACCTACCCCGAGGACGTCCAGCAGCAGTACGGTCTCGGCAAGGAAGCCCTCGACGAGGAGTGGCAGCGCGACCTCGTCGAGGCGTTCGAACAGACGAAACAGCAGGGACTGCTCTCGAAGTTCCTGCGCGGCGAGCTCACGCTGAAGGACCTCCTCGAGGCCCTCGGGTTCAGCCGGAAGGAGTTCGAGGACCGAACGGGGATCGATCCGAAACGACTGCAGAAGCGCCTCGACGAGTTCGACGGAATCGGCCGCGTCGACAAGCCGCCGTTCCCGCCGGACAGGCCGGCCCGCCGGAACCCGAACATCGGCGAGATCCCGCCGCAGGCGCCCGATCCGGGAGACGAGTGTCCCGACGACGCGATCGTCCGCGAGTACGACGTCACGGTCTTCCAGACCGACATCGAGTTCAACGAGTACGGCGACCACGATCCCCACGGGATCGTCTTCGCACTCGACGAACACGTCGACGAGATCCGCGCCGGCGAGCGGCCGGCGACGCCGCTGACGATCCGGGCCAACGAGGGCGATTGCGTCCAGATCAACCTCACGAACGAACTCCCGGCTGACTTCACCCCGGATCACGCCCACCCCGAGATGCGGACCCGGGAGCAGGACCTGGGCATCGAGTGGGACGAATCGAACCGCGCCTCGCTGAACCCGCAGCGCCTCGAATACGACGTACAGGGCTCCGACGGAGCGACGATCGGCTTCAACTTCGACCAGACGATCGCGCCCGGCGAGACGATCACCTACCGCTGGTTCGTCGACCAGCAGCTGGGTACGTCGATTCTGTGGGACATGGCGGACATCCGCGGCCACCGCCACCACGGCGCCTTCGGCCGGCTGCTCATCGAGCCCGACGACTCGACCTGGCTCGATCCCCGCACGGCCGAGCCGCTGGCCGACCACGGCGACCGGTTCGCGGCGGCGACGACGGCCGAGAGCATCATCGTTCCGAGCGACGGGCCGGCGTTCCGCGAGTTCCCGCTGTCGATCAGCGACGGGCGGTACATCATCAACCGGCAGAATCCCGACGACTGCGTGGTGCCGCCGGGTCCCGACAACGATTCCGACGCGCCGTGTAATCAGATCCCGGACGATCCCGAGGATCAGGGGTACATGGCGATCAACAACCGTGCGGAGCCGTTCATCAGACGGTTTCAGACCGGATCCGACGAACAACACCTCGTCTTCGACTCCGAGGTCCACGGCGACCCGGCCACGCCGGTGTTGAACGCGTTCCTCGACGACCCCGTCCGGATTCGCGTCAACCACACCGCCGACAAGGCCCGGGGCGTCGACTTCCACCTCGCCAGCCACCAGTGGCTCCGCCATCGGAACGTCCCCGAGTCCGAGATCATCGGCGTCAGCGACCAGTTCATGCCGGGCAAATCGCGCCGCGTCGACCCGCTCGGTGGTGCTGGCGGTCTCGTCGACAGCGTCGGCGACCACATCTACCAGGAGACGAAGATGCGACGCCGCCTCGAGGCCGGCGCCTGGGGAATCTTCCGCGTCGGAGAGGACGACGACGACTTCACCGACCTCGTCCAGCCGCTGCCCGACCGCGTGCCGAAGAAACGCCGCGATCCGAAGAATCGGCAGGGGTGGACGGTCGCCTCCGGCGACTGTAACGGCAACGGCGAGACGGACATCTTGATCGGCGTCCCCGACAGCCACGTCGGCGGCGTCGACGCCGGAGCCGCGTACCTGTTCTACGGCCCGGTCGACGAGAAATCGATCACGGATCTCTCCGATGCCGACGTCCAGTTCGTCGGCAAGCCGGGCAAGCGCGTCGGTACCGATGTCCACATCGGCGACGAGACGATCTATCTCGACTCGAAAGGGCAGAAGGCCCGGTACGCCTTCGACGGAACGAAGACGCGCCGCGGATCGGTCAGTGTCGACGACGCCGACCGGAAGAACTGATCAATCGCGCGGTCGGCTCTCTCCGGGACCCGAATCTATTTTTCGCTGTCACGTCGAACGAGACCCATGAAACAGCGACGCTGTCCCGACTGCGGCGTGACGATGGAACCGGTTCCGGTACGTGACGGCGAAAGCATGGGGCTCTCGATCGCGACCGGCGAGCGGGAGGGACTGCTGGGCAAACTCGGGTTCAAGAACCGGGCGAAACTGCAGGGCGTCTGCTGTCCCGAATGTCAGCTCGTCCGGTTGTACGCCGAGGAGGAGTGACGCGCTCGAGTCGACGGGTCTGGGACTCGAGTCAGAACTACTCGAGGCTCCCTTCGGTCGCCGCTCGAATTTCGCCGACGCTCGCGTCGGTCTTGAACGTCGTGCCGCCGTAGTGGGCCGGCGAGGCCGCGTAGCCGGCCTCGCGGAGGTCGTCGAGGAACTCGTCCATCGCGTTCGCGGGCAGCCCCCAGTTCTTGCAGAGTTTGTGCTGGTCGTAGTGGGTCGGTTCGTCGACCTCGGCCTCGAGGGTCTCGCAGAGCTCCCGCGCCTTCTCGGCGGTGCCGAACGCGTCGGGGATCGCCGACCGGACCGCGGCGACGAACTCAGTGTCCTGCACGGGGCCGAGCCAGACCGGGCCGGCGGTGAGCAGGCGGTTGCCGCCGCAGTGGGGACAGCTCTCGAGCGGATCGGCGACCTGTCCGTGCTCGGTCTCGCGGTAGAGGCAGTCCTCGCAGTGGTAGATGTGCCCGAGGTGCTCGAGGGCGGCGTCGGCCGCGCTCGCCTTCCGGTCGAGTTCGAGGTAGGTCCGGACGTAGTGGCTGGTCGCGTGGGTCAGGATCGGCTCGACGCCGACGTCGAAGCGGGCGCCGCTGCGGGCGAGCGCGGAGACGAGGATCCGAACGCCCATCTCGGGGTGGTAGTCGGTGTTCTGGGGCACCGCGCTGTAGGAACGGACGCCGCTGTTGAAGTGAGCGCCACAGAGCGGCGCGGTGTCGGTCGCCGTCACGCAGAGGAGGTCTCGACAGCGGGCGAAGGCAGCGTCGGCGAAGGGCATCGGCGTCCCGTAGGGATCGAGGTCGATCACATCGAACATCTCGTCGTGCATGAGCGCATTGACGTTGCGGTGTTCGACGCGCGCCTCGTCCGCAAGGTCGTTTCGCTCGAGGTTCTCCCGCGCGAGGTCGACGGCGTCTGCCTCGAGATCGCAGCAGGTGACGTCCCAGCCGTCGGCGGCCGCGCGGATCCCGCGGACGCCGCTGGCGGTCATCGCGTCCAGGTAGCTCTCGGCGCGCTCCTCGCGCTCGCGGAAGGTCCGCAGCGTCGCGATCGTCAGGTCTCGGTTCAACTCCTGTCTGGGGTTGTAGAACACCGACTCCTCGATGCCCTCGGTCTGTTCGCCGGGGACCTCGAGATCGATCCCGCCCTCGGTGACGCGCATACCCCCTGTCGACGGGCGACCGCGAAAAACGCCGTGGTCTGTGCCGGGGCCGCCGATCACTGGAACGAAACTCGAGACGAATATCCACTCTCGGCAGTAATCGCTGCTTACCGGGCGTCTCCGCTGTTTTGCGGGTTTTCTCGAGACGCCTCTTCGAGATACGCCCGTCCATCAACCCTCGATATAACCGCGAAACCGTCGTTGAAAGTGGCGTTTTGTTACCGACTCAGTGGAAAACGTTTTGTACCCGACGGTACTGTCGTTCGAACAACGATGTCTTGGGATAGCATACCACAAAGTGGCGGGCGATCACGCGCTGACGCGACCGCGACGGATCAAACGGAGCGGATCCGTCCGTGATCGATCCGTCGGCCGACGATCGGCTCCGGATCGCCCTGCTGAACGCGGCGCACAAACGCGAGAGCACGCGACGGAACTTCGAGCGGGAACTCGACGCGGAGCTCGTCGAGTTTCACTGTCCCTCCGGCGAACTCCCCGACACGTTCGACTTCGACGCCTGCGTCGTCACCGGATCGAGCGCCTCCGTCTACTGGGATCGGCCGTGGATCGGCGCGTTAACGGAGTGGGTCGGCGAGGCCGTCGCGGCCGGACTGCCGTTTCTGGGCGTCTGTTATGGCCACCAACTGCTCGCGGACGTCCTCGGCGGCCGCGTCGAGGACATGGGCGAGTACGAGATCGGCTACCGGGCCGTCGAACACGACGGAGCGAACCGGCTGCTGACCGGCGTCGACGAGGAGTTCACCGTCTTCACCACCCACTCCGACCGCGTGGCCGCGGCGCCGCCGGACGCGACGGTGTTCGCCAGAAACGAGTACGGCATCCACGGCTTCCGACGAGACCGCGTCTTCGGCGTCCAGTTCCACCCCGAGTACGACATGACGACGGCCGAACGCGTGACCGCCGGGAAGGATGGCGACCTCGAGCCCGAGCGGATTCGGTCCGTCATGGAGGGCATCGACGCCGAGCGCTACGAGACTGCCTGCGAGGCCAAACGGCTGTTCGACAACTTCGTCGGGTTCGTCCGCGAACAGCGGTCCGTCGAGTGCGGCGCCGACGTCGCCGGTACGGATACCGCTGCGACCGTCGGGGAGGCGTTCGTCGACGCCGATGCGACCGAATCTCCCATCGAGTCGTCGGCCGACTCGAGCCGGTCGTCCTGAGTCATCGCCTCGCTTCGAGCTGAGCCAAGCCGAGACGCAGCCGCAAGCTCACCCGTCGCGATCGTCGACCGCCGGCAGCGTCACCGAGAACGTCGACCCCTCGCCGGGTTCGGAGTCGACCCAGATCTCCCCGCCGTGGCGCTCGACGATGCGCTCACAGAGCGCGAGTCCGAGTCCGGTCCCGTCGTACTCCTCGCGGCCGTGGAGGCGCTGGAAGAGGTCGAAGACGCGGTCGGTGTCGGCCGGGTCGATACCGATGCCGTCGTCGGCGACCGAGATCGTCCATTCCGAGTCGATCTGCTCCGGATTTTCCCGCTCCGCGTCGGCTCGCTCCGCGGTAACGCGGACCCGCGGCGGCTCGTCACCGCTGTACTCGAGCGCGTTGGACAGCAGGTTCTGGAAGAGTTGGCGCAACTGATGGACGTCGCCCTCGACGCGGGGCATCTCCCCGACGCCGACCGTCGCGTCGGTTTCAGCGATCTGCACTTCGAGATCCGTCAGCACGTCCTCGAACACCGCCTCGAGATCGACGGGTTCGAACGGCTCGCCCTGGGTGTCGACCCGCGAGTACTCGAGGAGGGCGTCGATCATCTCGCGCATGCGGTCGGCGCCGTCGACCGCGTAGGCGATGAACTCCTCGCCGTCCTCGTCGAGGTCATCGCCGTACCGGCGCTCGACGAGCGAGAGGTAGCTCGTAACCATCCGCAGGGGCTCCTGTAAGTCGTGACTGGCGGCGTAGGCGAACTGCTCGAGCCGTTCGTTCGACGCTTCGAACTCGCGGTTGGCCGTCTCGAGTTGTTCGACCGTTTCGTCGAGTTCCGCCTTGATCCGTCGCAGCTCCCCGTTGCGGCGTTGAATCTCGAACGCGCGGGTTTTGGCCAGTGCGTCGTGGATCCCGACGCCGAAGCCGGCGACGCTGCCGAACGCCGTGAGGACCAGCGCCGCTCGAAACGGTTCGCTGACGCTCTCGGCCGGCTCGAGCTGATAGAGCACGAGGATGCCAAGTAGCAGTCCGGCTCCGCCGGTCGCCCAGCGGCCGATCGTGGGGTAGTACTCGGGGCGGATGTCGGTCCGCGGCAACCGATAGCCGGCGTAGAGCAACACCAGCCCGGGGACGCCGATGAAGCTGGCGACGAGCGCGACGTTCGACGTCGAGCCGCCGTCGGTCAGTCGCTGGGCCGCCCACGCGACCGCAAAGGCGACGTACAGCGCGCCGAGGAGTGTGATCGTCACTCGGCCACCGATTGCGGACGGAACCCTAGTCCGACTGCCCATTGGTGCTACTGGGGTCGGACGGTATTTTTGGCTTGCGACGAGGTCTCTCGGCGCTCGGCGCGACAACCAAACCGATTTTACAGTTGGGCGCACAGTTGCGGTCGTGCCGGAGGCCAACCCAGTCGAGCGATGGCAGGCGGACCTCGAGGAGACCGGCGAACTCACCCCCGAGATCGTCGACCGGATCTCCAGGGTCCACGGCGACCGCGGGGTCCGCGCGATCGAGGCGGTCGGCGAGAATCGGGTGAAGGCCTACCGCGATTTTACGATCGTCGTCGGCTACGACGACGAGTACATCGTCGAGGACGGGGGCTGTACCTGCAAGGACAGCGAGTACAACTTAGACGCCGACGATCCGACCGAGCAGTGCTGGCACGCCCTGGCCGTCGCCATCGCCCGCCGGGTCGGCCACGTCGACTACCACGACATGTGGTACTCGGAGGTTCGCGAACTGCTCTGAAACTCGTGCCAAGTTAGTCTTCTCTCAGAGCACCCTGTCAGACGCCCACTATCGCCTCAGGTTTACTACCGTGCGGTGGCGCGCGCTGAACTGCGTCGAACGAAGGGTGAGACGCAGTTCGAAGCCGTGCGAGGGATGAGCGAGCGGTGCGAGGGATGAACGGAGTGAATCCCTCGGAAGCGAACGGTGACCAACGGGAACCGTGAGCAGTGAGTGAATCGGTTGGGGAGGAAGTGGCAATCCCCGTTGCCACGGTAGTAGGATACTTCTCGAGTCATCCGCCGTTCGTCTCGAGTCTCGTCCGATAGGTTTTCGTTCGCCTCGAGACGTACCGCCGAAAATCGCTGCTAATCGGACTCGTTACAGGCGGCAATGATGACCTCGGGGTCGTCGATCAACCGGTTTTCCATGTAGTTGCCCTTCCCCTTCCCGGCCCACTTGCGCTCCTGGTCGATGATCGAGAGGAACTCGAGTTCCGAGAGGATGTCCCGGATGCGGCGCAGCTTCAGATGTTCGGAGCCGTCGCGGTCGCAGAGGCGCTTGTAGAGGTCGTAGACCTCGTTGGTCGTCACGGGCGCGTCGTCGCCCTCCTTCTGCTGGGTCAGCAGCGCCATCGCCTCGAGGACGAGTTTCGCGTGGCTGGGGCTCTTGGAGATGAGTTCGGCCAGCCGGCTGGTCTCCTCGCGCTCGTGGGCCTGATCGACGCAGGACTCCGTGACGGTCTCGAGGGCGTTCTCCTCGGCGATCTCGCCGGCGAAGCGGAGGATGTCGATCGCCTTCCGCGCGTCGCCGTGTTCGCGAGCAGCGAGCGCGGCCACGCGCGGGATGACGCCGTCCTCGAGAACGCCCTCGTGGAACGCGTCCGACCGGGAGCGGAGGATCTCGCGAATCTGGGTCGCATCGTAGGGCGAAAAGACGTACTCGCGTTCGCAGAGGCTGGACTTGATCCGCTCGTCTAACGAGTCCTTGTAGCGAACCTTGTTCGAGATACCGATGACGCCGACCGTGCTCTCGGTGAGCTTGCCGGATTCGACGGCTCTCGAAAGTTGCATCAGAATGTCGTCGTCCTCGATCTTGTCGACCTCGTCTAAGATTATCAGAGCGACGTCGTAGCGGGTGTCGACGATGTGCCACAGCCGCCGGTAGTACTCAGCCGTGCTCAGCCCCGAGTGGGGGATCGAGACGTCGGTCTCGGCGTGGTCGTTGAGCTGATGGCCGGCCGACTGGACGGCCTGGGTTTCCGTCGATTCCTGCAGGCAGTCGACGTACGCGACGCCGATCGAGACGTCGTTACCCTCCGCACGTTCGATGGCCTGGTTCGTGATGAATTTCGAACAGAGGGACTTCCCGGTTCCCGTCTTCCCGTAGACGAGCACGTTGTTCGGCGTGTTCCCCCGCGTGGCCGGTTTGATCGCGTTCGCGAGGTTCGTCAGTTCGTCCTCGCGGCCGATGATCCGGTCGCCGTCCGGGAGATGCGAGACCTGCAGGAGTTCCTTGTTTCGGAAGATCTCGTTCTCGCTGCCGAAGTAATCCATCGAATCCGACATTCAGGTACTAGGGACAGGACGCCGGAGCACCTTAAACGCTCGGAACCGCAGTGCCGCTGTATAAACAGGATTCCGTCGAGAGCGTTTCTGAAATGCAACAATCACACCCCGGAGTGCCGCTGTATAGGCGGCGATACATCGCTTGGTTCCGCTGTATCGATTTCGGACCGTCCCGGGGCGACCGTCGAGGGACAGCCGCGCGGGGAACCCCGGAGTGCCGCTGTATAGCTGTGGCCACACCCCGCGGTTCCGCTGTATAGCCACGTCGAGTTACCGGGTCACCCGTCGGGGGACCCCGGAGTGCCGCTGTATGCCGGTAGGTCACACGCGACGGCTGGCGCCCGCTCGACCGGAACGGAGACGGAGTCACACGGCCGTTATCGGGAAGATCGGGAACGACCTGACGAACAGGGCGGATACCGTAGTTCCGCTGTATCGGATAAAAAGGGTTTCTATAGGAACTGCACCGGTCGGTTTCCAGACCGCGGTGCCGCTGTATGCGGACACACACACCCCGCGGTGCCGCTGTAACGGTGTGGCGGTGGGTGTCGACTCGAAGCGGAGGTCGGGAGGGGGCACTCACGGACCCACCGCGGTGTGGGACAGTCACTGACGCGCGGCGAGCGTGCCGACACGGACGGCAACGGGAATGACAATCGACTCGACAGCGCCAGTTCCGGGAGACTCCACCATAGAGCGTCCCACAGAACTGCTGGTCAACGTACCGCGACGAACTCGCCGCTCGAGGCAGTGCCCGAAACAACGAGAGGATCGACGGTCTCGGCCGCTGATTCAAAACGGGGGGCTGATTCAGAACTGGGGGCTGATTCAGAACTGGGCGCTGATCCGGAACGGGGGGCTGATCCAGAACGAGGGGTGGAGTTCGCCTCGAGCGGCGAGCCCTCGTCCAATACCAATTGGACGATAATTTGTCCAATACACTCAATGGACGTTGACACAGATATAGTATTTAGTAGTGGTGATTAGCTTTGGCTTCGAACAGTAACTGGAAGCGGTCCAGCAGTTGCTCTCAACGGATTCCGGCATTTTCTCGAGCGACGCGGGATCTCTCGGATCTATACAGCGGCAACGAGGGGTGTGTCTCTCGAGTCCACCTACTGCTCTCGTGTAGATCAAGAACGGAGACCAAACACCAACGAACGGCAACCGGATAGCCGACCGGCAAGCAGACAAGCGAGCAACAATCGCTCGAGAGAACTCGAGCAGTCGAGTCGCGATTACTCCTCGACTGCAGATTTCGACGAAGTTCCGCAGGATCTGCAACCCTGTCTCGCCCGCCCACCTTTTTCCGCTCGGGTTCGTTCGCGCTGCTCACTCACCACTCGCGCAAAAATCTGGACCAAAAACCGCTCACTCCCGCTGGTTGTTCGCGGCCGATTATTCTCGACTGCAGATCTCGACGAAGTTCCGCAGGATCTGCAGCCCCGTCTCACCGCTCTTTTCGGGGTGGAACTGCGTGCCGAAGACGGTCCCCTCCTCGTTGGCGACGATCGAGGGGAACTCGCGTTCGTAGTCGGTCATCGCGACCGCCGCGTTCTCGTCGTCAGGGACGGCGTAATAGGAGTGGACGAAGTAGGCGTACTGGCCGTCGACCCCCTCGACGAGTGGGTGGTCTCGCTGGACATCCAGTTCGTTCCAGCCCATGTGGGGCACCTTCTGGCCCTCCGCGAACCGGACGTTGGTGCCCGGGATCAGATCCAGTCCCTGGACTGCCGACTCGCCGTCGTTCTCGCCCTCCTCGCTGGTCGTCAGCAGCATCTGCATGCCGAGGCAGATCCCGAACAGCGGGGTACCGTCCTCGGCGACCTCCAGGAGGTCCTCGCGGAGCGGATCGGCGTTCTCGACGCCCTCGCGGAACGCGCCGACGCCAGGGAGGACGACGCCGTCCGCGTCGGCGAAGGCGACCGGATCGTCGGTGATTTCGACATCGGCGCCCGCGCGCTCGAGACCGCGGGTGACGCTCCGGAGGTTCCCCAGGCCGTAGTCGACGACGACGACCGAGGCGAGGGACTGCTCGCTAGAAGTCGAAAGCGTGCTCATACCGGTACTCGGTGCGGCGCGTTGAAGTCAATTACTGTTCGCGCAGTCTCGAGTACAAATTCCGTCTGCTCGAACGCTGGCGTGTTGTTCCAGCGGTCGGGAGTACAGCCGCTCAGAAGCCGTCGAGTCGCGTCTGCCCGCTGTCGCCGTCGCCGACGTCCGCCAGTTCCGCCGCCCGCTCGAGCGCGTTCTCGAAGGTCTCCTCCTGGCTGCGGTCGTACAGCGTCGCCGCCGGGTGGACACAGAGGAGGACTCGCTGTGGCGTCCCGTTGATTCGGACCTCCTCGAGCGAGCCGGCTTCCTTGGTTACCGCCACCGAGCGCCCGAGCAGGTGTTCGCTGGGGACCTTCCCCAGTGTGACGATCACGTCGGGATCCAGCCGGTCGATCTCGGTCTCGAGGTAGCCCCGACAGTTCGCGAGTTCGTCTTTCGTGGGGTCGCGGTTCTCCGGCGGCCGACAGCGCACGCAGTTGGTGATGCGGATGTCCGTCCGATCCAGACCGACCGTCCGCAGGCCGTCGTCGAGGACGGTGCCGCTGCGTCCGACGAACGGTTCGCCCTGTTCGTCCTCGTTGGCGCCGGGCCCCTCGCCGACGAACAGCAGGTCGGCGTCCCCGGGCCCGACGCCGTTGACGATCCGGCTCCGTGAGTCCACGAGTTTCGGACAGCGCGTACACTCGGTCACGCAGAGCCCGTCCATCGCTTCCGACTCGTCCATACGGTCTGAGACAGGCGGTCGCCTCCTACGTCTTTCGGGATACACCTCGTACTCGAGGCTATCGGCTCGTTCACTCGCGTGGGGTCCGTCATCGTAGAATTCGTGACCGTAAACGTGATGAAAGCCCCTTTTGCGCTCGATTCCCGGGACTCGCTGCGGTCCTCAGTCGCTCGTTTCACTCGCTCCCTGCGGTCCGTCCGTCGTCCGGGTTCGTCCAGCGCAAAAGCCCCTTTCAGTCCCACCGGCGGTGACCAGTCGCGGCTGCTACCGTACGTCCAATTTCAGTCGAGCTACGTCGAGTCCCCTTCCTCGGTCTCGAGCGACCCGACGAACGAATCGCCCGCTCGAGCGGCCGTGCTCGCGACCCGGATCGGCTCCGGACGACCTCCCTCAGGCGTGAACGCGCGGACGACCGCGGCCGCCTCGTCGCGATCGCAGCCGCGGTGGCGCACGTAGACGGTCTCGTCGTTGACCGACAGTTCGCGCCGATCCGGAAGCGAGCGATACGTCTCGAGGCGCCGCTCGAGCTCCCGTCCGGAAAAGGCGTCTCGGAGGCCGGTCTCGAGGCCGTCGCTCGCCTCGAAGGTGACGGCGATCACCGGCCGATCGGCGGCCTCCTGGACGCGAGACGGGTCGAGAAAATTGTACCACGCGGGTGCGACGGCGCCGAGCAGGACGTACTGGACGTCGGGTCGACCCAACTCGGCGACCAGTTCCACAGCGGCCTCAGTCGCGTCGGTGCCGCCGACGGTACACCGACGGTACGCCAGTCCGTCGAGGACGCGGTCGGCACGGACGACGGCACCGGCGAGCGTGCTTCGGTCCGCGTCGCGACGAAACGACTCGGCGATGCCCAGCGCCCGCACCCCGGGCTTCATCAGGTCTCGTCTTTGATTTCCTTGAGTCGATCGAGCAGTTCGTCGCTGGACGCGCCGTTTTCGAACTCGATCGTCCCTTCGTGGCTGTTCTCACCGGATTTTACCGCGTCGTCATCATCAAAATCAGCGTCGACTTCCTGTTGCTCGGATTCGTCGTAGCTCCCGAATCCCATACAGTGATCACTTTGAGCTTACGAGTGAAAAATCTCGTGGTTACCTGTTTATCTGCGTTTATGTCGTCGCTAGCGGACGCTGTGTCCGTCGGTCCGCATTCGTCCGCATTCCGAGCGCAACTCGCGACGGGAGCGAGCACCTGCGACGACACCGTTTTTGAGGCCAGCGCTCGAGCCATCCGGTATGGCGGTCCATCACGTCACCGAGGACGCGGAGACGTTCACCTGCAACGCATTCCTTGCGGTCGGCGAGGACGGAACGGCGACGCTCGTCGACGCCGGCGCGTGGGACGGCGTCGTCGACGAGATCCGACGCCACGCCGACAGCGTCGACAGCGTGGTCGTAACCCACCAGCACGGCGATCACGTCGACCGACTCAAGGCCGTGGTCGACGCCTTCGATCCCGACGTCTACGCCTACAACGGCCACTCAACCCGCACCGACGTGATCGAGGACGGCGACACCGTGACGATCGGCGACGAGGCGTTCGACGTGGTCTACACGCCCGGCCACGCCGACGACCACGTCTCCTTCGTCTCCGAGTCGTCGCTGTTCTCAGGCGACGTGGTCGTTCACGACGACGGCGCCTTCGACTACGGCAGCTTCGGCCGCACCGACATGGCCGGCCAGTCCCGCGAACGGCTCATCGAGAGCATCGAGACCCTCCTCGAGCGGATGCCCGAAGACGTCGAACATATGTACGCCGGCCACGGCGGCGTCTTCCACGGGGACGTCCGGGACGTCGTGGCGACGGCGCTCGAGCGAGCAGAGAAGCGCGAACCGAAGTATCCCGACGAGTGAGCGGACCGGAGACGCCCGTTTCGCGCACCCGTGATTTCGACGGCGCGGTTGCACTCGAAGTGTAGTCGCCATTCAAAGGGGCACACAGTCGCCACTCGAGGGGCAGTGCTGAGAGAACGAAAACGGAGAGTCGCGTTATGCTGCGCGGGGTTCCTTCGCCTTGGGACGGAGGTTCTTGTAGCCGCACTTGCGACAGCGGTCGGCTCCTGAGGAGTTGCGGGCGTTACAGCGCATGCAGATCATCTTCTCGAGCGTCCGTTTCTCGGCGGCGTCGAAACTTGGCATACCGGCCCGTTAGCTCGTGGTGCATATAATCGCTGTGATTGTGTGGCTTCGTGACAGCGACCGTCGGCGCCCGCCTCCACGGCGGTTCGGGGAACCTGTCGGCCCACAGCGAGCCTGAACGGCGACCGTCAGACCGCACAGCGCGCCGACGATCACTCCTCGTCGGCCAGATACTCCTCTTGGACCGCGACGACCTCGCTCGAGTCAGCGCACTCGCTGTATCGACGCAGGGGCTCCTCGTTGAGCGTCAGGAAGGTCTCGCCCCAGCGGAACGGCTCGAGGAGTTCCTCGGCCCGCTCTCGATCGCCGAAGATGCAGCAGGCAGCGGCCAGCGCCTCGACAGTGGTCAGTCGGAACGGCCGCCCGTAGTTGATCGGGTTCGCGGCGACGAGGAAGGGCAGCGCCCGGTGGACGCCCCGCATTTTGAACGACGCCGCCTCGGCGGACTCCCACGAGCAGTCCAGCGCAACCAGCGTCCCCAGCCCCTCTTCGGCGTCGGCCGGCGACAGCGCCTGCTCGGCGTGGGGGTTGAGGACGACGCCGTAGGGCACCTGCCCCATCGACCGGTAGAGGGTCGCCTCGTCGAATTTCTCGAGGCGCTTCGCGGTGCACTTGTTCGGGTCGTCGTCGCCCTCGTAGTAGACGTGACACTCCACAGCGGAGCGTTGGACGCAGCGGGAGAAAAGCGCCGCGGAACGCGGGCCGCGACCCACAGAGCGAGACGGATACCCAAGTCGTCGTTCGACCGCGATTCGCGACGGGCGTCACGACGATCCGTCGCGACGGAGTGCGTCGAGCGTCCTCGAGCCGATCCCGTCCTTCGAGAACACGGTGACGATGTCGTCGGCTCTGATCGTCGTCTCGCCGTGCGGCGCCAGGACAGTGTCGCCCCGCTCGGTCGCGATCACGAGGCTCTCTCTGGGGAGGATCGTCCGTCGAACCGCGTGCTCGAGGAGTGGGCGGTCGAGAACGACCTCGGCGACGCCGACCTGGTCGTCGACGATTGAGACGTCGAGACCGCGATCGCCGACGCGGCCACCGATGCGACGTTCTTGGTGATCGGCGTGACCGGAGAGGGACTGCTATCGCGACTCATTCAGGGGTCGCTGATTATCGACGTTCTCGACGACGTCGAGTGTTCGGTACTCCTCGCGGAGACGGCTCGAAAGCGGAGCATGCGCGAACGGCTGTTGGGCACCGAGAGAGGGACTGACTCGAGTCCCACCGCGGAGACAGGATCTCGAGTGCTTTTGGCGGTGGCGCCGAACGGTCGGGTATGGGCACGGAGCCGAATCCGACCGACGATCCGGACGCCGCGTCGCTCGTCCGCGACTACTACGACGCCCTCGACGAGCGCGACTACGAGACGCTCGAGGACCTCCTGGCACCTGACTTCGTCCAGCAGCGGCCGGATCGGACGTTCGAGGACCGCGCGGCGTTCGTCCGCTTCATGCGCGACGATCGACCGAATCCCAACACCAGCCACGATCTCGAGGCTGTCGTCGCCGACGGCGAGACCGACCGCGTCGCGGTCCGGGGTCGGGTTCTCGACGCCGACGGGGAGCGGACGCTGTTCGAGTTCGCGGACTTCTTCGAACTCGAAAGCGAGAACGAGAGCGAGAGCAGTCAGATCAGTCGCCTCGAGACGTACTCGCGGTGACGCTCAGCGGAAAGTCAGAGCGCTACCCAGTAGGAGTGGCCGTTGGAACAGGCCACGGTCCGTTGTTCGCCGAACCGCGTCCCGAGGCGGGCGGACGCGTGGTCGTCGCTACGAACGGGGACGGGGATACTCGTTCGCTTCCCACACTGCGGACATTCGGCTTCGCGGATCGCTGTAACCTGCATTCGATATCACTGTGGTATCGTACGCCACGGTAGTATATAACATATCCTCCGAAGGACGGTGGTATCCGAGTCGCACCGCAAACCTCTGTCAGGCCGAACAGTTGTTCGGCCCCAACTCGAGTTCCGTGCGATCCTCGGGCGGTCGCTCCTCGCGGCCACGGTTCAGGTCGATGATCTCCTCGTAGTTCGCCGGCTTCTCGCCGGCGTCGGCCATGCGCTCGACGAATTCCTCCTCCCCGAGGCCGAGCAGGTCGATCCCGGTACGAGCCTCGCAGACAGTTGTCGCGATCGGGTCACCGGGAACGCCGTGCTCGAACTCGCCGTCGGAAGTGACGGTGACGTGGCCCGGCAGGACGACGACGGCCTCGGGTTCGGCCAGGAGCGTCCGGTGGAGCGTCTCATAGAGCATCTCGGCACCTTCCTCACCTTCGTCCTGGCTAAACTCGAGTTCAGTCCGCCCGACCGAGTCGACGTGGAGGGTGTCGGCCGTCAGCAGGGCCGCGCCGTCGACGAGCAGATTGATCATCTCGCTGGTGTGGCCCGGCGCCGCCAGCGCCTTGACCTCGAGGTCCCCGACGTCGAGGACCTCGTTTCGCTCGAGGGGCGTGAACGCGTAGTCGACGCCGCGGTCGGCCGCTCGCGCGCCGAGGTAGTAGGGGACCGCGAGGCTGTCGGCCAACTCCCGACCGCCGGAAATGTGGTCGGCGTGGACGTGGGTGTCGACGACGCCGGCGATCGTCAGATCGACCTCTTCCGCGGCGACCTCGTACTCGTCGATATCGTCCGTCGGGTCGACGACGATCGCTTCGCCCGTCGCCGGACAGCCGACGACGTAGCCCAGACACCCCTTCGCCCGCCGCTGGAGTTGGACGATCGTCGGGGCGTCCGTCGCGGTCCCGGCGCCGTCGCCGCCGACGTCGATCTCGACGCGCTCGTAGACGCCGCTCCAACCCTTCATTCCGCCGTCGACCGTCGCCACGTCGTAGGCGTCGGTGGCCGACTCGAGTCGGGTCGCCAGGTTGCCCGACGAGATCCCCTTCGCGCAGATCGTGATCACGCGGTCGGCGCCGCCGACGGCGTCCTCGAATTCCTCGAGGCGGTCGTCCAGTTCCTCCTCGGGGCCGAAGGGGAAGTGCACCGCGCCCGGGACGTGCCAGGCCTCGTAGCTGTCCTCGGGCCGGGTATCCACGAGGGTGACCGCGTCGTCTTCGTCGACGAGTTCGGCGAGTCGGTCGGCCGAGAGCGTGGTGACCATACGAATCGTACGAGAGCGCGCGACGTAAGTCTCGCCACGCAGGTGCCGCTGCGGGATCCATGGCCGCTCACCGCGCGACCGACATCGAGGGCGTCGAACTCGTTCAACTGTCGTTCCGGAAGAGAGGTCCATTTAACTGACACACCGACGAACGATCGGTATGTCCCTCTCAGAGGCCGTCGACGCGGCCGTCGACGCAGTGCGTCACCGTCCGGGTGATCTCCTCCCCTGGTACGTTCTCGGCGCCGCCGTCCCCGCGATCGCCCGCGTCGTCCCGTTTCTCGCGATGGTGATCGCCTACGTCTACCTCGCGACGACCGGCCGACTCGCGACGATCGTCGCGGAGCTACAGGACCTGAACACCGAGCCGCCGGACCCGAACGCCGACCCCGAGGCGTTCGAAGCGTGGGCCAGCCAGTTCGACGTGCTCGTCGATCAGCTGTTCACGCCGACACTGATTCTGCTGGCCGTCGTGGCGATCGGCGTGGCGCTGGTCGTGTGGATCGTCCTGTACGCGGCCGTCGCCGCCGGACAGCTAACGGCCTGTTCCGCGCGGCTTCGCGGGAACCGAGGGGTGGCGGCCGGATTCGCGGGCGCGCGCCGCTACTGGCTGCGATTCCTCGGGCTCTACCTCCTCGAGTTGCTGGCGTGGCTCGCCGTCCTGCTGACGATCGGGCTGGCCGTGGGAGTTGTCGCCGGCATCGTCACGCTGTCGACCGGGTCGGGCGGCCCCGCGCTCCTCGTCGGCGCCGTCGCCGGGCTCGTGATCCTCGCCGCGCTGCTCGCGGTCCGCGCGGTGTTCGCGTTCGCGTCGGTCGCCGTCGTCGTCGACGACACGACCGCGGTCGACGCGGTGACGAACGCGCTCGGGTTCATCCGATCGCAGCCTCTCGAGGCGGGGGTCTACTACGCCGTCGCACTCGGGACGACGATCGCGCTCGCGGTGCTCTCGGCGGTAATCACGTTCGTCGACGTCGCCACGTTGCTGTCGCTGGTGACGCCGCTGGTCGTGTTTCCGGCGCTCGACCTCCTGAAGACGGCCGTCTACAACGACTATCGACGGCGCCTCGAGCCGCCGACCGCGCCGGTGCGGTCCCTCGGCGGACAGCTGCGAGACGGCGTTCGGTACGGCTGGTCCGAGATGGTCGCGTTCGTCCGCGAGACGCCCGTCACGCACGCGCTTGTCGTCGCACTCGCTCTCGGCGGCTTCTGGGCCGGCTGGGCGGCCGCGGCGCCGGTCGAGGGCACCGTCGAAACGTCGATCTCGGCGCGGCTCGTCGACCACAATCCGCTCGGGGCGACCCTCGAGTTCTTCGCCAACAACTGGCTGGTCGCGCTCACGACGGCGTTGTCCGGCGTCGTGCTGGTGGTGCCCGCGGTCGCCTCGCTGCTGTTCAACGGGCTCGCGATGGGGATCTTCGCGCGAACCGAGACCGAACCGACGGAACTGCTCGCGTTTGTCGTCCCCCACGGAGTCTTCGAGATTCCGGCGATCTTCATCGCCTCG